>NZ_JBEOVF010000017.1:0-181695 GCF_040295365.1 Streptomyces sp. NPDC002838 | reverse complement strand
TCTCAAGGAACGGACGCTTCCTTCGTACTCACCCGAGAGACTCTCTCGCGGCTTTCCTCCGGGCGCTTCCCTTCGGTCTTGCGTTTCCGACTCTATCAGATCCTTTTCCGATCCGATTCCCAGTCAGCGGGAGTTGTCTTCGCGGCTGTTGGGCCGTTCCGACGAGTGAGACTTTAGCGGATTCCCCGCCCCCGACGCTAATCGGGGGCTGCGTCCTTTCGGGCGCAGATTCCTCATTTCGCAAATACGCATGCCAATGACACGACGGCAGAACGACTGTCGTCGAGTGCGGCTGGTACTTGCGGAATGGCTGTCCGGGGACCGACCGGGGTCGGCGCTCACGTCGGACAACTCGGAGAACAGTACGGACCGGGTCCAGGTGTGTCAACTTCGGCCCGGGCAGTGCAGGGGAGGCGTAGCCTGAGGTGCATGACGACGCGTACGTGCACCCAGCTGTGGTGGGCCGCCTGACGGCGGCCGTCCTCACGTATGCACTCAACGGCCGCCTCCTCGGCGGCCGTTCTTGTTTCTCCCTCCAGAACTCCGAGGGGCAGCCGGCCGGCCGAGGTGGCCGGCTCGACCAGAAGGAGAGGGAGAGATGACGCGGGTCTTCAGTGGGATCAAGCCGACCGGGCATTTGACTCTGGGGAACTACCTGGGGGCCATGCGCCGGTGGGTTGCCGTCGACCAGCACCAGGCCGAGGCGTTGTTCTGCATCGTGGATCTGCACGCGTTGACCGTCGATCATGATCCGGCGCGGGTGCGACGGCTGAGTCGGCAGGCGGCGACTTTGCTGTTGGCGACGGGGCTGGATCCGGAGCTGTGCACCGTGTTCGTACAGAGTCATGTGGATGAGCACGCGCGGCTGTCGTATGTGCTGGAGTGCGTGGCCACGGACGGCGAGATGCGGCGGATGATCCAGTACAAGGAGAAGGCCGCGCGGGAGCGGGAACGGGGCGGGAGCGTTCGGCTGTCGCTGCTGACGTATCCCGTGCTGATGGCGGCGGACATCCTGGCGTACGGGAGCGATGAGGTTCCGGTCGGGGACGATCAGGTTCAGCATGTGGAGCTGACCCGGGATCTGGCGGTGCGGTTCAACCAACGGTACGGGCATACGTTCGTGGTGCCTCGGGCGACGCGTCCGGGGGTGGCGGCTCGGGTCATGAATCTGCAGGAGCCGACGTCGAAGATGGGGAAGAGCGACGACTCGGGGCCGGGGATCGTCTATCTGCTGGATGAGCCGGACGTGGTGCGCAAGAAGGTCATGCGGGCCGTGACCGACAGTGGGCGGGATGTCGTGTACGACCGGGAGGCACGGCCGGGTGTCGCGAATCTGTTGGAGATCCTCGCGGCGTGCACGGGTGGGAACCCATCGGACCTGAGCGGTGTATATGAGTCGTACGGCGCCTTGAAGACGGACACCGCGGAGGCTGTGGTCGAGGTCTTGAGGCCCGTGCAGGAGAGGCACAGGGAGCTGTGCGCGGATCCTGGCTTTGTGGAGGGGGTGCTGCGGGATGGTGCTGAGAGGGCGCGGGCGATGGCGCGGCCGACGGTTGATGCCGCGTATCGGGCGATCGGGCTGTTGCCGGCCGTTGCCGCGGAGACCGTGATGGACGTGGCTGCCGGATAGGGGTGGCGGGTCGCCGCCCCCGGGCGGGCGGGGGCGGCGGGGCGTCAGCTGTTGTTGCCGGAGGCCAGTTCGCGGCTGCGGTCGCGGGCGGCTTCGAGGGCGGCGATGAGAGCGGCTCGTACGCCGTGGTTCTCGAGTTCGCGGATGGCGTTGATGGTCGTGCCCGCGGGGGAGGTGACGTTTTCGCGGAGCTTGACCGGGTGTTCGCCGCTGTCGCGGAGCATGGTGGCGGCGCCGATCGCGGACTGGACGATCAGGTCGTGGGCCTTGTCGCGGGGCAGGCCGAGGAGGATGCCGGCGTCCGTCATGGCTTCGACCAGGTAAAAGAAGTACGCCGGGCCGGAGCCGGAGAGGGCGGTGCAGGCGTCCTGCTGGGACTCGGGGACGCGGAGCGTCTTGCCTACGGCGCCGAAGATCTCCTCGGTGTGGGCGAGGTGGTCGGCGGTGGCGTGGGTGCCGGCGGAGATGACGGACATGGCCTCGTCGACGAGGGCGGGGGTGTTCGTCATGACGCGAACGACCGGGGTGCCTTTGGCGAGGCGCTCCTCGAAGTAGGAGGTGGGGATTCCTGCGGCGCCGCTGATGACGAGGCGGTCGGCAGGGACGTGTGGGGCGAGTTCGTCGAGGAGGGTGCCCATGTCCTGCGGTTTGACCGTGAGGATCAGGGTGTCGGCGGTCTTGGCGGCTTCCGGGTTGGTGACCGCGGTGACTCCGTAGCGGGTGCGGAGTTCTTCGGCTCGCTCGGGGCGGCGGGCGGTGACCAGGAGGTCGGCCGGGGCCCAGCCGGCGCGGATCATTCCGCTGAGCAGGGCTTCGCCGATCTTGCCGGTGCCGAGGACTGCGACTTTCTGGGTCATGGCTGGGGTGCCCTCCGGGGGGTGCGTCGTCCGGGTTCATCCTCGCACCCGTGGGCGCGGGTGCGGCTTGGGTGTCCGGTGGGCGGGACGTCGGCCCCAGCCCCCTTCGGCCTGAACGGCCTCGTCCTCAAGCGCCGGACGGGCGGGGTGGGCTACGTCGTCCGGCGTCGCAGTGTTGCGGCTCCCAGGCCCAGGACCAGCAGCGCGCAGCCCGCCACGATCAGTGCGTCGCGGATGAAGTTGGCCGTCATGTCGGTGTGCTTGAGGACCTCGTTCATGCCGTCGACCGCGTAGGACATGGGGAGGACGTTGGAGATGGCTTCCAGGACGGGGTGCATGTTGTCTCGGGGGGTGAAGAGGCCGCAGAGGAGGAGTTGGGGGAAGATCACCGCCGGCATGAACTGGACGGCCTGGAATTCCGAGGACGCGAAGGCCGAGACGAAGAGGCCGAGGGCTGTGCCGAGCAGTGCGTCGAGGAGGGCTACCAGGAGGAGGAGCCAGGGGCTGCCCGTGACGTCCAGGTCGAGGAACCAGACCGCCAGACCCGTCGCGAGGACGGACTGGATGATCGCGAGGGTGCCGAAGGCCAGGGCGTAGCCCGCGATGAGGTCGCCTTTGCCGAGGGGCATGGCGAGGAGGCGTTCGAGGGTGCCCGAGGTGCGTTCGCGCAGGGTGGCGATGGACGTGACCAGGAACATCGTGATCAGGGGGAAGATCCCGAGGAGGGAGGCGCCGATGTTGTCGAAGGTGCGCGGGCTGCCGTCGAACACGTAGCGCAGCAGGAACAGCATCACGCAGGGGATCAGGATCATCATCGCGATCGTGCGCGGGTCGTGGCGGAGCTGGCGCAAGACCCGGGTCGCGGTAGCGATGGTGCGGGAGGCGTTCAGGGCGCTGGTGGGGGCGGGCCTGATCGTCGTACCGGGTGTGTCCGTCGTGCTCGCGCTCGTGCTCGTGCTCATCGTGCTGTCTCCTTCGTGCGGTCGGCCGCGACGGCCTCGTCGACGAGGTGCAGGAATGCCTCCTCGACCGTTTCGGAGTGCGTACGGGTGCGGAGGGCGTCCGGGGTGTCGTCGGCGAGGATCTCGCCCTCGCGCATCAGGAAGAGGCGGTGGCAGCGCTCGGCCTCGTCCATGACGTGGGAGGAGATGAGCAACGTCGCCCCTCGCTGCGCCGCGATGTCGTGGAAGAGGTTCCACAGGTCGCGGCGGAGGACGGGGTCCAGGCCGACCGTTGGTTCGTCGAGGACGAGGAGCTCGGGGGTGCCGAGGAGGGCCACGGCGAGGGAGACGCGGCTGCGCTGGCCGCCGGAGAGGTTGCCGGCGAGGGCGTCGGCGTGGGTGGTCAGGTCCACGTCGGCGATGGCTCGGGTGACGGTCTCGTGGCGGCGGTCCGCGGACGTGTGGCCTGGGTCGAGGATCGCGGCGAAGTAGTCGAGGTTCTGGCGGACGGTCAGGTCGTCGTAGACGGAGGGGGCTTGGGTGACGTAGCCGATGCGGGTGCGCAGGGTGGGGTGGCCGGCGGGGCGGCCGAGGACGTCGAGGGTGCCGGTGACCTTGGCCTGGGTGCCGACGATCGCTCGCATGAGGGTCGACTTGCCGCAGCCGGAGGGGCCGAGGAGGCCGGTGATCTGGCCGCGCGGGACGGTGAAGTGGAGGCCGCGCAGGACGGTACGCGGGCCGCGGACGACGGTGAGGTCTTGGGCGCGGACGGCGGAGGTGGAGGCAGAGGTGGCTGAGGTGGTGTGGGTGCGGGGCATCTCCTTGCCCTTCTTGCCGGCTTTGTTGGCTGCTTCCTTGTCGGGTGGGTCGGGCGCGTAATTCATCATATGATGAATAATCCTCTCGTGGATTGGGTGCCGTCAAGGGAGGTGCGCTTTCGGCAGCGCAGGGGCGCGACGGGGTGCTCGGAGGCGGGCGATCCGGTTCATACACCTCCGGATCACCCGATTGGCCGCATGAACCCGGCTGTCTGAGCAACTCGCCACGACGACAATGGACTTCAGCCCGCCGCGTCCTCCCCCTGCTCGGCGCCCAGGCATCTCCCGCTCACCACGTCCGCAACCGGAGGTGCTGTTCTCATGCGCTGTGCCGTAGGCAGGGCCGATCTGTTCGCGTCCCTCGTCGTGTTCCTCGTCGCGCTGCCCCTCTGTGTGGGCGTCGCCCTCGCTTCGGGTGTGCCCACCGAGCTGGGGCTGGTGACCGGGATCGTGGGCGGGCTGGTCGCCGGGGCGTTGCCCGGCAGCAGACTGCAGGTCAGCGGGCCGGCGGCGGGGCTGACCGTGTTGGTGTACGAGGCGGTGCAGAGATACGGCGTCGAGGTGCTCGGGGTGTTGGTGCTCGGGGCCGGAGTGGTGCAGGTGGGGCTGGGGGTGCTGCGGCTCGGGCGGTGGTTCCGGGCTGTGTCCACGGCCGTCGTGCAGGGGATGCTCGCCGGGATCGGGCTCGTGCTGGTCGCCGGGCAACTGTATGCCCTGGGGGATGCGGCGGCGCCGGCGAGCGGGCTCGGGAAGCTCGCCGGGCTGGTGTCGCTGCCGGGGCGGGTGGATCCGGCGGCGTTGTCAGTGGGGGCTGCCACCATTGCTGTATCGCTCTTGTGGCCCCGGTGGCGGCGGGGGGCGCGGGTGGTGCCTGCGCCGCTGGTGGCGGTGGCTCTCGCGGCCGCGGTGACCGGGGTGTTCGACCTGGATGTGCGGCGGGTCGAGGTGCGGGGGCTGGTCGATGCGGTGCGGGTGCCGGAGGGAGCGGATTTCGGGCGGCTGATGGAAGTTGGAGTGATCGGGACCGTCGTCGCCTTCGCGTTGATCGCGTCGGCGGAGTCGTTGTTCAGCGCGGCGGCGGTGGACCGGCTGCATACGGGGGCGCGGACGGATTACGACCGGGAGCTGATCGCGCAGGGGACGGGGAACGCGGTGTGCGGGGTGCTGGGGGCGCTGCCGATGACGGCGGTGATCGTGCGGAGTGCGGCGAATGTGCAGGCGGGGGCGCGGACCAAGGCCTCGCGGGTGTTGCACGGGGTCTGGTTGCTGGTGTTCACGGTGGTGGTGCCCGGGGTGCTGGGGTTGGTACCGGTTGCGGCGCTGGCGGGGCTGCTGGTGCTTGCCGGGTGCAAGCTCGTGCCGGTGCATGAGGCGCGGGAGTTGTGGCGTGGGCATCGGGGGGAGGTGGCCGTGCTGGGGGTGACTGCTGGCGCGATTGTGGTCGGGGATCTCTTCGACGGCGTGTTGGTGGGGCTGGCCCTGGCTGTGGCGAAGACCGCGTGGGACATCAGCCATGTGCATGTGGAGACCGAGGACCAAGGGGAGGCGGGGATCGTCGTACGGGTGTGGGGGCATGCGACGTTCCTGCGGCTGCCGAAGCTGCTGGACGCGTTGGAGGCGTTGCCGCGGGATCGGGAGGTGCGGCTGGAGCTGGGTGGGCTGCGGCATGTGGACCACGCGTGTGCGGCGGCCCTGGAGGGGTGGGCCGCCGCGCGCGGGCAGGCGCTGGTGGCGGAGAAAGAGGTGCGGCGTCGTGGAGCCGTCGGGGGTACGCCGTCGGGGGCTGGTGGCGAGCAGGAGTACGGCGTCGTGCAGCCGGCGAGCGGGAGTGCGGCGGTGTAGAGCCGCGAGCCGCTTCTGGTTGGTGTGCGTCAGGTGTTGATGGCGACGAGCAGGTCGACGTCGTAGACCTCTTCGACGATTCCGTCGGGGAAGGTTCGCATCAGGTGCTGGCGCTCCTCGGCGAGGAACGCGGCGCTCGTCTCCTCGCCGTGGATCAGGAAGAGCGAGTGGCTGCCGATGTTGGCGAGGTGGGTGTCGATGGGGACTCGGCGGCTCCAGCGGACCTGGCGGCGGCCGAAGTCGAGGCGGCCCGTGGGATCGGCGGCCTGGGTGTCGGCTGCGGCCCCTTTCCTCTCGGCGGCGGTGTCGATGCCGAAGTGGCGGCCGATGCGGGCGGCGGCCTCGGCGATCCACGGCACGTCGAGGGCGTCGGTGTTCCACCACAGGGCGAGCGCGCCGCCCGGACGCAGGATACGGAGGGCTTCCGGGACGGCGAGGGTGGGGTCGGTCCAGTGCCAGGCCTGGGCGTAGGTGAGGAAGTCGAGGGAGGCGGTGGCCAGGGGGAGGGTGTTGCCGTTGCCCTTGAGGATCGGGATGTCGGGGTGGCTGCGGCGGAACTGGGCCGCCATGCCGTCGCCGGGCTCCACGGCGATGACGTCGGCGCCGCGGGCGTGCAGGAGGGCGGTCGCGATGCCGGTGCCGGCGCCGATGTCCGCGACCCGGGCGCCGGCAAGGGGGCGACCGGACAGGTCTTCGACTGCGTCGAAGAGGGCGGGTGGGTAGGAGGGGCGGTTGGCGGCGTACTGGGCTGCGGCGGCGTTGAAGGAGTGGGCGCGGGTGGCGTGGAAGGAAGCCGTCATACGGTCATGGTGGCGGGGGTGTGGGTCAGTGGCGGTGAGTTTTTGGTGAGAGGCGGGGGTGCCGGCGGGTTGGGCCGGGGTGGGGTGGGGGGTCCAGGCACCCCACGTTCCCGGTGACCCGGCGTGCGGGCTGGGCGGGGGTGGGTCGCGCAGCCCGGCGCTGATGGGGTGCCGCCTTCTGTGGGTCGGGAGAGCCGCCCAGCGGCACGACTGCCCCCGCAGCCTGACGACCAGCGGGGGCAGCGCGACAGCCTGACGCCGTCGGCTGACCGCAGCGGGACGGGATCGGCAGCCCGCAGCCTGACGCGGGACGGAGAGGCGGAGGCGGGGCGGCGCCCACAGCCTGACCGCCGGGCGAGGCCCTACCCCAGCTGACGCCATCGGCGGCCCGCGAGGCCTGGCACGCACCCAGAGCACACCCGCAGCGGGACAGGATCGGCAGCCCGCAGCCTGAATGGCGGGCGAGAGTAGCGCACGCTGACTGACAGCCGGGCGGGGAAGCAGAGCCCGCAGCGTGACGCGGGGCCAGGGCAACTCCCGCAGAGCCTGACGGCATCGGCGGCCGCGAGATCTGGCGTGCGACAGAGCGGTCCCGCGGCGGGGCGGGGCGGTAGCCCGCAGGCTGACGGAGGCAGTGGTTGGAGCGGCGGCGGGGTGGGGGTGAGCGGCGGTGAGCAGGTGTTGTGGGTGGGCCCGGCTCTGTGTAGTGAGCAGGCCCGGGCTATGTCTTGCGGCGCTTCTTTGATGGGTTGCGGGTGCGGCGGGTTGTGCGCTTCTCGTGTTGTTCGAGGGCGGTCTCGTATTCCTCGCGGTGGAGCTTCTCACCGGGGGCCTCGGTGAGAGAGCGGACGAAGTACGCGAGGAGGGAGCCGACGAAGCCGATGGCCAGCAGGCCGCGGAGGGAGGCCTGGCGGTCGGGGTCGGGGCGTCTGCTGAAGCCGTCCCAGGTGTGGCGGAAGGCGAGGGCGCTGCAGATCGCGAACATGGCGACGACCAGGACAGTGACGAAGCCGCCGATGGCCGCGATCTGGATGCCCTCGTAGGCGAAGCGGAGGACCAGGAGGGAGACGGCCGTGGCGGCCAGGGAGCCGACGGACGCGGCGATCCGGCGGCGTGTGTAGCCGTGGTCGTGGTTCACCCAGGTGGTGCCGAAGAAGCGGAGTGGCTCCGGGCGGGGGTCGCCGGTGGAGCCCGCGGGGGTGGGTGGGGTGGGATGTTCGTCGCTCACCCGTTGATTATCGCGCTGGGCGGCCCGCGGGCTCCGGTCGGGATCAGAGACGATCAGACGGAACAGCGCGGGCGGATGTAGCCGTCGCTGCCCGTGTTCACGTAGGCGTCCGAGACGTACTCGCCGTTGTCGATGTTGTCCCAGATGCTCGACGTGCCGTACGGACCCGTCACCCTCGTCCCCGGTGCCTGGCAGAAGATCGGGACCCTGGCGCCCTCGGGCAGGACGCGGACGACGGTGTAGTTGGTGCCGGGACCGCTGCGGACGTTGAGGCGTACGCCCGGCGCGACGGAGTAGTAGCGCAGGGCCGTGGTGGTGACGGCCTCTGCTTCGGTACCCGCAGCCTCTTCGGTTCTCTCTTCGACACGGTCAACAGACATGAAACCTCCCCCGTTTGACCCCATGACTGCCATGGGATCCCGTTGATTCCCCCGAATCACGCCATGAAACACATGTCCGTGATTCGTACAGAGAGGCTAGCAAGCCGCCTCTGCCTCGTACGAGTCATCGACTAGGCTCCGTGCGTCGCGCGCGCGGACGTAGAGCACGGGGGTGGTTCCATGGCGCCACAGCGCAACACCGGAGCGGGCGCGGAAGCGGAACTTCCCGAATACGCCGGTCACTACCGCCTGCAGTCGTGTCTGGGCTCCGGCGGCATGGGAGTGGTGCACCTCGCCCGGAGCACTTCGGGGATGAAGGTCGCGGTGAAGGTCGTCCATGCCGAGTTCGCCAGGGATCCCGAGTTCAGGGGGCGGTTCCGGCAGGAGGTGGGCGCGGCCAGGCGGGTGAGCGGTGCCTTCACCGCGCCTGTCGTCGACGCCGATCCGGAGGCCGAACGGCCCTGGATGGCCACCCTGTTCATCCCCGGGCCGACCCTCTCCGATCACGTGAAGCGGAACGGTCCCATGGCCGCGGACCAGTTGCGCCGCCTGATGGCCGGACTGGCCGAGGCGCTGCGCGACATCCACCGGGTCGGCGTGGTGCACCGGGACCTCAAGCCGAGCAATGTGCTGCTCGCCGAGGACGGGCCCAAGGTCATCGACTTCGGCATTTCTCGGCCAAAGGACAGCGAACTGCGGACCGAGACCGGGAAGTTGATCGGCACGCCGCCGTTCATGGCACCCGAGCAGTTCCGGCGACCGCGTGAGGTGGGGCCCGCCGCCGACATCTTCGCGCTCGGGTCCGTGATGGTGCACGCGGCGACGGGGCGCGGGCCGTTCGACTCCGACAGTCCGTACGTCGTCGCCTACCAGGTCGTGCACGACGAGCCCGACCTGACCGCCGTACCGGAGAACCTCGCGCCGCTCGTGCTGCGCTGTCTCGCCAAGGAGCCCGAGGACCGGCCCACGCCGGACGAGTTGATGCGGGAGCTGCGGTCGGTGGCGGCCTCGTACGACACGCAGGCGTTCATACCGGCGCAGCGGACGGTGGATGCGCCCGAGCCGGAGGCCGAGCCCGAGCCCGAGCCACGTGCCGAGGCGCCCGCACCGCGGCCCAAGAGACGCCTGGGCAGACCGGTGGCTCTCGGGGCCGGGGCGTTGGGTCTCGCCGCGATCGTCACGCTGGCCGCGGTGCAGCTGACGGGCGACCCCGGCAGCACGTCGAAGAGCGGGCCCACACCGCCCGCCATCTCGGCCGGGTTCAGTCCGTGGGAGGCGACGCCGGCGCCCAAGGGCGAGAAGGGGACGCCCCAGTGCTCGTACGGGGCGGGGAAGCTGCTCTGTGCGCGGTCCGGGCTGGTCTTCGCCCTCGATCCGTCCGACGGCCGCCTGCTGTGGCGGCACACCGTCACCGAGGCGCGCAGCGCACAGCCGGTGCTGTCGGGCGGTCTCGTACAGCCCGCGCTGGACCGGAGCCGGCGCCTGGAGGCGCTCGATCCCGCTTCGGGCCGGATGCGTTGGCGGCAGGACGTACCCGCGTACAGCGGGCTGGCGTACGCGGCGGGCGCGCTGCTGCTCACCGGCGTCGACGGCACGGTCACCGGTGTGGACAGCGCCTCCGGCGACACGAAGTGGAGCCACCGGATACCGGGGCACGAAGCGCCGTACTTCGTCTCCTTCCCCGGAGATCCGCTGGCGTACACGACGAGCACGTCCGCCGACGGGACGAGCACGCGGGTCACCGCGGTGGACCCGGACACGGGTGACGTGCGGTGGGACGCACAGCTCAAGGGGAGGCTGAAGCCGGTCGGTACGGCGGGCGGGGCGGTCTTCTTCGTCTCCGTCGACGCGGTCTACGGGGACGCGAGGGCCGTGGTGCGCTACACACCGGACGACGGGGCATCGCGGCGGGTGACGCTGCCCCTTCCGCTGGCACAGGCGGATGGCACCGTACGCGGGAACCTGGTGTATCTCATGGGGTCCGGCGGATCGCTGGTGGCCGTCGACATGGCCGCGGGTGAGCAGCGGTGGCGCCTGGAGACGGCCGTGACCCGGGGATCGGAACCGGTCTCCGATGGGCGGCATGTGTACGTCACCGCCCCCGACGGGCGGCTGCTCGCCGTGGATGCCCGTGACGGCAGGCTCGTCGGGCAGACACCACCGCGGTTCGCCAAGAACGCGGACCAGGTCGCCGGTACGGTGCCGACGCCCGTGATCGCCGACGGTCACGTGTACGCGGGGGCCCCTGACGGGACGGTCTTCGGCGTGAGCGGAAGTGACCCGTCCGCCTGGTCACACTGATGACACCGGTGACACGCGAAGGGGCCGCCCCCGAAGGGACGGCCCCTTTACGAAACCCTCAGCCCAGCCTGCTGACGTCCCGCACGGCGCCCTTGTCCGCGCTGGTCGCCATCGCCGCGTACGCCCGGAGGGCCGCCGAGACCTTCCGGTCCCGGTTCTGAGGGGCGTACACCCCGCCCAGCGCCTGCTCGCGGCGCGCCAGCTCGGCCTCGTCGACCAGCAGGTCGATCGTGCGGTTGGGGATGTCGATGCGGATGCGGTCACCGTCCTGGACGAGGGCGATGGTGCCGCCGGAGGCCGCCTCCGGGGAGGCGTGGCCGATGGACAGGCCCGAGGTGCCGCCGGAGAAGCGGCCGTCCGTGATCAGGGCGCAGGTCTTGCCGAGGCCGCGGCCCTTGAGGAAGGACGTGGGGTAGAGCATCTCCTGCATGCCGGGGCCGCCCTTGGGGCCCTCGTAGCGGATGACGACGACGTCACCGTCGGTGACCTGTTTGTTGAGGATCTTCTCGACGGCCTCTTCCTGCGACTCGCAGACCACCGCCGGGCCCTCGAAGGTCCAGATCGACTCGTCGACGCCGGCCGTCTTCACCACGCAGCCGTCGACCGCCAGGTTGCCCTTGAGGACCGCGAGGCCGCCGTCCTTGGAGTAGGCGTGCTCAACGCTCCGGATGCAGCCGCCTTCGGCGTCCTCGTCCAGCGCCTCCCAGCGCTCGGACTGGGAGAAGGCCTCGGCGGAGCGAACGCAGCCCGGGGCCGCGTGCCACAGCTCCACGGCCTCCGCGGAGGGTGAGCCGCCGCGGACGTCCCAGGTCTTCAGCCAGTCCGCCAGGGACGGGCTGTGGACCGCGTGGACGCCCTCGTTCAGCAGGCCGGCGCGGTGCAGTTCGCCGAGGAGGGCCGGGATGCCGCCGGCACGGTGCACGTCCTCCATGTAGTACGTGCGGTCCTTCGCGACGTTCGGGGCGACCTTCGCCAGGCAGGGCACGCGGCGCGAGACGTCGTTGATCTCCTCCAGGCCGAAGGGGACGCCCGCCTCCTGGGCCGCCGCCAGCAGGTGCAGGATCGTGTTCGTCGAGCCGCCCATCGCGATGTCCAGGGCCATCGCGTTCTCGAAGGCGGAGAAGGTGGCGATGTTGCGCGGCAGGACCGTCTCGTCGTCCTGCTCGTAGTAGCGGCGGGTGATGTCCATGACCGTGCGGGCCGCGTCGACATACAGCTGCTTGCGGGCCGTGTGGGTGGCCAGGACCGAGCCGTTGCCGGGGAGGGACAGGCCGATGGCCTCCGTCAGGCAGTTCATCGAGTTGGCGGTGAACATGCCGGAGCAGGAGCCGCAGGTCGGACAGGCGTTCTCCTCGATACGGAGGATGTCCTCGTCGGAGATCTTGTCGTTCACGGCGTCGGAGATCGCGTCGACCAGGTCGAGCGTGCGGACCGTGCCGTCGACGAGGGTGGCGCGGCCGGACTCCATCGGGCCGCCGGAGACGAAGACCGTCGGGATGTTCAGGCGCAGGGCCGCCATCAGCATGCCCGGGGTGATCTTGTCGCAGTTGGAGATGCAGACCAGGGCGTCGGCGCAGTGCGCCTCGACCATGTACTCCACGCTGTCCGCGATCAGGTCGCGGGAGGGGAGGGAGTACAGCATGCCGCCGTGGCCCATCGCGATGCCGTCGTCGACGGCGATCGTGTTGAACTCGCGCGGGATGCCGCCGGCCTCGACGATCGCCTCGCTGACGATCCGGCCCACCGGCTGCAGGTGGGTGTGGCCCGGCACGAACTCGGTGAAGCTGTTGGCGACCGCGATGATCGGCTTGCGGCCGATGTCCGCACCGGGTACACCGGAGGCGCGCATTAGGGCGCGGGCGCCCGCCATGTTGCGGCCGTGGGTGACTGTGCGGGACCTCAGCTCGGGCATCGTCGCTCGCTCCTTCAGAGACAGCTGTCAGAGATTTCGGGAGTTCTGGGATTTCGGGAGTTCTGGGATTTCTGACTGAGTCGAGCGTACGCCGGTTGCTCCAAGGGGCGGACACCTTGTCCGGAATGCGGGATGTACATCTCATCCAGGTGGCGGCTTGGATCAAGGGCCGGTGAGATGCCCCTGCACCACCGGCGCCACCCGCGCGATGAGCTGCTCCACGTCCGCCGAGGCCAGGGGCTCCACCTTGATCACGTACCGGAGCATGGCGATCCCCACGAGCTGCGCCGCCGCGAGCTCGGCGCGCAGCTCCGCGTCCGGGGCGTCGAGCTCCCCGGCGATGCGGCGCAGCAGCTGCGTGGAGACCAGGCGGCGGAAGACGGCGGCCGCGCTCTCGTTGTTGAAGGCCGAGCGGACGATCGCGAGCAGCGGGGTCCGGGTGACGGGGTTCTCCCAGAGGCCGAAGATGGTGCGGGTCATGCGCTCGCCGACGTCGTCGAGAGGGCCCTCCACGACGGCGTCCCGCACCTTCAGCGCGGGCGCGAAGGCCACCTCGACGGCCGCCTCGAAGACCTGCTCCTTGGTGCCGAAGTAGTGGTGGACCAGGGCCGAGTCCACACCGGCCGCCTTCGCGATGCCGCGTACGGACGTCTTCTCGTAGCCACGCTCGGAGAACTCCTCGCGGGCCGCGGTCAGGATGCGGTCGCGGGTGTCGGCGGATTCCGTACGAGGGGGCCGGCCCCGCCTGCGCGCAGTGGCGTCGCTCACCGCCGGGGCACCTTCACCGCTGAGGCCAGGTGCAGGCGCGTGAAGGCGAGGGCCTCGGCGAGGTCGGCCTCGCGTTCGGCGCTCGACATCGCCCGGCGGGTGTTGACCTCGATGACGACGTGGCCGTCGAAGCCGGTCAGGGCGAGACGTTCCAGCAGCTCGGCGCAGGGCTGGGTGCCGCGGCCGGGGACGAGGTGCTCGTCCTTGGCCGAGCCCCTGCCGTCGGCGAGGTGGACGTGGCCGAGGCGGCCGCCCATCCGGTCGACCATCTCGAGCGCGTCGGAGCGGGCCGTGGCCGTGTGGCTGAGATCGATCGTGAAGTGGCGGTAGTCCTCCTTCGTGACGTCCCAGTCGGGGGCGTAGGCGAGCATCTCGCGGTCGCGGTAGCGCCAGGGGTACATGTTCTCGACGGCGAACCGCACATCTGTCTCGTTCGCCATGCGCCAGATTCCGGTGACGAAGTCGCGGGCGTACTGGCGCTGCCAGCGGAAGGGCGGGTGGACGACGACCGTGGTCGCGCCGAGCTTCTCGGCGGCCGCCTGGGCGCGCTGGAGCTTGACCCAGGGGTCGGTGGACCACACGCGCTGCGTGATGAGCAGGCAGGGGGCGTGTACGGCCAGGATCGGGATCTGGTGGTAGTCGCTGAGTCTGCGCAGCGCCTCGATGTCCTGGCTGACGGGGTCGGTCCACACCATGACCTCGACGCCGTCGTACCCGAGACGCGCGGCGATCTCAAAGGCCGTCGCCGTCGTCTCCGGATAGACGGAGGCCGTGGACAGGGCGACCTTCGCATCCGGGATGCGGACTGGTTCCACCACGGGGAACAGAGTACGGGGTGCCTCCGGCGGTTGGGCGGGGGCCTGTTCGCCGTTGTGGTTTTTGCCACGGTCGGGTGCGGGTTGTATGTGGTTGATCCCGCAGTTCCCCGCGCCCCTGGGTCTCTACACCGAGCCCATGTGATCCAGTCGCCGTAGGATCACACCCTCCCTCAGGGCCCATGGGCAGATTTCCACGCTCTCCACACCGAAGAGGTCCATGGCGCCCTCGGCGACCAGGGCGCCGGCGAGGAGCTGGCCGGCTCTGCCCTCCGAGACGCCCGGCAGCTCGGCTCGCTCGTCCGTCGTCATGCCCGAGAGCCTCGGCACCCACGCCTCCAGGGACTCCCGCTTCAGTTCGCGCTGGACGTAGAGGCCCTCGGCGGAGCGGGCGGCGCCGGCCAGGCGGGCCAGTTGCTTGAGGGTCTTGGACGTGGCGACCACGTGGTCGGGGGCGCCGAAGCGGCTGAACTCGCCGACCGTACGGGCGATCTGGGCCCGGACGTGCCGTCGTAGTGCCCTTATGTCCTCCGGGGCCGGTGGGTCGCCGGGCAGCCAGGACGCGGTCAGGCGGCCCGCGCCGAGCGGCAGCGACACCGCCGCGTCGGGTTCCTCGTCGATGCCGTAGGCGATCTCCAGGGAGCCGCCGCCGATGTCGAGGACGAGCAGCTTGCCCGCGGACCAGCCGAACCAGCGGCGGGCGGCGAGGAAGGTGAGCCGGGCCTCCTCCGCGCCGGTGAGGACCTGGAGTTCGACGCCGGTTTCGGCCTGCACGCGCGCGAGGACGTCGTCGGCGTTGGTGGCCTCCCGTACGGCGGAGGTCGCGAACGGCAGCAGGTCCTCGACGCCCTTGTCCTCGGCGGCCTGGAGCGCCTCCTGGACGACCGTGATCAGTTTCTCGACCCCGTCGGGGCCGATCGCCCCGTCGTCGTCGAGAAGTTGGGCCAGGCGCAGCTCCGCCTTGTGCGAGTGCGCGGGCAGCGGGCGCGCGCCCGGGTGCGCATCCACCACCAGCAGATGCACCGTGTTCGATCCCACGTCGAGGACACCGAGTCTCATGGACGGAACGCTACTGCCACCTGCGCCGTCAGCGGCCCCCGGAGCTGGTTCTTGACCTGCCCCTGACACTGTGCCTGGTCCGGCCTCGGGCGACTTACCCTGGACGGGTGCCAAAGACGAAAAAGGCGAAGGACGAAAAGGCGGCCAAGACGCCCAAGAAGACCAAAACGGTCGAGGGTTCTTCGCAGGCGAAAGCACCGAAGAAGTCGAAGCGGGCCGGGGAGGCCGACGAGAAGGGGCTCGACTTCGCGCGCGCGTGGGTGGAATTCCCTGATCCGGCGGACGACGAGCAGGTCTTCCGATGCGATCTGACCTGGCTGACCTCGCGTTGGAACTGCATCTTCGGCAGCGGCTGCCAGGGCATCCAGGCGGGCCGCGCGGACGACGGCTGCTGCACCCTGGGCGCTCACTTCTCCGACGAGGACGACGAGAAGCGGGTCGCCGAGCATGTGGCCAGGCTCACTCCGGACATCTGGCAGCACCACGACGAGGGCCTGCGGAGCGGCTGGATCTCACAGGACGAGGACGGCGACCGGCAGACCCGCCCCTATCAGGGCTCGTGCATCTTCCAGAACCGGCCCGGGTTCGCGGGTGGCGCGGGCTGCTCGCTGCACATCCTCGCCCTGAAGGAGGGCCGCGAGCCGCTGGAGACCAAGCCGGACGTCTGCTGGCAGCTGCCGGTGCGGCGCACGTACGAGTGGATCGACCGGCCCGACGACACGCGCGTGCTCCAGGTGTCGATCGGTGAGTACGACCGCCGGGGCTGGGGCCCGGGCGGACACGACCTGCACTGGTGGTGCACGTCGGCGACCTCGGCGCACGGCGCGGGCGATCCGGTGTACGTCTCCTACCGGCCGGAGCTGATCGAGCTGATGGGCAAGGCGGGGTACGACCGCCTGGTCGAGCTGTGCGAGGAGCGGCTGGCCTCGCAGCTGCCGCTGCTGGCACCGCATCCGGCGGATCCCGTGGACTGACCCGCGTTCTACGAGTTCCTACGTGCTCGACGGGCTCGGGTCGTCGGCCTCGGTGGGCGGCGGTGTCGAGCCGCCCGAGTCGGCCG
This sequence comes from Streptomyces sp. NPDC002838, assembly GCF_040295365.1. Taxonomy (NCBI): domain Bacteria; kingdom Bacillati; phylum Actinomycetota; class Actinomycetes; order Kitasatosporales; family Streptomycetaceae; genus Streptomyces; species Streptomyces sp. NPDC002838. The sequence continues at coordinate 165,284 of NZ_JBEOVF010000017.1, read as the reverse complement.
GCGTGGGATCGGTGGGCGAGGGGTCGGTGGGCGAGGGGTCGGTGGGTGTGGGCTCCGGGTCGGGAGACGGGGGCGGGTCGCTCGGGGTGGGGTTCGTGGGGTTCGTCGGCGGCGGGGTCGTCGGGTCCGGGTCGGACGGGGGCGGGGTGCTGGGGCTGCCGGGACCGGGGTGGTGGCCGTGCCCGGGGCCGGGATCGGAGGGGCTGGGTGCGGTGCCGTAGCCCTCGATGGTGACGACGGCGCCGGCCGGTGCGATCGCCACCTGTGCGGTCCAGGGCCCGGACGGCTCGCGCAGAGGGTCGACGTACACCTTGATCGTCAACGACTCGCCCGGCAGGAGCGTTCCCGACGACTGGCTGAAGTAGAGCCAGGAGACCGCCGTGCTCGCGGACCAGCGCACCGGCGCGGAGCCGGTCGCGGTGAGGGTGACGAGCGTGGTGTCGCCCCTGTTGCCGGCCGCCACCTCCAGGTGCCCGGCGCCCTTCCGGCCGGCGCCGGTGACACTGACGACCTCCACGGAGACATCGGATTTGCCGCCTTTGGTGAAGCGGCCGCCGGGGCGGAGGCTGGCGTTGCCGGCGTTCTCGTAATACCCGCCGTCCACCGCTTCGCCGTCGAGCATGCCGGGGCCGGTCACCTCGCCGGCGCTGGCGGAGTGACCGTCGGTGCCCTCGCCGGTCGGTGTGCCCCGGTAGGCGGCCCACAGGGCGAGCACGGGGGCGGCCACGACGGTGGCGACGACGGTCGTGGTGACGGCACGCGCGCGTAGGCGGTCTCTTCGGGCGGCGCGGTCCTTGGGGTCCACCGGGAAGCCGCGCCGGTCGAAGCGGGGCGCGGTGCCTCGCGCGCGCGGGCCGTGTGCCATGGCGACGTGCAGGGCGGCGCGGGGCGCGTCGAGAACGGGCAGCTCGGCGGGGGTGACGGCGGCGCCGGGCCAGCGGCCGGGGACCGCGCGTTCGGCGGTACGGCGGCAGCGCGGACAGTCGTCGACGTGCCGGACGAGCTCGCGGCGCAGGGTCGCGCTGAGCACGAGCTGGTTGTCGCCGGTGAGGCGGGCCACACTCGGGCAGCTGCCGGTCTCGACGACGGCGAGGGCCGCGCGGGTGCGCTCGACCTCGCAGGCGGCGGAGGCGAGCAGTTCGCGGGCGGCGGCGAGGTCCATCCCGAGGACGGCGGCCACCTCGTGGACGGCGAGGTGGTGGCGCACGGCGAGCTCGAGCGCCTCGCGCTGTTCCGGGGTGGTGCCTGCGGCCTCCGGCCAGGCGAGCAGGGCCAGTTCGCCCCGGCGCTGCTCCTGGACCTCCTCGGAGTCCGGCGGCGTGGCGGGCTGCGCGGCCTGGCGCCGGTCGGCGCTGCCGCGGCCCGCCGCGTGCGTGGCCTGACGTTTCTGCTTGGCCTCGGCCAGCTTGCGCAGGCACGCCCAGCGGGCCAGCGCGTACAGCCACGCCCTGCGGTCCCCTGCCGCGTCCGGGCCGCGGCGCTTCTCGGCGAGGGCGAGGGCGTCGCACAGGGCGGCGGCGGCCGCGTCGTGGTCGCACAGCACGGACAGGCAGTAGGTGAACAGGCCGTCCAGGTACGGCTCGTAGCGCGCGGGCGTGCGCTGCGCCAGGGTGCGCGCCGCCGCGCGGTCACGGCCCTCCCGGTGCGCCCTGTGTGCGCCGGTGGAGCGGGTCGAGGTCTCCGGACTGCTGCTCATCATCCGTGGACGGTAGGCGGCTCCGGACCAGCCCTTCTCCCTCGTCGCACGCATTTACTCCGTACGGGTGAAACGATCCCTCATAAGGGGACAGGAACGCCGGATTCCGCGGCTCGTTCGAGTCGGGTGGGGCTGATTCGCACGGGGTGAACGGGGTCCGTGGGGCCGCCGGGTCCTGCGGGGTGGCCGGGTCGTGACCGGGTCGTGGCCCGCGTTGTCGGTGGTCGCGGTTACGGTTTCCGCATGGCTGCCCGTACGAAGACCGCCAAGGACCGACCGTCCTACCGCTGCACCGAATGCGGCTGGCAGACGGCGAAGTGGCTCGGCCGCTGCCCCGAGTGCCAGGCATGGGGGACGGTCGAGGAGTACGGCGCGCCCGCTGTCCGTACGACGACGCCGGGGCGCGTCACCAGCTCCGCCCTGCCCATCGGCCAAGTCGACGGCCGTCAGGCCACCGCCCGCTCCACCGGCGTGCCCGAGCTGGACCGGGTGCTCGGCGGGGGGCTGGTGCCCGGTGCGGTGGTCCTCGTCGCGGGCGAGCCCGGCGTCGGCAAGTCCACCCTGCTCCTGGACGTGGCTGCCAAGGCGGCGAGTGACGAACACCGCACGCTCTATGTGACCGGCGAGGAGTCGGCGAGCCAGGTCCGGCTGCGCGCAGACCGGATCAAGGCCATCGACGACCACCTGTATCTCGCCGCCGAGACGGATCTGGCGACCGTGCTCGGCCACTTGGACGCGGTGAAGCCGTCCCTGCTGATCCTCGACTCCGTGCAGACGGTGGCCTCCCCGGAGATCGACGGCGCCCCCGGCGGCATGGCACAGGTGCGCGAGGTGGCGGGGGCGCTGATCCGGGCCTCCAAGGAGCGTGGGATGTCCACCCTCCTTGTGGGCCATGTCACCAAGGACGGCGCCATCGCGGGCCCGCGCCTGCTGGAGCACCTCGTGGACGTCGTCCTGCACTTCGAGGGCGACCGGCACGCACGCCTCAGGCTCGTGCGGGGCGTCAAGAACCGCTACGGCACCACGGACGAGGTCGGCTGCTTCGAACTGCACGACGAGGGCATCACCGGCCTCACCGACCCGAGCGGCCTGTTCCTGACCCGGCGTGCCGAGCCGGTGCCCGGCACCTGTCTGACCGTCACCCTGGAAGGCCGCCGCCCCCTGGTGGCCGAGGTCCAGGCGCTCACCGTCGACTCCCAGATCCCCAGCCCCCGGCGGACCACGTCCGGCCTGGAGACCTCCCGCGTCTCGATGATGCTGGCGGTCCTGGAGCAGCGCGGACGGATCAGCGCCCTGGGTAAAAGGGACATCTACTCCGCGACGGTCGGCGGTGTGAAGTTGTCGGAGCCGGCCGCGGATCTGGCCGTCGCCCTCGCCCTGGCGAGTGCGGCGAGCGACACACCTCTGCCCAAGAACCTCGTCGCGATCGGCGAAGTGGGCCTCGCGGGCGAGGTGAGACGGGTCACGGGCGTGCAGCGCCGGCTCGCCGAAGCCCACCGTCTGGGCTTCACTCACGCCCTGGTACCGGGCGATCCGGGCAAGATCCCGGCAGGCATGAAGGTTCTGGAAGTCGCGGACATAGGGGACGCCCTGAGGGTCCTTCCGCGCTCGCGTCGTAGAGAGGCCCCACGGGACGAGGAGGACCGCCGGTAGACTTTGCCCTGGTCTCGCCCGTCCGTACGAACCACGTGTGCGAGACGGGAGCGACCCAGAACCTGCGACCGGAGGAGTGCAGTGGCAGCCAACGACCGGGCAGCAGCTCCCGGAAAGTCCGGTGGGAGTTCCGGTGCCGATGGCCTGATGCGCGCCTCACTGAGCGCCGTGGCACCCGGCACTCCCCTGCGCGACGGCCTTGAGCGAGTCCTGCGCGGCAACACCGGCGGCCTCATCGTGCTCGGCTCCGACAAGACGGTCGAAACGATGTGTACGGGCGGATTCGTCCTGGATGTCGAGTTCACCGCGACGCGCCTGCGAGAGCTGTGCAAGCTGGACGGCGGCATCGTGCTGTCCTCCGACCTGTCGAAGATCCTCCGGGCGGGTGTCCAGCTGCTCCCCGACCCGACGATCCCGACGGAGGAGACGGGCACGCGGCACCGCACGGCGGACCGGGTCAGCAAGCAGGTCGGCTTCCCCGTCGTCTCCGTCTCCCAGTCCATGCGCCTGATCGCGCTGTACGTCGACGGCCACCGCCGCGTCCTGGAGGACTCCGCCGCGATCCTGTCCCGCGCCAACCAGGCCCTGGCGACCCTGGAGCGGTACAAGCTCCGCCTCGACGAGGTCGCGGGCACACTGTCCGCGCTGGAGATCGAGGACCTGGTGACCGTCCGGGACGTGTCGGCCGTGGCCCAGCGCCTGGAGATGGTGCGCCGTATCGCCACGGAGATCGCCGAGTACGTGGTGGAGCTCGGCACCGACGGGCGTCTTCTGGCCCTCCAGCTCGACGAGTTGATCGCGGGCGTGGAGCCCGAGCGCGAGCTGGTCGTCCGGGACTACGTCCCCGAGCCCACGGCCAAGCGCTCCCGCACGGTCGAGGAAGCTTTGTCCGAGCTCGACGCCCTCACCCACGCGGAGCTCCTCGAACTGCCGACGGTGGCACGGGCGTTGGGCTACACCGGCTCGCCGGAGACGCTGGACTCGGCGGTGTCGCCGCGCGGCTTCCGGCTGCTGGCGAAAGTACCGAGGCTGCCGGGAGCGATCATCGACCGGCTGGTGGAACACTTCGGCGGTCTGCAGAAGCTGCTCGCCGCCAGCGTGGACGACCTGCAGACGGTGGACGGGGTCGGGGAGGCCCGGGCGCGGAGCGTGCGGGAGGGGCTGTCTCGACTGGCGGAGAGCTCCATCCTCGAGCGGTACGTCTAGGTCTGCGTCTGCGGCCTGTGCGGCCTGGCTGTGGGCACCAACGCCGGGTGCCCAGCCAAGCAACAGCACCTTGCCAACGGCTAGTCGCTGTCCAGCACGAACGACGCCTGCGCCGTCCCGAACCCGGGTGTCTTCGCCTCCACCAGATACGTCCCCGCCCCGGCCGACCCCGCCGGAGGCGTCGCGCACTGGGGAGCGCTCGGCTTGCGGTCCCACGGCACGCTGTACGTGATGCTGCTGCCGGCAGGCACCCGGAACACCAGGCTGTCGGAGACCTTGGGGCAGTCCGCGGAGGACCAGTAGTCGTCGTCGGCACCGGCCCGAGTGATCGTCAACACCGCGTTCTTCGGCCCGAGATCGACCTTGCAGTCGTTGGCGGAGGAGTTCTTCGCGGTCAGCTCCAGCGTGGGCGTCTGGCCGGGCGAGTACCTGTTGTGCAGGCTGCCTACGGTCAACTGCACGATGCTCGCGGTGCAGTTGGGCAGCGGTGAGCTCGCCGGGAGCGTGTCGCCCGTACCGACGCCTCCGCCCGCGCCGCCCTCCGTGCCGCCTCCGGCGGAACCGCCGCCGTCCGTGCCGCCGGAGCCGGAGCCACCGGAGCCGTCCCCCGACCCGGGGCCCGTACCACCGCCGCCGGACCCGGACCCCGATCCGCCGGAGCTCCCGCCGCTCGACTCGTCGCGTCCGCCCGGCGCTTGGCTGATCGCCGGTCCGGAGCCGGACGGTCCCGGTGTGATCGTCGTAGGGGAGGGATTCTTGCCGTCGGACCCGCCCGCGTCGTTCTTGTCGCCTCCGCCGCCCGAGGTGACGATCCAGGTGACCAGCAGCGCCAACAGGGCGACCACAGACACCAGTACGACCCTCCGTCGCCAGTAGATGGAGGAGGGAAGCGGCCCGACCGGATTGCGCAGAGATCCCACGGCGCAAACTGTACGAGAGATCGGCCACTTCGCAGGCCCCACCCGCCGCCACCGATCACAACTTTTCCGGATCATCATCCCGGAACCGGCGGTCCCACCCCTGTCTTTCGTCAGGGGAGGCACACGACGATCGCAAGCTGTGACGGTATCGCCCCGCCGCCTACGGTCCGTAACCATGGACTTCGAGGACACCGAGCTCTACCGCGACATCACCGACGCCGCCCGCGGCACCCCTACGTGGGTACAACACACCGTCGAAATATGGACGGAGGCCGGAATCCTGCTCTTCGCCGCCCTGTGCGCGGCGACTTGGTGGCGGGCCCGGCGCGAAACCACCCACGTATTCGCGATCGCGGCCCTTGCACCTCTGGCCACGGCTGTGGCGTACGTGTGCAGTGAGGTGCTCAAGTCCGGTTTCACGGAGGAACGTCCGTGCCGGGCGGTCGCCGGAGCGGCCCCCTCGATCGCCGCCTGCCCGCCGCCCGGCGACTGGTCCTTCCCCAGCAACCACGCCACGATCGCGGGCGCCGCGGCCGTCGCCCTGGCCCTGGCCCGGCGCGCGCTCATCCGGCTGACGGCCCCGCTGGCCCTGCTCATGGCCTTCTCCCGGGTCTTCGTCGGCGTCCACTACCCGCACGACGTGGCCGCGGGGCTCGCCCTGGGAGCGGTCGTCGCCTTCGCCGTCATACGGCTGTGCACGGGCCCGGCGACCCGGGTGGCCGAGGCGATGCGCGCCTCGTCGGCGCCCGCCGTACGGTGGTTGACGGGGCCGGGCCCGGCGCCCGTGCCGTCGTATGCCACGCACCGGCGCGGCTGAGCCTCATGGCTCCACCAGCCCCGCCTCGTACGCCACGATCGCCGCCTGCACCCGGTTGCGCACCCCCAGCCGGTCCAGGACCGCGCTCACGTACGCCTTCACCGTGCCCTCGACGAGGTGCAGTCTGGCGGCGATCTCCGGGTTGGACAGTCCGGCGCCGACAAGGCCCAGAACCTCCCGCTCGCGCGGGCTCAGCTTCTGCACGCGCGCGCGTGCGGCGGCTTCGCGTCCCAGGCGGCCGTCACTGCCACCGAGGCCGTCGATGACGTACCGAGCGACCTTCGGAGACAGAAAGGCGCCGCCGCCCGCGACCGCCCGTACACCCGCGATCAGTTCGTACGGGTCCCCGGACTTGAGCAGGAAGCCGGTGGCGCCGCCGCCGAGCGCGCGGACCACGTAAGCCTGTTCGGAGAAGGTGGTGAGCATCGCGACCGCCGTACCGGGAACCGCCCGTACGATCTCCTCCGCCGCGGCGAGCCCGTCCAGGCGCGGCATACGGATGTCGAGCAGGGCCACGTCCGGGCGGTGGGCCCGGGCCAGATCGACCGCCTCGTGCCCGTCGCCCGCCTCGGCGACGACCTCCGTCTCGCCGCTGCTCCCCAGGATGGCCCGCACTCCCGCGCGGACCATCGCCTCGTCGTCGGCCAGCAGTACCCGGATCACCGTGCGAACTCCTCATACTCTTCGCGTCCCTCGCCGGACAGGCCGACTCTGGGGATCACATCCTTGGCGACGAGCCGCCCTTCGGCGTCGAAGCACAGTCTGAAGTGGTCGACGGAGACGAGGAGTTCGCCGCTTACCCGGTAGTAGCGGCAGTCGGTGTCCCCGGGTTGTGCCGGTGCCCGTTCAACGGGGGCGTCGCGGACCGCGCGGTCCGGGAGCACGGGTGCGATCTCGTCGGCCGTGGTGCCCAGGCGCAGCTTCGCGTACGCGGCGGGCTGAAGGACCGAGTGCGTCTCCGTGTACGCGTACCAGCCGAAGGCCCCGCCGACCAGGACGACGCCCGCGCAGGCGGCGGCCGCGATGGCGACGACCACACGGCGGCGGGCGCGCGTGAAGGGCGCCGAGGGGACGGCGGTGCGGGGTGCCCTCGGCGTCGGCTGTTCGGGGACGTACGCGCGGACCCGGAACCCGTCTCCGTGCGGGCCCGCCGCGAAGTCGCCGCCGGCCGCGGTGACGGCGACGCGCAGGCCGAGCAGTCCGGAGCCGCCGGAGGACGGGGAACTCTTCTGCGTGGGCCGCCCGTTGGTGATGGTGACGGTCGTGCCGCCCGCCTCCTCCGCCGCCGCGACGGTCACCGGTGCGCCCGGCGCGTGCCGGGCCGCGTTGGTCAGGGCCTCGCGCACCACCCGGTGCAGGATCCGCTCGGCGACCCCGCCCGGCCGTACCGCCGTACTGGATCCGGCCGGCTCCCAGCGCACCGGCAGCCCCGACTCGGCGGCGCGCGCGACGAGTTCTTCGACGCTCTCGCCCGCCGGGGTCAGCGGCACCGGCTCGTCGTCCTCCCGCAGGACACCGATGATGCGGTGCAGCCGGTCCGTGGCGTCGGCGGCGGCCGCGCGCAGGTCCGCCGCGGCGGCGCGGTGCCGGCCGGGGAGATCGGCGGCCACCTGGAGGGCGCCCGCGCGCAGGGCGATCAGGCTCAGTTCGTGGCCCAGGGAGTCGTGCATGTCCTGGGCGATCCGGGCGCGTTCACGCAGGCGCGCCCGCTCCTCGGCGCCGCGCCGCTCGTCCTCCAGGCGGGCGGCCCGCGTCCAGCCCGCCGCCGCCAGCTCCCGGCTCTGCCGCCAGTAGCGGCCGCCGAGCCAGGGGAAGACACAGCCGAAGAGCAGCGTGCCGGTCAGGACCACCCATTCCGGTGCGGGGTCGACGCCGACGAGCGCGATCTTCACGGTGCCGGCGCAGCCGACGGCGACGAAGACCAGCGCCGCGGGACGCACCCGAGCCGCCCGCAGTCCGAGCAGCAGGGCGAGGACGCCGAGGGCGGGGCCGTAGGAGACGGTGAACAGGGCGGGGGCGGTGAGCAGACTCAGTACGGCCGTCAGCCCGAAGGCGACCAGGGGACGCCGCCGGGCGAGCGCGACCGCCGCGGCGAGCACGCCCAGGCCGGCCGCCTGCTGCCACGCGGGGCGCGGCTCGTTCAGCCCGAGGCCGTCCGCCGTGAGTGCGGGCAGCGCGAGGGACACCCACAGGAGGCAGACGCTCCAGAACCGAGGACCTTCCATCCGTCCGACGCTACAAGCGGTCGTGGATGTGGCACCTCTGTCGATCGTCAGGTGCTGTGGCTCCGTGGCGGTACACCCGAGTTCCCGCCCACGCATGGCAGGATCGGAAGGCCATGACTGCGCCCACGAAGCCCTCGCACAGCATCGACAGCCCTCTCGGCGACGCCCCCGGCGAGCCGCTGCACTCCCCTGTCATCTCCTGGTTCGACGAACACGCCCGTGACCTGCCCTGGCGGCGGCCGGAGGCCGGACCGTGGGGGGTGATGGTCAGTGAGTTCATGCTGCAGCAGACGCCGGTCAACCGCGTCCTGCCCGTCTACGAGCACTGGCTGGCCCGCTGGCCACGCCCGGCCGACCTGGCCCGGGAGGCCCCCGGCGAGGCCGTCCGCGCCTGGGGCCGGCTCGGTTACCCGCGCCGCGCCCTCAGGCTGCACGGCGCCGCCGTCGCCATAGCGGAACGGCACGGCGGCGACGTCCCGACCGAGCACGCCCAACTGCTCGCGCTGCCGGGCATCGGCGAGTACACGGCCGCTGCCGTCGCCTCCTTCGCCTACGGGCAGCGGCACGCGGTGCTGGACACCAACGTCCGCCGGGTCTTCGCGCGGGCCGTCACCGGCGTGCAGTACCCGCCGAACGCCACCACCGCCGCCGAGCGCAAGCTGGCCCGCGCGCTGTTGCCCGAGGACGAGCGGACCGCCGCCCGCTGGGCCGCCGCGTCCATGGAGCTGGGCGCGCTGGTGTGCACGGCCAAGAACGAGACGTGCCACCGCTGTCCGATCGCCGCGCAGTGCGCCTGGCGGCTCGCGGGCAAGCCGGAGCACGAGGGGCCGCCGCGCCGCGGCCAGACGTACGCCGGCACCGATCGTCAGGTGCGCGGCAAGCTGCTCGCCGTCCTGCGCGAGGCCCACCGGCCCGTCCCGCAGGCCGCCCTGGACCAGGTGTGGCACGAGCCGGTACAGCGCGCGCGGGCCCTGGACGGGCTCGTGGCGGACGGTCTGGTGGAGCCGTTGCCGGGTGGTTTGTATCGACTGCCGTTGACCTAGCTGCCGACCTGATCACATGCCGAATCACCCCATACCGGAGTGATTCGGAGCACCCATTTGCCCCTTTCCTCCTTCTGTTACACAACCGACGGACAGCCGAGTGCTAGCCGCGCGCTGCTTCGGACAGCCTCGTGACAACGCCTCCGTAACTTCATTCCCGTGCCCGGCAGACCGGGCCGACGACGGAGAGACCGACGGCGAACAGGCCGATCGGCAACGGGGAGCAGGAGGCGGTCGACATGGCGCAGGGCGAGGTGCTCGAGTTCGAGGAGTACGTCCGCACCCGGCAGGACGCGCTTTTGCGCAGCGCCCGACGGCTGGTACCGGACCCGGTCGACGCGCAGGACCTGCTGCAGACGGCGCTGGTGCGGACGTACGGCCGCTGGGACGGCATAGCGGACAAGCGGCTCGCTGACGCCTATCTGCGCCGCGTGATGATCAACACCCGGACCGAGTGGTGGCGGGCGCGGAAGCTGGAGGAGGTGCCGACCGAGCAGCTGCCGGACGCCTCGGTCGACGACGCCACCGAGCAGCACGCGGACCGCGCCCTGCTGATGGACATCATGGCGGTGCTGGCTCCCAAGCAGCGCAGTGTCGTGGTGCTGCGACACTGGGAGCAGATGTCCACGGAGGAGACGGCCGCCGCCCTCGGCATGTCGGCCGGAACGGTCAAGAGCACGCTGCACCGGGCGCTCGCCCGGCTCCGCGAGGAGCTGGAAGCCCGCGATCTGGACGCACGCGCGCTGGAGCGTGAGGAGCGGGAGCGTTGCGCGGCCTAGGCAGTGAGGCCGGTGGCACCGGGCACACAGGTGGGGATTCCGACGGATCCGACGGAAGCGAACCCCCCGGGCCCGGGCCGACACCGGCCCGAGGGACCTTTCAGGCGGTGATCACGGCGGTGGCCGTGCTCGCCGCCCTCACCCTTTTCGTCTCCGCCTGCGGCACGGGCGGCACCGGCGCCCGGGACGAGGGGCCGGCCCGCTCCAACTCGGTCGCGGGCGGGGCAGCCTCGCCCGCACCCTCGCCCGCCCCCAGCAAGACCCTCGACACCGCCGACGCGGTCAGGATCGTCAAGGACGACCCGCAGGTCTCCGCGGAGGTCAAGCGCGAGCTGAAGCCGTGCGTCGCCGACCAGTACCCCGTCGACGTGTCGTACGGCGACCTGACCGGAGGATCCGCCGACGACCTCGTCGTCAATGTGCTGACCTGCGGAGACGCGGTCGGCATCGGCTCGTACGTGTATCGCGAGGAGGACGGGTCGTACCAGAATGTCTTCAAGGTCGAGGAGCCTCCGGCCTATGCGGAGATCGACCGCGGATACCTGGTGGTGACCAAACAGGTGTACGAGAAGGGTGACCCGGTGTCGAGTCCGTCCGGCGAGGTCGTGAGCACGTACCTGTGGACCTCCGACCGGTTCACGAAGAAGTACAGCAAGCGAACCGAATACAGCCACGCCGTCGGGGGCGACCCCACGCCGGTGCCGGACAACTGACCCGCCGGTCCACGGCGGTGTGAACCGATCGGGCCGTCCGATCCGATCACCGGGTAGAACACCGAGTCCGATCACGAGTTTCCGATCGCCCGGCAACGATCACCGAACAACGACCATCGAGCAACGACACGAGGACTGAGAGCAGCGGGATGGCAGACCAGACCCACGTCCTGTTCGTCGAGGACGACGACGTCATCCGCGAGGCCACCCAGCTCGCCCTGGAGCGGGACGGCTTCGCGGTCACCGCCATGCCCGACGGGCTGTCGGGCCTGGAGGCGTTCCGCGCGAACCGCCCCGACATCGCCCTGCTGGACGTCATGGTCCCCGGCCTCGACGGCGTCAGCCTGTGCCGGCGTATCCGGGACGAGTCGACCGTGCCGGTGATCATGCTGTCGGCGCGCGCCGACTCGATCGACGTCGTGCTGGGCCTGGAGGCGGGCGCCGACGATTACGTGACCAAGCCGTTCGACGGCGCGGTCCTGGTCGCCCGGATCCGCGCGGTGCTGCGGCGCTTCGGGCACGCGAGCGGCGGCGACCGTACGGACGAGTCCGCCGCCCCGGGAGCCGACGGCGGCCTGCTGACCTTCGGCGAACTGGAGATCGACACCGAGGGCATGGAGGTGCGCCGGGCCGGACAGCCGGTGGCGCTGACGCCGACCGAGATGCGGCTGCTCCTGGAGTTCTCCTCCGCGCCGGGCACGGTCCTGTCGCGGGACAAGCTGCTGGAGCGCGTGTGGGACTACGGCTGGGGCGGGGACACGCGCGTCGTCGACGTCCATGTGCAGCGGTTGCGTACGAAGATCGGCCAGGACCGGATCGAGACGGTCCGCGGCTTCGGCTACAAGCTCAAGGCCTGAGCAGGGGTATCAGGGGTATGAGGGGGAATCTTCGACGCCCGACCACCGAGAGTCCGGGCCTGCGTACGGGGCTGAGATGGAAGCTCAGCGCCGCCATCGCGCTGGTCGGCGCGCTCGTGGCGATCGCGCTCAGTCTCGTCGTGCACAACGCGGCCCGGGTCTCGATGCTGGACAACGCGCGAGACCTCGCCGACGAGCGGGTCCAGATCGCGCAGCGCAACTACGAGCTCGCCGAGCGGCCGAACTTCCCCAACATCAAGATCGACGACCCTCAGCTGCCGGCGGAACTGCGCGCGAAGGTCGAGCAGGGGCGCCGGGCGACCTACGTCTCCGACCGGCCGAACGGCGTACCGGACATATGGGCCGCCGTACCGGTCAAGGGCGGGAAAGTACTGTCCCTGCACACGGGGTTCACCGACCGCAGCACGGACATCCTCAACGACCTCGACCAGGCCCTGGTGATCGGGTCCATCGCGGTCGTCCTCGGCGGTAGCGCGCTCGGGGTGCTCATCGGCGGCCAGCTCTCACGCCGGCTGCGCAAGGCGGCGGCCGCGGCGAACCAGGTCGCCAAGGGCGAGCCGGACGTACGGGTGCGGGACGCCATCGGCGGGGTGGTACGGGACGAGACCGACGACCTGGCGCGGGCGGTGGACGCGATGGCGGACGCGTTGCAGCAGCGCCTGGAGGCGGAACGCCGGGTCACCGCCGACATCGCGCACGAGCTGCGTACCCCGGTGACCGGGCTGCTGACGGCGGCCGAGCTGCTGCCGCCGGGCCGCCCGACGGAACTGGTGCTGGACCGGGCGAAGGCCATGCGCACGCTCGTCGAGGACGTGTTGGAGGTGGCCCGCCTCGACGGCGCCTCCGAGCGGGCCGAGCTGCAGGACATCATGCTGGGTGAGTTCGTCAGCCGGCGGGTGGCTGCGAAGGACCCGGACATCGAGGTACGGGTGGTGCACGAGTCGGAGGTCACGACCGACCCGCGCCGACTGGAGCGCGTGCTGTTCAACCTGCTCGCCAACGCCGCCCGGCACGGCAAGCCGCCGATCCAGGTCACCGTCGAGGGCCGGGTCATCCGGGTTCGCGACCACGGGCCCGGTTTCCCCGAGAACCTGCTCGCCGAGGGCCCGAGCCGCTTCCGCACGGGCAGCACCGACCGGGCCGGCCGCGGCCACGGCCTGGGCCTGACCATCGCGGCCGGGCAGGCCCGGGTACTGGGCGCCCGGCTGACCTTCCGCAACGTACGGCCGGCCGGCGCACCGGAGGACGTACCCGCGGAGGGTGCGGTCGCCGTGCTGTGGCTGCCGGAGCACGCGCCGACGAACACGGGGAGCTATCCGATGCTGCCGTAGTAGGAAGCGAGCGCCCGGGCGTTCAGCACGCCCAGTCCTGCGACGTGTCGACGCCGCCCTCGCGCGGCTGGGTGAAGGAGAACCAGTTTCCGGAGTCGTCGCGGAACAGCGCCTCCGTGCCGTACGGACGCTCCTGCGGCTCCTGCAGGAACTCCACGCCTCGGTCCTTGAGCTTCTTGTAGTCGCCGTGGATGTCGTCGGTGGTCAGCACCCCCGCGCCGAGCGCCCCCTTGGCCACCAGCTTCTTGATCATCTCGGCGGACTCGGGGTCCATCCCCGGCCCGTTCGGCACCATCAGCGTGAGCTCGACGTCGGGCTGGTTCGGGGAACCGACGGTGAGCCAGCGCATGCCGCCCTCGCCCATCGTCATGTCCGTACGGACTTCGAGGCCGAGCTTCTCGGTGTAGAACCTCTTGGCCCGGTCCTGGTCCAGGACCCAGACGGTGGAGATGGCGAGACCCTTGATCATGGCGTGCTCCTGTCGGCTGCCGTTCGCGCTTGCCATGTCACCGTAGGCAGCGGCGCCGTCAGTCCGCTTCTCCAGAATTGCGCTGCGCTGGGGCGGGAGCGGCGGGCGCCGGTCTGAAGCCTCCGGCCCAGTGCATGACGTAGCACCCCGGTATGAGGGCGGTCCCGCGCCCCACGTGCTTCGCCCGGTATTCGCTGGGCGTCAGCCCTGTCAGCGCCTTGAACCGGGTCGAGAACGTGCCCAAGCTGCTGAAGCCGACGAGGTTGCAGATCTCCGTCACCGACAGGTTCGCGGTACGCAGCAGGTCCTCGGCGCGCTCGATGCGGCGGTGCGTCAGGTACTGGCCGGGGGTCTCGCCGTACACCTCTTTGAAGGCCCGAATGAAGTGGTAGCGCGAGTACCCCGCGTGTGCGGCCACCGCGTCCAGGTCGAGCTCCGAGTCGGCCCAGTCACGGTCCATGGCGTCCTTTGCCAACCGCAACTGCCGCATCTTGTCCATACGGCGATGGTGGCACGGGGCACCGACAATCGAGGGTCGGCTGCATTCCGCCCGTCCGGCGTTCGAGAACGAGTCCGTTCAGGCCGAAGGAGTCCGGCCGGCGGAGCCCGGCGGGGTACAGGGGCCTTAGCTCCAGCGGGAGTGCAGGGGGCGGAGCCCCACCGGGGCCCCGCCGGGCCTGGGGGCAGCCCCCAGCCACACGCACCCCCATGAAGAAGACCCCCGGCATGAAGAAGACCCCCGGCACGAACCGCCGGAGGCCTTCGCACAGGTCGAGCGTCAGACCGCCTCAGCCACCGGCGCCGACACGCCCGTACCGTCCGCCGATTCCTCGCCCGCCTTCTGCGGCCCCGCGCCCTTCAGCGGGACCTCCTTCACGAACACCGCCGCCGCCAGCGCGACCACCGCCACGGCGGCCCCCAGCAGGAACGCCGAGTGCGTGCCGGCCGACACCGCGTGCTGGTACGCCTCGCGAGCCGCGACCGGAAGCTTCGCCAGACTCGCCGCGTCCAGCTGCGCGGACTGCTCGGTCACCTTCGAGCCCAGCGCACCGGCCCGCTCGGTCATGACGTCCTGGACGCGGTGGTTGAACAGCGCGCCCATGATCGCGACGCCGAAGGAGGAACCGAGCGTACGGAAGAGGGTGGTGGACGAGGACGCCACGCCCATGTCCTTCATCTCCACGCTGTTCTGCGCGACCAGCATGGTGATCTGCATCAGGCAGCCCATACCGAGACCGACGACGGCCATGTACACACCGGACGTGAGGCGCGAGGTGTCCGCGTCCATCAGCGACAGCAGGTACAGCCCGACGACCATCAGCACGCTGCCGACGACCGGGAAGACCTTGTACTTGCCGGTGTTCGTGGTCACCCGCCCCGCGATCATCGAGGTGACGAGCATCGCCCCGAGCATCGGCAGGAGCAGCAGCCCGGAGTTGGTCGCGGAGGCACCCTGCACCGACTGCTGGTACAGCGGCAGGAAGAGGGTCGCGCCGAACATCACGAACCCGGTGATGAAGCCGATGATCGACATCAGCGTGAAGTTGCGGCTGCGGAAGATGTGCAGCGGCACGACCGGCTCGGCGGCCTTCGTCTGCCAGAACAGGAACCCGATGAGCGCGGCGACACCGATCCCGATGAGCTCCATGATCCGCGCGGAGGTCCAGGCGTACTCCGTGCCGCCCCAGGTGGTGACGAGCACGATGGCGGTGATGCCCACGGTCAGCAGGCCGGCGCCCAGGTAGTCGATCCGCGCCTGCGCCCGCTTCTTCGGCAGGTGCAGGACGACGCTGATCGCAGTGAGCGCCACCACGCCGAGCGGCAGGTTGATGTAGAAGGCCCAGCGCCAGCCCCAGTGGTCGGTGATGGTGCCGCCGACCAGCGGCCCGCCGATCATCGCGAGCGCCATGACACCGGCCATCATGCCCTGGTACCTGCCGCGCTCGCGGGGCGGTATCAGGTCGCCGATGATCGCCATGACGCCGACCATCAGACCGCCGGCGCCGAGACCCTGGACAGCACGGAAGCCGATCAGCTGTCCCATGTCCTGGGCCATGCCGCTCAGCGCGGACCCGATCAGGAAGAGCACGATCGAGCTCATGAAGACGCCCTTGCGCCCGTACATGTCGCCGAGCTTGCCCCACAGCGGGGTGGAGGCGGCGGTCGCCAACGTGTAGGCGGTGACCACCCACGACAGGTGCTCGAGCCCACCCAGCTCGCCCACGATCGTCGGCATCGCGGTGCCCACGATCATGTTGTCGAGCATCGCGAGCATCATCGTGATCATCAGCGCGAGCAGGACGACCCGCACGCTCCTGGGCTGCTTTCCCGCCTCTGGGTCGACCGTGTCGACCGCCGCTGTGTCCGCCATCGTTCCCACTCCCCTGGACCCCGCCCCCGGGCGGCTACTTACTTGCCGACCGGCTAGTTGACTACACTCGGAAGGTAGACGCGAAACTAGCCGGGCGTCAAGTAAGTTTTTCGGAAAGCGCGAGGAGTACGAGGATGGGCGGCACCATGGACGGCACCAAGCAGCGGCGCCGCGGGAACACCCGCCAGCGCATCCAGGACGTGGCGCTCGAACTCTTCGCCGAGCAGGGCTACGAGAAGACCTCCCTGCGCGAGATCGCCGAGCGCCTGGAGGTCACGAAGGCGGCGCTCTACTACCACTTCAAGACCAAGGAAGAGATCATCGTCAGCCTCTTCGAGGACCTGACGAAACCGATCGAGAACCTGATCGAGTGGGGCAGGCAGCAGCCGCACACCCTCGAGACGAAGCAGGAGATCGTACGCCGCTACGGCCAGGCCCTGACCGACGCGGCACCCCTGTTCCGCTTCATGCAGGAGAACCAGGCGACGGTGCGGGAACTGAGCATCGGCGAGATGTTCAAGAGCCGCATGCTCTCCATGCGCGACATCATCATCGACCCGGACGCGGACCTGGTCGACCAGGTCCGCTGCATCAGCGCTCTGTTCACGATGCACGCCGGGATGTTCGTCCTGAAGGACCTGGAGGGCGACCCCGAGGAGAAGCGCAAGGCGGTCCTCGAGGTCGCGATCGACCTGGTGACGCAGGCGCACCGCGGCGGCCAAGGTCCTTAGACCGTCACGCCCTTGGAGCGCAGGAAGGCGACCGGGTCGATGGCCGACCCGTAGCTCGCCTTCGTACGGATCTCGAAGTGCAGGTGCGGGCCGCTGGAGTTGCCGGTGTTGCCGGACAGGGCTATGCGCTGGCCGGTCTTGACGATCTGGCCGGCCTTCACGTCGATCCGGGACAGGTGGGCGTACTGGGAGTAGGTCCCGTTGCCATGCTTGATGACGACGGCGTTGCCGTACGCGGGCCCGTCACCGGCGCCGTTGCCGCCCGCCTTGACGACGGTTCCGCCGTGCGCGGCCACGACCTTGGTGCCGCTCGCCACGGCGAAGTCCTGCCCGCTGTGGGTGGACTGCCACATACCGCCGGCCTGGGCGAAGCTGGCGGACAGCTTGTAGTTCTGCACCGGGTCGACCCAGGAGGGCTTCTTCTTCGCGGCGGCCTTCTTCACGGCCGCGGCCTTCGCCTTCGCGTCAGCGGCGGCCTTGGCGGCCTTGGCCTGCGCGGCGGCCTGAGCCTGGACGGCACTTGCGGTGCTTGCGGCCGCGTTCGTATCGGCGGCGACCGCGACCCCGGCCCCCAGCACGACCGAGGCTCCCAGGCCGGCGGCCAGCACGGCGGCGCGAGTGCGGAGCGGGGACGTACGGGAAGAACGGGACAGGGCACGCTGGAACATCGAAAACCTCATGGGGACGGCGACAGGGAAAACCACCCGACGCGTTGGTCATTCGCCGGATGGCCATCCCTTGGTAACCCGGGTCCCCACAAACCCCCAAAATCGTGATCTACGACGAAAGTTAGTACTTACCCCATAAAATCTCTACTTCTTGACAGACCGTCCATCCGGCAGAAATTGGCCAAGAATGGCGAAATCCACCCAGAATTCACAGCCGAATGTCTCTTTTGTCCGCCTTGCCGTTTCCACTATTCCCCCTAGTAACGGACAAATCGCCTGTGCGGCATGTCACCGGCCGGGGAAGCTTTGATCTTCGGCTCATACCCGTCATGTGAGCTACATCTCTGGCCACTTACCGTCCAGTAACCCTACGGTTCCCCTCGCGCCACCATCTCCGACGAGCATGCACTCGACAACTTCAGCGTTTACGGACGTGAGAGGAACCCCCACATGAGCAGACGACGCCCCTGGGCGCGCCGCGCAGCCGTCACCGCCGTCACCGCAGCCGCCCTCGTGGCGCTGGCCGTCCCCGCCGAGGCCGCGACGACGACCACGAGCACCTCCACGACCGCCACGGCCGCCGCAGCCGAGGACGTCGACTACGCGACCTGGCAGAAGGACTGCCAGGCCGTGATGGACCAGGCCCTGCCCTACCTGAAGCAGCGGATCGCGAACACGAAGCCGGGCGAGAAGCAGGCGATCGTCTTCGACATCGACAACACCACCCTGGAGACCGACTTCGGCTTCAGCTACCCGCAGCCGGCCAACGCGCCGGTTCTGGAGGTCGCCGAGTACGCCCAGGAACACGGCGTCTCCCTGTTCTTCGTGACGGCCCGTCCGGGGATCATCTACTCGGTCACCGACTACAACCTGAAGAACGTCGGATACAAGGTCTCCGGGCTCTACGTCCGCAGCTTCACCGACCTCTTCAGGGACGTCGCTCAGTACAAGACCGCCCAGCGCGTCGACATCGAGTCGAAGGGCTACACGATCATCGCGAACATCGGCAACAGCGCCACCGACCTGTCGGGCGGCCACGCCGAGAAGACGTACAAACTGCCGGACTACGACGGCCAGTTGTCGTAAGTCGCAGCAGGCATGCGGAAGGGGCCGGTGCTCGAAAGCACCGGCCCCTTTCTGGCGTTGCCCGAAGGCTTACGCCTCCTTGCTCAGGTTCGGCCCAGCCCCACCGGCCGCCTGCTCGATCGGCGGGACGTCCGGCAGCGCCGACTTCTCCTCACCCCGGAAGGTGAAGGTCTTGGCCTCGCCCTCGCCCTCGGTGTCCACGACCACGATGTGACCGGGACGCAGCTCGCCGAAGAGGATCTTCTCCGACAGCGAGTCCTCGATCTCGCGCTGGATGGTGCGACGCAGCGGACGCGCACCCAGCACCGGGTCGTAACCCTTCTTGGACAGCAGCTCCTTGGCGGACTGGGAGAGCTCGATGCCCATGTCCCGGTCCTTCAGGCGCTCGTCCACCTTGCCGATCATCAGATCGACGATCGCGAGGATGTCGGCCTGGGTCAACTGCGGGAAGACGACCACGTCGTCGACGCGGTTGAGGAACTCGGGGCGGAAGTGCTGCTTGAGCTCGTCCGACACCTTGTTCTTCATGCGCTCGTAGTTGGTCTTCGTGTCACCCGCGGCGGCGAAGCCGAGGTTGAAGCCCTTGGAGATGTCCCGGGTGCCGAGGTTGGTCGTCATGATGATGACCGTGTTCTTGAAGTCCACGACCCGGCCCTGGGAGTCGGTCAGGCGACCGTCCTCCAGGATCTGCAGCAGCGAGTTGAAGATGTCCGGGTGGGCCTTCTCGACCTCGTCGAAGAGGACGACGGAGAACGGCTTGCGGCGGACCTTCTCGGTCAGCTGGCCGCCCTCTTCGTAACCCACGTATCCGGGCGGGGAACCGAAGAGACGCGACACCGTGTGCTTCTCGCTGAACTCCGACATGTCGAGGGAGATCAGCGCGTCCTCGTCGCCGAAGAGGAACTCGGCGAGCGCCTTGGACAGTTCGGTCTTACCGACACCGGACGGGCCGGCGAAGATGAACGAACCACCGGGACGCTTCGGGTCCTTCAGACCGGCACGCGTACGACGGATCGCCTTCGACAGCGCCTTGACGGCGTCCTTCTGACCGATGACCCGCTTGTGGAGCTCGTCCTCCATGCGGAGCAGTCGGCTGGACTCCTCCTCGGTCAGCTTGAAGACCGGGATGCCGGTGGCGGTCGCGAGGACCTCGGCGATCAGCTCGCCGTCGACCTCGGCGACGACGTCCATGTCGCCGGCCTTCCACTCCTTCTCCCGCTTGGCCTTGGCGGCCAGGAGCTGCTTCTCCTTGTCGCGGAGAGAGGCGGCCTTCTCGAAGTCCTGCGAGTCGATCGCGGACTCCTTGTCGCGGCGGACACCGGCGATCTTCTCGTCGAACTCGCGCAGGTCCGGCGGCGCGGTCATCCGGCGGATGCGCATCCGGGAACCGGCCTCGTCGATCAGGTCGATCGCCTTGTCCGGCAGGAAGCGGTCCGAGATGTACCGGTCGGCCAGGGTGGCGGCCTGCACCAGCGCCTCGTCCGTGATGGAGACGCGGTGGTGCGCCTCGTACCG
The DNA here is from genome assembly GCF_040295365.1 of Streptomyces sp. NPDC002838. Lineage (NCBI taxonomy): Bacteria > Bacillati > Actinomycetota > Actinomycetes > Kitasatosporales > Streptomycetaceae > Streptomyces > Streptomyces sp. NPDC002838. The sequence goes on along the minus strand of NZ_JBEOVF010000017.1, from coordinate 145,183 downwards.
GTCGCGCAGGCCCTTGAGGATCTCGATCGTGTGCGGCAGGGACGGCTCGGCGACCTGGATGGGCTGGAAGCGGCGCTCGAGGGCCGCGTCCTTCTCCAGGTGCTTGCGGTACTCGTCCAGCGTGGTCGCACCGATGGTCTGCAGCTCGCCGCGGGCCAGCATCGGCTTCAGGATGGAGGCCGCGTCGATGGCGCCCTCGGCGGCACCCGCACCGACCAGCGTGTGGAGCTCGTCGATGAACAGGATGATGTCGCCGCGGGTGCGGATCTCCTTGAGCACCTTCTTCAGGCGCTCCTCGAAGTCACCGCGGTAGCGGGAGCCGGCGACCAGCGCGCCGAGGTCCAGGGTGTAGAGGTGCTTGTCCTTGAGGGTCTCGGGCACCTCGCCCTTGACGATGGCCTGGGCGAGGCCCTCCACGACGGCGGTCTTGCCGACGCCGGGCTCACCGATCAGGACCGGGTTGTTCTTCGTACGGCGGGACAGCACCTGCATGACCCGCTCGATCTCCTTCTCGCGCCCGATGACCGGGTCGAGCTTGGACTCACGAGCGGCCTGGGTGAGGTTCCGGCCGAACTGGTCGAGGACCAGGGACGTCGAGGGGGTGCCCTCGGCAGGCCCGCCGGCGGTGGCGGTCTCCTTGCCCTGGTAACCGGAGAGCAGCTGGATGACCTGCTGCCGCACCCGGTTGAGATCTGCGCCCAGCTTGACCAGGACCTGGGCGGCGACGCCCTCGCCCTCGCGGATCAGGCCGAGCAGGATGTGCTCCGTGCCGATGTAGTTGTGGCCCAGCTGAAGGGCCTCGCGGAGCGACAGCTCCAGGACCTTCTTGGCACGGGGGGTGAAGGGGATGTGCCCGGACGGGGCCTGCTGCCCCTGCCCGATGATCTCCTCCACCTGCTGGCGGACCGCCTCGAGCGAAATCCCGAGGCTCTCAAGGGCCTTGGCGGCGACACCCTCACCCTCGTGGATCAGGCCCAGGAGGATGTGCTCGGTGCCGATGTAGTTGTGGTTGAGCATCCGGGCTTCTTCCTGAGCCAGGACGACAACCCGCCGCGCGCGGTCGGTGAACCTCTCGAACATCGTTAATCGCTCCTCAGAGCGGTCAGGCAGTGGGGGGAACTTCCCCTCCCTGTCCTTCCGCAGCTTAGTCCCGCAAGCGGGGACCGCTCATTCCTACTGCCGACACCGTCCTTGGCCTCCTGACCCCGAACGCCGACATATGCTCCAACCCGATGGTGCGAGACGATGTTCCCGCAGGCCAGGCAGTTACCCCCACCATCAGTACGCCGATGGCGAACGTGAGACGGCCTTTCCCTGCGTGTCGCCCCCTCCCACTAGGGATGTCTTACCCGCTCGGACCGACAGTCCATGCCGCGCGCACCGGTTCCCTCCGCTATGGGCGAACAACCTTGCGCCTCTCCGCACCCCCGCACGCCCCCTCTTTCGACACTGTGCGCACTCGCGAGGGCACTCAGCGTAACTCGCGCGCCTCTTCGACGGTTGCGCTTGGCATGGTTGGCACCCTCCCTTCGGTCACCACGATTCCGCTTCCCCGTCGGCCGCTCGATCCGGGCGATCAGGTCCGCCGGTGGTACGAGAACGAACTGGGGTGGCCGACGGTGCCCGCGCGTCCGGGAAGCCCCTTGGGCGCTCCGGTACGGCTGGTCGTGGGCCTGCGTTTCGACGTTCTCGATGTGCCGGCCGAGGCGGGCCGCGCGGCGCTGCGCCACCTGGGGCCGGGCTCTCCGGTGGCGCTGCGGGGGGACCGGATGCGGCTGCTGGTGGCCGCGGGCAGCGCGGAGGAGTTGCCCGGAGTGCTGGACTGGCTGGAGTGGGGCACGCTGCCGCTCGATCTCGCGGTGATCGGCGAGGGCGGCCTCATCGACGCGCCACCGCCCCCTCAGGAGGCGTGGGCCGGCGCCCTGCAGGGGGCCGCCGTGTGGCTGCGGCCCCCCGAGCCTGGAGGCGAGGTCGAGGCCTCGCTGCCGACGCTGTCGGCCATGGGGGGCGGTGGGGGCGCCCCCGATCTCGTACGAGTGGTGGACACGGTGGCAACCCAGTGCCACCGCTTGTGGCTGCGGCGCGCATGCGCCCAGCCCTTGGCCGGCTCGTAACTGCCGGGATCAGGCGTTGGCCTTCTCGTATGCCTCGCGAATGGACGCCGGAACACGGCCGCGGTCATTGACCTCGTAACCGTTCTCCTTCGCCCACGCGCGGATCTGCGCGGTGTCCTGGCTGCCACCGGAAGCGGCGCGCGCCTTTCCACGCCCACCCGAAGCACGGCCTCCAGTACGACGACCGCCCTTCACGTAAGGATCGAGAAGGCCACGCAGCTTGTCCGCATTGGCGGTCGTGAGATCGATCTCGTACGTCTTGCCGTCCAACGCGAACGTAACAGTCTCGTCCGCCTCGCCGCCGTCGAGGTCGTCGACAAGAAGGACCTGAACCTTCTGTGCCACCGGATTTCCTTTCATCCATAACTTGTGGGCCGGGAGTCTGCGGCGTCCGCCGTTTCGCCGTCCCCTGTTATATGCAGTACTGCAGTACGTCGGAAAGCAAACCGCTTTTGCCGGAAAAACACAAACCCCCGGGAGAGACTGAGGGGCCCACCCTGGTCCGAAAACATGCGCGTTTCGGACATAGGGAACCCGGGCATGGCTCGGCGGGGCTGAATACGGCTCCATACCGCTCCATACCGCTCCGCACGGCTCCCCTCGGCGATCACAGATGCAGAAGCATGCGACTGTTGCCCAAGGTGTTCGGTTTCACTCGTTCGAGACCGAGGAACTCTGCGACGCCTTCGTCATAGGAGCGCAGCAGCTCCGCGTAGACATCGGTGTCGACGGGCGTCTCGCCGATCTCGACGAAGCCGTGCTTGCCGAAGAAGTCCACTTCGAAGGTCAGACAGAAAACGCGGCGAACGCCGAGCCAGCGCGCGGTGTGCAGCAACTTCTCCAGCAACTGATGGCCGACGCCGGCGCCCTTCAGGCCGGGCTTCACCGCGAGAGTGCGGACTTCCGCGAGGTCTTCCCACATCACGTGCAGGGCGCCGCAGCCGACCACCTCGCCGTTGTCGTCGTGTTCGGCGACCCAGAACTCCTGGATGTCCTCGTAAAGCGTCACCGTGGCTTTGTCCAGCAGGATGCGGGCGCGGACGTACTCGTCAAGGAGACGACGCACGGCCGGGACATCGCTGGTGCGGGCCCGCCGGACGGTGATGGCTTTTGCGGTGACTTCGGGGCTCTCCGATGAGGGGCTCTCTGCTGACATGAGCGGACGCTATCGCCCGGGGCCTCCCGGTGCCGAGCCGGGGTTCTCCTCAGTGGTATCGGCAGCGGTGGTATCAGGGGTGGAGGTATCGGAGGCGGTGGAATCGGCCGAGGTCTCCGGGGCCGGTTCGGATGTTTCCGGTCCCTGGACGATGCGGACGGCGTCCCGCAGGGCCCGCCGCTGTTCGTCGCTCATCATGCCGAAGAACGCGACGAGAGCGGCGGCGGGGTTGTCACTCTGCGACCAGGCGTCGTTCATCAGCGCGGCGGCGTAGGCGGCCCGTGTGGAGACCGCCTCATATCGATAGGCCCGGCCTTCCGCCTCACGGCGCACCCAGCCCTTCTGATGGAGATTGTCCAAAACCGTCATCACCGTGGTGTACGCGATGGACCGTTCCTGCTGAAGATCTTCCAGGACTTCTCGAACGGTCACCGGGCGGTTCCACTTCCACACCCGCGTCATGACCGCGTCTTCGAGTTCTCCCAATGGGCGAGGCACAGCTCAGCACAATAGTGGGACTTCTCGACATTGGCCTGGCGGACGTGCACTTCCCTGGCAAACGACACAAAAAGGGCGCACGACTCGGAAAGCGTGGGAGTCGTACGCCGGTGGAGGCGTCGCCTGCCGCGGCCGCGGCGTGGCCCGGCGCCGCTCAGGCGTCGGTGGTGCGCGAGGAGTCGTCCACGGAGCTCTGCCGGACGCCCTCCGCGCGCGCGAGGACGGCGTCGACGGCCGCGTCCTCCTTGGCCTTGTTGGCCCCGCCCTGGGTCTTCACGATCACCCGGATCAAGCCGATGAAGAACACGGCCATGACGGCCGGGGGCAGGAGCGCGGAGACGTAGTCCATGCGTCCAGGGTAGCCACGGGCCGGGGAACGGGCGGGGCGGGGTGGGGCGAAACGGGCCGCCCCACTCAGCCGGCGGCCCGGCGCTGCGGCGGGTCGGCGGGCGGCGGGGTCGGCTTGCGGCGCGGGAAGACCTCGCCCGGGGTGGGGATGGGCCGCGACGGTTTGGGGGTGGGTGCGGGCTTGGGGGTGGCGGGCCGCTCGGGCCGCTCGGCGGGCTTCTGCGCGGGTTTCCTGGACGGCTCCCCGGCCGGATCCTTGACGAGGTCCGGGGTTGGGGCTCCTGTGCCGCGCTGCCGGGGTGCGCTCCGCCCGGCGGGGCCCTCGGCTGTGGCGCAGCGGCCCCCAGGGAGCGCCAGGAGGGGCGTACGGGAGGCGGGGACGGTCGGGGTGGCTCGAGTGGCCGGGCGGGTCGCCCCGCGGGCCAGACGGGCGCGTACGTCCTGCTCGGCCAGCGCCTGGCAGCGGTTGAGGAGGGCCGCCGCGAGGGGATTGCCGCGCAGCGCCCTCAGGGCGGCCAGGTCGTCGGGATCCGGGCGGTATCCGGCGCTCAGCGCCTCCTCCAGGAGCGCGAGGTAGCCGGCGGCGGTACCGGGCAGCGCGGCGCGGTACCGGGCGAGGTCGGCCACCAGGAAGGCACGCAACCGGGCACCTTCACGCATCGCCTCGTCGAGGGAATCCGCGAGGCGGAGGCAGTCCTGGACGTCCTCGGCCGAGGCGGGCGTGGGCTGGAGGGCGAGGGCGAGAGCGCGGCGGAGCACACGCAGCTCCTCCACGCCGAACGCCATGCCGCCCCGGGATCCGTATGGCGTGGGCATGCGGCGACGATACGCGCTAATCAGACAAACTCGACATAGGGCAGCCGGGTGTGGCGCACGGAGCCACCCGGGCGGAGGTGCGATTCCTTCGAGCGCCGGTCGGCATCTCTCAGCGACACCCACCCTGCCCTCGGCCTCGCCCCGAGTCACATACGCGCCACGTTCCGCTCGTACACCAACCGCAACCCGACCAACGTCAGCCACGGCTCATGCTCGTCGATCACCGAGGACTCCCCCAGCACCATGGGCGCGAGCCCACCCGTGGCGATGACCGTCACATCCTCCGGATCCTCCGCCAGCTCCCGCGCCATCCGGTTCACGACCCCGTCGACCTGCCCCGCGAACCCGTAGATGATCCCGGCCTGCATCGCCTCGACCGTGTTCTTGCCGATCACACTCCGTGGCCGCGCCACCTCGATCTTCCGCAACTGAGCGCCCTTGACACCCAGCGCCTCGACCGAGATCTCGATACCGGGCGCGATGACACCACCGACGTACTCCCCGCGCGCGGACACCGCGTCGAACGTCGTCGCCGTTCCGAAGTCGACGACGATCGCGGGCCCGCCGTAGAGCTCGACCGCCGCCACCGCGTTGATGATCCGGTCCGCGCCGACCTCCTTCGGGTTGTCCGTCAGGATCGGCACGCCCGTCTTCACACCCGGCTCCACCAGGACGGCGGGCACGTCGCCGTAGTAGCGCCGGGTCACCTCGCGCAGCTCGTGCAGCACCGAAGGAACCGTCGCGCAGATCGCGATGCCGTCGATGCCGTCACCCAGCTCGTCCCCCAGGAGCGGGTGCATGCCCATGAGGCCCTGCAACAGCACCGCCAGCTCGTCCGCCGTACGGCGCGCGTCCGTCGAGATCCGCCAGTGCTCGACGATGTCCTCGCCGTCGAACAGGCCCAGAACCGTGTGCGTGTTGCCCACGTCGATCGTCAGGAGCATGGCGACTACTCCGCCTCGCGCAGGTCCAGGCCGATGTCCAGGATCGGCGAGGAGTGGGTCAGGGCCCCTACGGCGAGGTAGTCGACGCCCGTGTCGGCGTACGCGCGCGCGTTGTCCAGCGTCAGGCGGCCGGAGGCCTCCAGCGCCGCACGGCCGTGGACGATGGCCACCGCCTCCTCGCAGTCGCCCGGCGTGAAGTTGTCCAGAAGGATCAGGTCGGCGCCCGCGTCGACGACCTCGCGCAGCTGGTGCAGGGTGTCGACCTCGACCTCGATCGGCACGTCCGGGAAGGCCTCCCGTACGGCCTTGAAGGCCTGCGCGACACCGCCCGCGGCGACCACGTGGTTGTCCTTGACCAGGGCCGCGTCGGACAACGACATGCGGTGGTTGATGCCGCCGCCGCACCGCACCGCGTACTTCTCCAGGGACCGCAGTCCCGGCGTCGTCTTGCGGGTGTCCCGTACCCGGGCCTTGGTGCCTTCCAGTACGTCCGCCCACGCGCGCGTGGCGGTCGCGATGCCCGACAGGCGGCACAGGAGGTTCAGGGCGCTGCGTTCGGCCGTCAGGAGGTCACGCGTGCGCGTGGTGACCGACAGGAGCTTCTGCCCGGCCTCCACGCGGTCGCCGTCCTCCGCATGGCGCTCGACCTCGAACTCGTCCGTGCAGACGATCGAGACGACCGCCTCGGCGATCCTCAGGCCGGCCACGACGCCCGCCTCACGCGCGGTGAAGTCGGCGGTGGCGACGGCGTCCTCGGGGATGGTCGCGACGGTCGTCACGTCCACGCCGTGGTCGAGGTCCTCCTGGATGGCGACGTTGGCGATGTCCTCGACCTCCACGGGGTCGAGTCCGGCGTCCGCCAGGAGCTGGGCGAGCGCGGGGTCGAGCCCGCACTCCAGGTATGCGTCGTCTTCGATGGATCCGATGTCTCCGATGGATCCGGTGTCTCCGACGTCGGAGGCAGCGCCACAGGCACAGCCGTCGCCGCAGCCTCCGGTCGGCGCGAGGGGGAGGTCGGGGGTGCTCACTTCTGTCACTGCTCCTGGGGACGGTGCTGCTGCCGGGTCGGGGGGAAGTCTGGGGTGTCCGTGGTGTGTAGGGCCAGCGTCCGGTCCGGATTCAGCCGTACGACGATGTGGCGGCGCCACGTCGTGTCGTCGCGGTCGGCGTGGTCCTCACGCCAGTGGCAGCCGCGGGTCTCCTCGCGCAGACACGCGGCGGCGACCAGGACGCGGGCCACGCACAGGAGGTTGGTGGCCTCCCAGGTGTCGACGCCGGGCTCGGCCGTCTTGCCGTTCTCCTCGAGGGCGTCACGGGCGTCGGTGTGCAGTCGCTGGAGGGCGTCCGCCGCGGTCTCCAGGGACCCGGCCGAGCGCAGGACGCCCGCGCCCTCGGTCATGATCCGCTGGATCGCGAACCGGGCCTCGGGCTCGAGCAGGGGGTGCGCGGGCTTCTCGGGGTGCACGACCGGTGCGGGCACGCGCGCGTGGAGGCCGTTCTCCGCGCGGCTGCCGGCGATGTCGGCGACGATGCGCTCGGCGTAGACCAGGCCCTCCAGGAGAGAGTTCGACGCCAGCCGGTTCGCGCCGTGCACGCCGGTGCAGGCGACCTCGCCGCACGCGTACAGGCCGGGGACGGTCGTCCGGCCGTGGGAGTCGGTGCGGACGCCGCCGGAGGCGTAGTGAGCGGCCGGGGCGATCGGGATGGGCTCGTGGACCGGGTCGATGCCGTGGGCGCGGCAGGCGGCGAGGATCGTCGGGAAGCGGTGCTCCCACATGGCGGCGCCGAAGTGCCGGGCGTCGAGGAACATGTGCTCGGCGCCCTGTTCCTGCATACGGCGCATGATGCCCTTGGCGACGATGTCCCGGGGGGCGAGTTCGGCGAGTTCGTGCTGCCCGACCATGAAGCGCACGCCGTCGGCGTCGACGAGGTGGGCGCCCTCGCCGCGTACCGCCTCGGAGACCAGGGGCTGCTGGCCCTCCGCGTCCGGGCCGAGGAAGAGCACGGTGGGGTGGAACTGGACGAATTCCAGGTCGGAGACCTCAGCGCCCGCGCGGAGCGCGAGGGCCACGCCGTCGCCGGTGGACACGGACGGGTTGGTGGTCGCCGAGAAGACCTGGCCCATGCCGCCGGTGGCGAGGACGACCGCGGGGGCGTGTACCGCGCCCACGCCGTCGTGCTGGCCCTCGCCCATGACGTGCAGGGTGACGCCCGCGGTGCGGCCGTCGGCGTCCGTGAGCAGGTCCAGGACCAGCGCGTTCTCGACCGTACGAAGTCCCGCCCGTCGCCCACCACCACCCTTGCCCGAGAGCGCTTCGCGCTCGCCCCTCCTGACCGCGCGTACGGCCTCGACCAGCGCCCGGGAGATCTCCGCGCCCGTCGCGTCGCCGCCGGCGTGCGCGATGCGGCGGCGGTGGTGGCCGCCCTCACGCGTGAGTTCCAGTCCGCCTTCGGAGGACTCGTCGAAGTGGGCGCCGGTCTCGATGAGACGGCGCACGGCGTCGGGGCCCTCGGTGACGAGGATCCGTACGGCCTCCTCGTCGCACAGGCCCGCGCCCGCCACCAGCGTGTCGTCCTGGTGCTGTTCGGGCGTGTCGCCCTCGCCCAGGGCCGCGGCGATGCCGCCCTGCGCCCAGCGGGTGGAGCCGTCGTCGAGGCGGGCCTTGGTGACGACGACCGTCCTCAGGCCGGCGGCCTCGCAGCGCAGGGCGGCGGTCAGGCCGGCGACTCCGGAGCCGACGACGACCACGTCCGCGTCGATGTTCCAACCGGGCGCGGGCGCGTGCAGTCGTATGCCTGTGCTGGTCACGAGGCGGCTCCGAAGGTGAGGGGGATGTTGTCGATCAACCGGGTCGTCCCGACCCGGGCGGCGACGGCGAGAACGGCCTCGCCGGTGAAGTCGTCCTCGATCTCGGTGAAGTCGGACGGGTCGACCAGGGCCAGATAGTCCAGGGCGAGCGGCGGGTCCAGGCGGGCGGCCTCGTCGAGGACCAGACGGGCGGCCGCGCGGACGGCCGACGGGGCGCCCGGGAGCGCCTTGGCGACGGCGTGCGCGTCGGCCGCCGCGCGGGACTCCCCCAGGGCGCTGAGAGCCTCCGCACGCGCGTGCGTGGCGGGCACTTCACGCGCCCGCGCGCGCAGCGCCTCCTGTGCGGCGTGCCGGTCACGGCCCGCGAACAGCGCCTGGGACAGCGCGAGGGCGGTGCGCCGCTCGGCGGGCGAGAGGTAGCGGTTGCGGCTGGACAGGGCCAGGCCGTCCTCCTCGCGCACGGTCGGGACTCCGACGATCTCGACGCCGAAGTTCAGGTCCCGCACCATGCGGCGGATCAGGGCGAGTTGCTGGGCGTCCTTCTGGCCGTACACCGCCACGTCGGGGCGGGTGAGGTGCAGCAGCTTGGCGACGACGGTGAGCATGCCGTCGAAGTGACCGGGGCGCGAGGCGCCCTCCAGGAGCTCCCCCATGGGACCCGCGCTGATGCGGACCTGGGGCTCGCCGCCCGGGTAGACCTCCTCGACGGCCGGGGCGAACGCGACGTCCGCGCCGGACTGTTCGGCGATCTTGACGTCGGCGTCCAGGGTGCGCGGGTAGCGGTCGAGGTCCTCGCCCTTGCCGAACTGCAGCGGGTTCACGAAGACGGTGACCACGACCTCGCCGTCCGGGCCGGCGATCTCGCGCGCGGTGCGGATCAGGGTGGCGTGGCCCTCGTGCAGGGCGCCCATGGTCATGACGACGGCACGGCGGCCCACGCGCGCGCGTGCGCACAGTTCGCCGGCGGTGCGCAGCAGGGCTGTGGTCATGGGGCGTCCCCTTCGGTGCCGTTGGTCCCGTCGGCGAGTACCCCGAGGAGGTCCTCCGCGAGTTCCGGCTTCAGCAGTCCGTGGGCGAGCGCCCGGTCCGCGGTCGCGCGCGCCATCGCCAGATAGCCGGCGACGGCCTGCGGGGCATGCTCACGCAGCTGTTCGACGTGGGCGGCGACCGTGCCGGCGTCCCCGCGCGCGACGGGGCCGGTGAGGGCCGCGTCGCCGGAGCGCAGGGCGTTGTCGAGGGCGGCGCCGAGCAGCGGGCCGAGCATCCGGTCGGGGGCCGCGACACCGGCCGTGCGCAGCAGTTCCAGGGACTGGGCGACCAGCGTCACCAGGTGGTTGGCGCCCAGGGCGAGCGCCGCGTGGTAGAGCGGGCGGTTCTCCTCGGCGATCCACTCGGGTTCGCCGCCCATCTCGATGACGAGGGCCTCGGCGGCCAGCCGCAGTTCGTCGGGCGCGGTGACGCCGAAGGAGCATCCGGCCAGGCGCTGGACGTCCACCGGGGTGCCGGTGAACGTCATCGCCGGATGCAGGGCCAGCGGCAGCGCGCCCGCGCGCAGGGCGGGGTCCAGGACCTTCGCGCCGTACCGCCCGGAGCTGTGCACCAGCAGCTGCCCCGGCCGCACGGCCCCGGTCTCGGCGAGGCCCTCGACGAGACCGGGCAGGGCGTCGTCGGGGACGGTGAGCAGCACCAGGTCCGCGCGCTCCATGACCTCGGCGGGCGGGACGATCGGTACGTCGGGCAGCAGCTCCGCGGCGCGCCTTCTGGAGGCCTGGGAGACCCCGGACGCGGCCACCGGGCGGTGCCCGGCGAGTTGCAGGGACGCGGCGAGTGCGGGGCCCACGCGGCCGGCGCCGACGACGCCGACGGTGAGCCGCGCGGGGCGGTCCTTGGGGTCTGGCTGGTGGACTGTACTCACGCGACGGCGGCCTTCCCGTTCCAGTCCGCTCTGGGTACCGGACGATTTCTCGTCATGTTAACGCGATTGGTTCGAGGGGCGTTCGGTTGTCCACAGGCTGTGGGTTTCTGCACACAGGGCGGGCACCGGCGGTCGTACGGAATGCGGCGCCCGCGCGGACCGCCGCACGGCATGATCCAAGGCATGACGGACACGGCGGAAGAGAGCGGGCAGCAGTCGGCGCAGGAGCGGCTGCGGGAGCGGCGGACGGCCGCCTACCAGGGAGCGGAGCGCGTCCTGGCGCGCGCGGGCTTCCGCAGCACACTCCGGGAACGACTCGCGCTGCTTCAGGACGCGGCACCGCAGGTGTACGACCTGGACGAGCCCGGGGACATGTACGGCAACCGGATCGTGGAAGCCCTGGAGGAGCGCGTCGCCGCGCTGCTGGGGACGGAGGCCGCCGCGTTCTTCCCGACCGGCACGATGGCCCAGCAGATCGCCCTGCGCTGCTGGGCGGGGCGCACCGGCAACCGCACGGTGGCGCTGCACGCGCTGGCCCACCCCGAGGTGCACGAACGAGGCGCGCTCAGCGAGGTCGGCGGACTGCGCCCGGTCCGCGTCACGAGCGAGCCCCGGCTGCCGACGGCCGAGGAGGTACTCGACTTCGAGGAACCCTTCGGGGCGCTGATGCTGGAGCTGCCCCTCAGGGACGCCGGTTTCGTGCTGCCCTCCTGGGAGGAGCTGACCGGGGTCGTGGAGGCGGCGCGCGAGCGCGACGCGGTGGTGCACTTCGACGGGGCGCGCCTGTGGGAGACCACGGTCCACTTCGGCCGCCCACTGGACGAGATCGCAGGCCTTGCGGACAGCGTCTACGTGTCGTTCTACAAGTCCCTCGACGGCTTCGGCGGCGCCGCGCTCGCCGGGCCGCGGACGCTGGTGGAGGAGGCGAAGACCTGGCGGCACCGGTACGGCGGCGCGATCTTCCAGCAGTTCCCCACGGTGCTGTCGGCGCTCGTCGGCCTGGAACGGGAACTGCCCCGGCTGCCGGAGTACGTGTCCCACGCGCGCGTGGTCGCCGCCGCGCTGCGCGAGGGCTTCGCCGAGGCCGGCGTGCCGTGGGCGCGCGTGCACCCCGAGGAACCGCACACCCACCAGTTCCAGGTCTGGCTGCCGTACGACGCGGATGTTCTCGCAGAGGCCGCGGTGCGACAGGCCGAGGAGACGAAGACGCTGCTCTTCGGAGTGCCCTGGGCTCGGTGCGGGCCGGGGATGGGCGTCACGGAGGTCACCGTGCAGGCCGACGGCCTGGAGTGGACGGCCGACGACGTGAAGGCGGCGGTCGCGGACTTCGTCTCCCGGCTGGCCGATGACAACCCGGCCGCCGATTGACGGCGGCCGTCAATCGGCGGCAGCGTTGTCAGTGGCGGGATGCACCATGAGGGCATGAGCGTGCACATCGACATCGCGGGGCTGCGGCCGGAGAGGGTCGCCGTCGTGCCCTCACCCCTGGCCGAGCTCGGCATGGCGCTGCACGCGCTGTCCGAGCCGGGACACCATCCGGGCCTGCAGGGCTGGGTGACGGGCGTGACGGCCCGGCTCGACTCGCATCTGGCCGACCGGATGTGCGAGGCCGACTTCCTGTGGCGGACGACGTTCTCGGACCTCTTCATGCCCTTCGCCGGCATCCCGGGCCGCAGCACGCTGCCGGGCGCCACGCTCGCGGAGGACCTGGATCTGCTGGACAAGCTGACGGACGAACAGTTCGTGGACGCGGCGCTGGAGTTCACGTGCGCGCTGCCGTACTGCTCACGAGGACCCGCCGTGCTCTCCGACGCCGAGATGCGCCGCCGGGCGCTGGAGCTGGCCGCGTCCCGCGGGCCGAGGCAGGTGCGCTTCAGCGAGCGGCTGCTGGCCGACCCGCCGCGCATCCGGGCCTGGCTGCGGCAGTTCGTGGAGGACTGCGACGAGGCGTTCTTCGCGGAGGCCTGGTCCCGGCTGGGGCACCAGCTCGCGGCGGACGCCCGCCACAAGACAAACCTGCTGCGGCGCAAGGGCCTGGCCGCGGCGCTGACCGCGGTCTCCCCGGCCGTGACGCTCGACGAGGCCGCCGCGCGGATCACGGTCGACAAGCTGGGCGGCGGGCACTCCGCCACGGCGGACGGCGGCCTCCTCCTCGTCCCGACGAGCCTGGGCTGGCCGCACCTGAGCGTCCTGCACCGGTACGGCTGGCAGCCGGCGCTGCACTACCCGGTCGGCGCACCCGAGCTCGCGTCCCCGCCCTCGGTCGAGCAGCTGGCCCTGCGCATGACCGCGCTGTCCCACCCCGTCCGGATGCGGATGTGCCGCCATCTGGCCCGCAGCGCGTACACCACGAGCGAGCTGGCGCAGGTGCACGGCATGACGGCCCCCGAGATCTCCCGGCACCTGGGGGTGCTGAAGAAGGCGGGCCTGATCACCACGCGCCGCCGCGGCCGGTATGTCCTGCACCAGCTGGACGTGACCGTGGTGGCCCGGCTGGGCAGCGACTTCCTGGAAGGAATACTCCGGTAGCCGTCGCGCTCCTGCCCCTCAGCCGTTTCCGCCCGCCCGGACCAGCCCCGTCTCGTACGCCAGGACGACCACCTGCACCCGGTCCCGCAGCCCCAGCTTGGTCAGGATGCGGCCCACGTGGGTCTTGACGGTCGCCTCGGACAGCACCAGTCGGGCCGCGATCTCCCCGTTGGACAGCCCCTGGGCGACCAGCATCATGACCTCGCGCTCGCGGTCGGTGAGCCGCGCCAGCTCCGTGTGCCGGGGCTCCTTGCCGGCGCTGGGCAGCATCGGCGCGAACCGGTCCAGGAGGCGCCGGGTGGTCGACGGCGCCACGACGGCGTCGCCGCTGTGCACGGAGCGGATGGCGGTCAGGAGCTCGCCGGGCGGCACGTCCTTGAGCATGAAGCCGGAGGCGCCCGCCTTCAGCCCGGAGAAGGCGTACTCGTCGAGGTCGAAGGTGGTCAGGATCAGCACCTTCGGCGGGTCGGGCTCCGAGCAGATGCGGCGGGTGGTCTCCACGCCGTCGAGCTTCGGCATGCGGACGTCCATCAGGACGACGTCGACGGCGGTGGAGCGCAGCACCTGGAGGGCCTCGACGCCGTCGCCCGCTTCCGCCACGACCTCCATGTCCGGCTGGGCGGCGAGCACCATCCGGAACCCGGTGCGCAGCAGCACCTGGTCGTCGACGAGCATCACGCGGATCGTCATCGGAGCCTCTTCCGTGTCCGTCAGCAGAATCGTTACAGGTGTCAATACTCGGCGTGCGAAGGCGCGTCAGTGCGCTGGTTTGAGCGGGAGCAGGGCACTGATGCGGAATCCTCCGCCGGGGCGCGGGCCCGCGTCCAGGGTGCCGCCGACCATGCCGACCCGCTCACGCATGCCGATCAGGCCGTGGCCCCGGCCGTCGGCGCCGCCCTCTTCGTACAGCTCGTGCGGGGCACCCTTGCCGTCGTCCTCGACGAGCAGGCCGAGCCCGTCGTCGAAGTACACCAGGCGCACGCTCGCGCCCGCGTTCGGCCCGCCGTGCTTGCGGGTGTTGGTCAGCGCCTCCTGCACGATGCGGTACGCGGTGAGCTCGACGCCGCTGGGCAGGGGACGCGGGGTGCCCTCGACCTTGAAGTCGACGGGCAGCCCGGAGCCGCGGCACTGCTCGACGAGGTCCTCGATCTGCTCGACGTCGGGCTGCGGGACGTACTCGCCGCCTTCCTGGTGCTCGCCGGTGCGCAGCACGCCCAGCAGGCGGCGCATCTCGGCGAGTGCCTGGCGGCCCGTGGAGGAGATCGTCTCCAGGGCCTTCTTCGCCTGGTCGGGGGCCGCGTCGAGGACGTAGGCGGCGCCGTCGGCCTGCACCACCATCACCGACACGTTGTGCGCGACGACGTCGTGCAGCTCGCGCGCGATCCGGGCGCGTTCGGCGGCGACCGCGACCTTGGCCTGCGCCTCGCGCTCCTTCTCCAGGCGCGCGGCGCGCTCCTCCAGCTGTGCGAAGTAGGCGCGGCGGGTGCGGATCGAGTCGCCGAGCACCCAGGCGAGGGCGAACGGCACCGTCTGCAAGACCATCAGCGCGATGTTGCCCGCGACGCTCGTCTGCTCGTTCGACCAGCGCAGCTGCGCCAGGGGAGCCGCGCACAGTCCCCCGACCAGCGCGAGCCGGGAGGCCCAGCGGGCGCCCGTCGCGGCCACGGTGTAGACGATCACCAGCAGGGCGAAGTCGGCGGACGTCGTCTGGACGTCCAGCACGAGCTGCGCCACGCCGACCGCGGCGGCCAGCAGCAGCATCTTCTCCGGCATGCGCCGGCGCAGCGCGATCACCAGGCACAGCAGGACAATGACCGGGACGATCGCCGCCGGGGAGTCGGTGCCCCGGGCCTCCTGACGGACCGCCTCGGACATCACCGAGATCCCGAACAGGGAGACGGCCCAGAAGCTGTCGACCCATGTCGGGTACCTGCGGAGAAAGTCGTAGAGGCGCTGCACGTAACCCAGCGTAGGGAAGCGAGATGCGTGCAGGGGTCAACCGGAGGGCCGATCCGTACCGCCCGCGCATACTCCGCAAGGTGGAGGCTGCGTTCTTCTGTGCGCTTAGCCTGAGCCCGTGACGGAGGATGCGAAGGGCGAGTGGAGCGGCTGGCGGGCGGCGGCGGAGGCCGCGCTGTACGGGGCGGACGGCTTCTATCGCGGGGCCGAGGGGCCGGCCGCGCACTTCCGTACGTCCGTGCACGCGTCGCCGCTGTTCGCCCGGGCCGTGGCCCGGCTGCTGTGCCGGGTCGACGAGGCGCTGGGGCGGCCCGCCGCGCTGGACTTCGTCGACATGGCCGCCGGGCGCGGCGAGCTGGCCGCGGGGGTGCTCGCCGCCCTGCCGGCCGACGTGGCCGCACGCGCGCGTGGGTACGCCGTCGAGATCGCCGACCGCCCGGAAACCCTCGATCACCGGATCGAGTGGCTCGCCGAACCACCGAAGGGCGTCACGGGGCTGCTGTTCGCCAACGAATGGCTGGACAACGTGCCCGTGGAGGTCGCCGAGGTGGACTCCGCGGGCGTACCGCGGCTGGTGCTCGTCCGGCGGGACGGGCGCGAGCGGCTCGGGGAGCCGGTCTCCGGTGCGGAGGCGGAGTGGCTCACGCGCTGGTGGCCGCTGCCGACGGAGGAGGGCTTGCGGGCCGAGATCGGCCTGCCCAGGGACGAGGCGTGGGCGTCGGCGGTCGCGACGGTCGACCGGGGGCTGGCCGTCGCCGTCGACTACGCGCACATCGCGGACGCGCGCCCGCCCTTCGGGACGCTCACCGGCTTCCGCCAGGGGCGTGAGACGGCGCCCGTGCCGGACGGGTCGTGCGACATCACCGCGCACGTCGCACTGGACGCGTGCACGCTCCCCGGAGGGCGCGTACTGACCCAACGCGAGGCCTTGCGCGCCTTGGGCATCACGGGCGCACGCCCCCCACTCGAGCTCGCCTCCACCCACCCCGCGGCCTATGTGCGCGCCCTCGCGAGCGCCGGAGAGGCCGCCGAGCTCACCGCGGTGGGCGGGCTCGGCGACTTCGGTTGGCTGCTCCAGCCGGTGGGAATTCCTGACTCACTCCTCGCGGAGCCACCCGGCGCGGGCCTATTTGTCGATGTCCCCGACCACGAAGAACAGTGACCCCAGGATCGCCACCATGTCCGCCACCAGGGTGCCCGGCAGCAGTTCCACCAGGGCCTGGATGTTGTTGTACGAGGCGGAGCGCAGCTTCAGCCGGTACGGCGTCTTCTCGCCCTTGCTGACCAGGTAGTAGCCGTTGATGCCGAGCGGATTCTCGGTCCACGCGTACGTGTGGCCCTCAGGGGCCTTGAGGACCTTCGGCAGCCGCTGGTTGATCGGGCCGGGCGGCAGCTCCGCGATGCGGTCGAGGCAGGCGTCGGCGAGGTCGAGGGAGTTGTGGGTCTGCTCGAGGAGGCACTCGAAGCGGGCGAGGCAGTCACCCTCCTGCCGGGTCACCACCTTCAGGGTGTCCTGCAGCTCGCCGTACGCCAGATAGGGCTCGTCGCGGCGCAGGTCGAAGTCGACGCCCGAGGCGCGCGCGATCGGCCCGCTCACGCCGTACGCGTGCACGGTCTCCGGCGCGAGGACGCCCACGCCTCGCGTGCGCCCCCGGAAGATCTCGTTGCCGAGCACCAGGTCGTCGAACCGGTCCATGCGGGAGCGCAGGGCCGCGACGGAGGCACGCGCGCGTGACGTCCATCCGGCGGGCAGGTCCTCCTTGAGTCCGCCGACACGGTTGAACATGTAGTGCATGCGCCCGCCGGAGATCTCCTCCATGACGTGCTGCAGTTCCTCGCGCTCCGTGAAGGCGTAGAAGATCGGCGTGATCCCGCCCAGCTCCAGCGGGTACGAGCCCAGGAACATCAGGTGGTTCAGCACCCGGTTGAGCTCCGCGAGCAGCGTGCGGGTCCACACCGCGCGCGGGGGGACCTCCATGCCGAGCATGCGCTCCACGCCGAGAACCACGCCCAGCTCGTTGGAGAACGCCGACAGCCAGTCGTGCCGGTTGGCGAGCATGATGATCTGGCGGTAGTCGCGCGCCTCGAACAGCTTCTCCGCGCCCCGGTGCATATAGCCGATCACCGGCTCCGCGTGCGTGATGCGCTCGCCGTCCAGGAGAAGCCTGAGGCGCAGCACACCGTGCGTGGACGGGTGCTGCGGGCCGATGTTGAGCACCATGTCGGTGCTCTCCGCGGCGCCGCCGATACCGACCATGGTCTCCGTCGTAGGAGTCATGGACACAGTCTCTCCTACGTACGCTGGCCCTATGGAGACGGGGAGCCCGGAGAACGCGGGGACAGCGGGGGAAGAGCCGACGGCCGGCGGGCAGGTGGGGACCGAGCCGGTGGAGGCCGAAACGGTGTGGATCGGGCTGCCGCCGGGGTTGCTGCGGATGCGACGGTTGTTGCTGGTGGTGTGGCTGGGGCTGCTGGCCGTGGGGCTGGGGCTGCTGCTCGCGCTGCTCGCCGGGCCCGCCTGGGCGGCCTTCGTCGTGCTGCCGCTGGCGCTGATGGCGTGGGGCTGGGTGATGCTCGGCCGCAACTGGGCTTCCTGGCGGTACGCCGAACGGGCCGACGACCTGCTGATCAGCCGGGGCGTGCTGTGGCAGGAGGAGACCGTCGTGCCGTACGGGCGGATGCAGCTGGTGGAGGTGACCTCCGGGCCCGTCGAACGGCACTTCGGGCTGGCCAGCGTGCAGCTGCACACGGCGGCCGCGGCCACCGACGCGACCATCCCGGGCCTCGACCCGGCCGAGGCGGAACGGCTGCGCGACCGGCTCACCGAGCTCGGCGAGGCCCGATCGGCGGGCCTGTGACGACGCCGGGCGTCAACGGCGCCGTACGCGAGAAGCCGCCCGTGACCGAGCGGCGGTTGCATCCCATAACGCCGCTCAGGCGGGCGTGGGCGCCGATCGCCGTGGTCATCGGATGGGCCGTGCACGACCCCGACCAGGCGCAGCGCCAGCTGACCCGGCTGACCACCACCACGCTGCTGATCGCCCTCGCCGTACTCGTCCCGGCCGCCGCTCTCTACGGCTTTCTGACCTGGTGGTTCACCCACTTCGCGGTGACCGAGAGCGAACTGCGCATACGCACCGGCCTGCTGTTCCGGCGCACCGCGCACATCCGGCTGGAACGGATCCAGGCCGTCGACGTCACCCAGCCGCTGCTCGCGCGGGTCGCGGGCGTGGCCAAACTCAAACTCGACGTCATAGGCACCGACAAGAAGGACGAACTCGCCTTCCTGGGCGAGGGCGAGGCGCGCGCCCTGCGCGCGGAACTCCTGGCGCGCGCCGCCGGTTTCGCGCCCGAGACGGCGCACGAGGTCGGGGAGGCGCCGTCCCGCGAGCTGCTGCGCGTGCCGCCGGGCGTCCTCGCCGTCTCGCTGGTGCTGACCGGCGCGACCTGGGGCACGCTGGCCGCCGCACTCGTCGTACCGCCCGTGCTGTGGCTGGCCACCGACAGCGTGTGGACGGTCCTCGCGACCGCGCTGCCGCTGCTGGGCGCGGCGGGCGCGAGCAGTGTGGGGCGGTTCGTCGGCGAGTACGACTGGACGGTGGGCGAGTCCCCGGACGGGCTGCGGATCGACCACGGGCTGCTCGACCGCACGCACGAGACGGTGCCGCCGGGCCGCGTGCAGACCGTACGGATCGTGGAACCGCTGCTGTGGCGGCGGCGCGGCTGGGTACGGGTGGAGCTGGACGTGGCCGGGTCGTCCAACTCCGTGCTGGTGCCGGTCGCTCCGCGGGAGGTCGCCGAGTCGGTCGTCGCGCGCGTGCTGCCCGGTGTGACCGTGCCGCCCCTGTCGGCGCTGTCCCGGCCGCAGCGCCGGGCCCGGTGGTGCGTGCCGGTGTGGTGGCGCGGCTACGGCCTCGCCGTCACCGACGCGGTGTTCGCCGCGCGGCACGGGCTGCTGCGGCGCAGCCTGGCCCTCGTACCGCACGCGAAGGTGCAGAGCGTACGGCTCGCGCAAGGGCCCTGGGAGCGCGTCTGGCGGGTCGCCGACGTGCATGTGGACACCGGGGCCAACAAGACGGTGACAGCGCGGCTACGGGACGCCCAGGAGGCGGCGGAGCTGCTGCGGGGGCAGGCGGAACGGTCGCGGACGGGGCGCAGGGATGCGCGGCCGGACCGGTGGATGGCCTAGGGCCCTTCTGATGGATCTCCGTGGGAGAAGGAGCGGCGTCCGGTGCGCGCGGTGCGGCGAGAGTGCGTGCCGGGAGTCGCGACGCCGCGGAGATCCATCAGAAGGGCCCTAGCCGCTCGGCCTTCAGGAGACCGCGCTCCGCAGCCCTTGTACGTCGATCTGCTCCGTCTCGTCGTGAGCCGTCAGGTCGATCACCTGGCCGACGCCCTTCGACTCCTCGTCCGCGGGCTTGAACTCCGCCTCGGACTCGGCCTTGTGGAGGGCGAGCGCCTCCTGCCCCACGACGTCGGCGAGGTCCTCGTTCTGTACGGCCTCCAGCGCCGCCGGCGCGGCCCCCTGCTTCGCACCGAAGAAGTCGAAGCCGCCCTCGACGGCCGGACGCCGCACGGGAGTCGGCGGTACGACGGCCACCGCGGTCGGCGCGACGAAGTGTCCGGAGAGCTGCTGTGCGGGCTGGGCGCCCTTGGCCGTGGTGGTGGCGGCCGCCGCGCGCTCATGCCCGTCGACCGCCACGGGCTGCCCCTCGGCCTCGTCCTCCTGCGTGGGCGCCGTACCCGCGGACGCGGCCTCGGCCGCGGCGGAACCGGCCTTCACCGGCTCCCCCTTCGTGGCGCCGTCCGCGGGCATGGCCTCGTCGCCCTTGGGGGATCCGCCGCCCTTCGGCGAGCCGTCGTCCTCCGGGGAGCCGTCGCCCCTGGGCGAACTCTCGCTCTCCTCGTCGAACTTCTTCAGCGCCGCCTTCGCCCGCAGGAACAGCTTCGAACCCTCCGGCGAGAAGATCGCGGGAGCCGCCGGTTCGTCCGCCGCGGCTTCCGAGGCTTCCTCCGCAGTCTCCGCGGCTTCCACAGCGGCGTCACCCTCCGCGGACGCGGCCGGCGCCGGCAGCAGCTCGCGCGCCGCCGGGCCCGACGCCTCTATCTCCAGCAGCCGACGGCCCTCCAGGGCGCTCGCCCGCTCGGTCTCCGCCGTGGCGTACCGCCGCAGCAGCGCGGCGTGTTCGTTGCGCAGGCCCGCCAGCTCCGTGCGCTTCGCCCGCAGCCGCTGCTCCAGCTTGACGCGCAGCTCGCGCGACTCCTCGAGGTCGGTCTCCAGTTCGGCGACCCGCTCCTCGAACCGCCACTCGTCGCTCGCCCGCGCGCGCGTGAGGTCGGCGACCTGTTTGCCGGCCTGCGTGTCCCAGCGGCGCATGACGACCGCGCCGACGACCGCCGTCGCCGCGGCGGCCGCGGCCAGCCCACGGAGCACCGTCTGCTCCGTGAACACCCAGGGGCCTAGGGCACAGACGACCGAGACGCCTGCGATCGCCGACGGGGGCAGCAGCCTGTGCAAGGGCGGGGAATGGCGGTGACGTCCACGTGGCATGGCCAGAAACTTACCGCGCGTAGGCGATTCATGGTGCCCCGCCCCGTAAAAACACGGCCATCCCACGGCTTTCACACGTCATCAGGAATCGGTTCGGTCGCCGAATTCGACCGAACCGGCAAAGAACAAGATCATTTCAGCTGCCGCTCAACCGCTCAGCCGCCCACTGACCCACTGCAGCGTCGCCGGAATCTCCCGCCGCCAGGTGTTGAAGTTGTGCCCGCCGCTATCCAGGATGATCGACGAGATGCGCGTCAGCTTCGTGTCCCTCACCCCCTCTATGAACTTCAGCGTGTCCTTGTAGTTGGATTCGCCGACCTTGCTGCTGGAAACGAGCAGCGAAGTGTCGGGCGCCGGCGTGTGCTTGAGGTACCACCACAGGTTCGCGCGGTCGCGCAGACCCTTGTCACCCTGGAAGAGGTCGCCCGTGGTGGCGTCGATCGGCGCCTTGTAGTACGGCGACAGGCCTGCCCCGGCGGCGAACACGTCCGGGTGGTGCATGGCGAGCTTCAATGCGCAGTAGCCGCCCGTGGAATTGCCGATGACGCCCCAACTGCCCGGCTTCTTGGCCACTCTGTAGTGCGCGCCCACGGCATCGGGCAGGTCCTTGGCGAAGAACGACTCCGTCTGCGGGCCGCCCGGGATGTCCACGCACTCGGTGTCCCGGGGCGGCGCCACCGTCGGCCGCAGCATCACCAGGATCATCGGCCGCATCCGGCCGTCCTTGGCGAGCCGCAGTGCCGTACGCGGGTATTCGAGTTTCTCCACCAGCGCCTTCGCCGTGCCCGGATAACCGGTGAGGACGACGGCCGCCGGAAACGCGCGCGTGCGGTACTCCGGCTGGAAGTACTCCGGCGGCAGGTACACGTACGCGGGCGTGGCGATGCGCGTCGTACGGCCCACCATGGCGACCTCCTGGATCTGCCCGCCGGCCTGCGGCCGTACCCCACCCACTCCCGGTACCGGCCGCGTGCCGACCACCCGAAGCGGGCCGCCGTCCGGAGTGTGGTCGACGACCACGCCCTGGTCGTCCTCCTGCCCGAACAGGTCCGCCCAGGAGGCGTAGAAGCCGAAGGCCTGGTTGGCGGCCAGGCCCACCGCCCCGAAAAGCGCCAGCTGGGTGGCGAGGAGCAGGCCGACGCGTCCGCCGACGGCCCGCCAGGTCCGCCGGGCCAGCCGTGGCCACAGCCACACCGTGCCGACGAACAGCAGCACGGCGGACAGGACCGCCAGCACCAGCGTCTTGTTGCTCGTGAGACCCATGGATGGTTACCTGCCTGCGCTTTCCGCCCGGCTCCTCACTGCCTTCGCAAGGGCTTGCCCCGGGCTTTCCTTAGTCTTTGAAACGGCTTGGCCGAGGAGAGTGAACCTCTCCCCCCGAGACACCGTCCTAGAGGGCGCAATGTCGCCGGATGCCCGAATCGGGCCCGGATCCAAGGTCTCTCGCAGAACTACGGGATGCGATGTCTGTCAGGACAGATGAGGAAATGTCGGGCGGGGTTCCGGCCCGATCACACTGGGTGCGGCGCGTACTCCGTGGCCCGCGCCCCGAGGCCGTCCCCGTCCTCGTCGGCAGAGCCTGTGCCCTCGTGGGCCTGCTGGACATCGCCGCGGGCGTCTTCCCACGCTTCAGGCACAGCCGTATGCACGCCATTGCCGAGGTGCTGCCCGGCGCGCTCGGCCCGTTCGCGGCCGCGCTCTCGCTCAGCGCCGGCGTGCTGTTGCTGCTGCTCGCCCACGGGCTGAAGCGGGCCAAGCGCCGGGCCTGGCGCGCCGCCGTGGTGCTCCTCCCGGCCGGAGCGGTGGCGCAGTTCACCTACCGGCACTCCCTGGTGGGCGTGCTCATCTCGCTCGCGCTCCTCGCGCCCCTGTTGCACCACCGCGACCAGTTCAGGGCACTGCCCGACCCCCGCAGCCGGTGGCGCGCGCTCGCCAACTTCGTCCTCATGGGCGCCGGTTCGCTCACCCTCGGGCTGGTCATCGTCAGCGTCCACCCGAACCGCATGGTCGGCGACCCGAGCCTGGCCGATCGCATCGCGCACGTCCTGTACGGACTGTTCGGCTTCGAGGGCCCGGTCGACTACCACGGCAACACGTCCTGGACGGTCGCCTTCTCCCTCGGTGCCCTCGGTCTGCTCACCGCGATCACCACGATCTACCTGGCCTTCCGCCCCGAACACCCCGCCGCACGCCTCACCGAGGAGGACGAGGCCCGTCTGCGCGCCCTCCTGGACAAGCACGGCGGCCGCGACTCCCTCGGCCACTTCGCACTGCGCCGCGACAAGGCCGTCGTCTTCTCCCCCAGCGGAAAGGCGGCGGTGACCTACCGCGTCGTCTCCGGGGTGATGCTCGCCAGCGGCGACCCCATCGGCGACGTCGAGGCCTGGCCCGGCGCCATCGAGCGCTTCATGGACGAGGCCAAGGCACACTCCTGGACCCCCGCCGTCATGGGCTGCTCCGAGACCGGCGGCGAGGTGTGGACCCGCGAGACCGGCCTGGACGCCCTCGAACTGGGCGACGAGGCGGTGGTGGACGTCGCGGATTTCTCGCTCGCCGGCCGCGCGATGCGCAATGTGCGCCAGATGGTCAAGCGCATCGAGCGCGCCGGTTACGAAACCCGGGTACGACGTGTCCGTGACCTCGGCGAGGCCGAACTGGACCGCATCCGCCGCGCCGCCGAGGACTGGCGCGGCACCGACACCGAGCGTGGCTTCTCCATGGCCCTGGGCCGCATCGGCGACCCCGCCGACGGCGACTGCCTCATCGCCACCGCCCACAAACAGGAAGACCAGCCGGGTCCGTACGGCGACCTCAAGGCGGTCCTGCACTTCGTGCCGTGGGGCACCGACGGCGCCTCCCTGGACCTGATGCGCCGCGACCGCTCGGCCGACCCCGGCATGAACGAACTGCTCATCGTGGCGGCCCTCCAGGCGGCCCCCCGCCTCGGCATCACGCGCGTCTCGCTCAACTTCGCGATGTTCCGCTCGGCCCTGGCACGCGGCGAGAAGATCGGCGCCGGCCCGGTGTTGCGCGCCTGGCGCGGACTGCTGGTCTTCCTCTCCCGCTGGTTCCAGATCGAGTCCCTGTACAAGTTCAACGCGAAGTTCCGGCCCCGCTGGGAGCCCCGCTTCGTCGTCTACCGCGCCTCCGGCGACCTGCCGCGCATCGGCTTCGCCGCCATGCAGGCGGAAGGCTTCGTCAACCTGGCCCTGCCGCTGCCGCGCTTCCTGCGCCCCCGCACGACCCCGGCACGCGCGTGTGCCCACGCAACGGCGGAACGCAACGTCCGCGCGGCGTGACCCTGACTGGCCCGAGCGGAAGCCCCACCCCCTCCTCCAGTCCCGGGGGCTTCCGCTCGGGCCGCGGCGTCCTGCCGTCCCACCCGGGGCCTAGGCTGAACGTATGAGCAAGCAGAGCGGACGCGGACGCGTCGCGGGCCTTCCGGAGTGGGACCGCTGCGCGGTCATGGGAGTCGTGAACGTCACCCCCGATTCCTTCTCCGACGGCGGCCGCTTCTTCGACACCACGGCCGCCGTCAAGCACGGCCTCGACCTGGTCACCGAGGGCGCCGATCTGGTCGACGTCGGCGGCGAGTCCACCCGCCCCGGCGCCACCCGGGTCGACGAGGCCGAGGAGCTCAAGCGCGTCATACCCGTCGTCCGCGGCCTGACCTCCGAGGGCGTCACCGTCTCCGTCGACACGATGCGCGCCTGCGTCGCCGAGCGGGCCCTCGCGGCCGGGGCCGCCCTCGTCAACGACGTCAGCGGCGGCCTCGCCGACCCCGCGATGATCCCCGTCGTGGCGGCCGCCGACGCCCCCTTCGTCGTCATGCACTGGCGCGGCTTCCTGCAGGGCGGCAACGTCAAGGGCGTGTACGACGACGTCGTCACCGAAGTCGTCGATGAGCTGCACGCGCGCGTGCAGGCCGTTCTGGACGGCGGCATCACCCCCGACCGTGTCGTTGTCGACCCCGGCCTCGGCTTCTCCAAGGACGCCGAACACGACCTCTTCCTCCTCGCCCACCTCGACCGCCTGCTCGGCCTCGGCCACCCGCTGCTCGTCGCGGCCTCCCGCAAGCGGTTCCTCGGCCGCGTGCTGGCGGGCCCCGAGGGCGCGCCGCCGCCCGCCCGCGAGCGAGACGCCGCCACGGCCGCCGTCTCCGCGCTCGCGGCGCACGCCGGCGCATGGGCGGTGCGCGTGCACGAGGTTCGCGCTACGGCGGACGCGGTGCGGGTCGCACACGCCGTGGAAGAGGCGCGGGTCGCAGGCAACGGCGCAGAAGGAGCCCGGTGAGCGCCCCCCATACCGACGTCGAGCAGGTCGAGGCCGCCAACACCGCCTTCTACGAGGCGATGGAGCGGGGCGACTTCGAGGAGGTGTCCTCGCTCTGGCTCACCCCCTCCGACCTGGGCGTCGACGAGACGTACCACGACCCGGCCGACGTCGGAGTGGTCTCCTGCGTGCACCCCGGCTGGCCCGTGCTGACCGGTCGTGGCGAGGTCCTCAGGTCGTACGCCCTGATCATGGCGAACACCGACTACATCCAGTTCTTCCTCACCGACGTGCACGTCTCCGTCACCGGCGACACCGCTGTGGTGACCTGCACGGAGAACATCCTCAGCGGCGGCCCCGCCCCCGAGGGCAGCGAGGAACTCGGCCCGCTCGTCGGCCAGCTGGTGGTCGCCACGAACGTGTTCCGGCGCACACCGTCCGGCTGGAAGCTCTGGTCCCACCACGCCTCCCCGGTTCTGGCCGAAAACGACGAGGAGGAAGGCGACGAGTCCCCGGCCTGAGTGGGTAGGCGACCCCATGGGCCACCCGCCCGCAGGGACCAAGAAGTGGTTGGAATCACGAACCCGTGGGTATGGGCGGCTACCAGCCCGTGAGCCGCCGGGTTCCCCAGGGGAAACGCAAGGTGAAACCTCCTGGCCCCGGCTCGGGCCCGTGCCCCCGTGGCCCGGCCCTGTCAGTGCCCGCAGGTAGATTCGTTCGAGGCCGGTGTGCCGCCCGCACACGGTACGAACCGGCCGTCACCGACGATTGCAGGAGTGATTCGCGTGGATCGTGTCGCGCTGCGCGGCCTGAAGGCCCGCGGGCACCACGGCGTGTTCCCCAAGGAGCGCGAGGAGGGCCAGACCTTCATCGTGGACCTCGTCCTGGGCCTGGACACCCGGCCGGCCGCCGCCGACGACGACCTGGCGAAGACCGTGCACTACGGCATCGTGGCGGAGGAGGTCGTGGCCGTCGTCGAGGGCGAGCCCGTCAACCTCATCGAGACGCTCGCCGAGCGCATCGCCCAGGCCTGTCTGAAGCACGAAGGGGTCCAGGAGGTCGAGGTCCGCGTCCACAAACCCGACGCGCCGATCACGGTGCCCTTCGACGACGTGACCGTCACCATCACCCGGAGCCGAGTATGACCGCGTTCTTCACCGAGGGTCAGAGCGACCCGACCGTACAGCCGGTACCCGCCTCCGTCGTCGAGAAGGTCGACGCCGCCGACACCACGCTCCACAACCCGCAGTGGGCCGTGATCTCCCTCGGTTCCAACCTCGGCAACCGCCTGGAGACCCTGCAGGGAGCCATCGACGCCCTGGAGGACACGCCGGGCCTCCGCATCAAGGCGGTCTCCCCGGTGTACGAGACGGAGCCGTGGGGCGTCGAGCCCGGCAGCCAGCCGTCGTACTTCAACGCGGTCGTACTGCTGAAGACCACCCTCCCCCCGTCCTCGCTCCTGGAGCGGGCGCACGCGGTGGAGGAGGCCTTCCACCGGGTACGGGACGAGCGCTGGGGCGCGCGCACCCTCGACGTCGACATCGTCGCGTACGCCGACGTCGTCACCGACGACCCGCAGCTCACCCTCCCCCACCCGCGCGCCCACGAGCGCGCCTTCGTCCTCGTGCCCTGGCACGACCTGGAACCCGAGGCGCAGTTGCCCGGACGCGGCGCGGTCGCCGATCTCCTCGGCACCGTCACCCGCGACGGCATCGCGCCCCGCAAGGACCTGGAACTCCGGCTGCCCGAGTAGCCGTTAAGGTCAAGACGACCACACTTCGTGGATCCTCGGGGGAGCTGAAGGGACACCGTGAGAGAGCTGCGCATCAGGGTGCTGGCCGGCGTCTTCATCGTCGCCGGCATCCTGTCCTGGGCGGGCGCCCGCCTGTGGAACTCGGTCGGGACCCTGCCCAGCGTCCCCCTGGCCGCCCCCATCGTCCTCGCCCTGATCGCGGTGGTCCTGCTGGCCACGGCGCTGTCGATCCGCGCCCGCCTCAAGGCCCAGCGCGAGCGTCGCCCCGAGGCCAAGGGCGTCGACCCCCTGATGGCGGCCCGGGCGGTCGTCTTCGGCCAGGCCAGCGCCCTGGTCGCCGCCCTGGTCTCCGGCATGTACGGCGGCACCGGCGTCTTCCTCCTGGAGTCCCTCGACATCCCTGCCCGCCGCGACCAGGCCATCTACGCCGGCTTCTCGGTCCTGGCCGGCATCGCCGTCATAGCGGCGGCCATCTTCCTGGAGCGGGTGTGCAAGCTCCCGGAGGACGACGAACACAACGGCGCGGGGGCGGCTCCGGCGGCGTAAGGCCGTATCTCGCGCCGGACGGCCGGCGTCAGCGGGCCATGATCAGGCTCATCGCCTCGTTGCGCGTCGCCGCGTCCCGCAGCTGCCCGCGCACCGCCGACGTTATGGTCTTCGCGCCGGGCTTGCGGATGCCGCGCATCGACATGCACATGTGCTCGCACTCCACGACGACGATCACGCCGCGCGGCTCCAGGATGTCCATCAGGGAGTCCGCGATCTGCGTGGTAAGTCGTTCCTGCACCTGCGGCCGCCGGGCGTAGACGTCCACGAGCCGGGCCAGCTTCGACAGGCCGGTGATCTTGCCGCTGGTGGACGGGATGTAGCCGACGTGCGCGACACCCCGGAACGGCACCAGATGATGCTCACAGGTGCTGTACACCTCGATGTCCCTCACGAGGACCATCTCGTCGTGCCCGAGGTCGAACGTCGTCGTCAGCACGTCCTCGGGCTGCTGCCACAGCCCCGCGAATATCTCCTTGTACGCCCGCGCCACCCGTGCCGGCGTCTCCCGGAGCCCCTCGCGGTCCGGGTCCTCGCCGACCGCGATCAGCAGTTCGCGGATGGCGTTCTCGGCACGCTTCTCGTCGAATTCGCCGATGGAGCCCTCGCCGTCCAGCGTCACGGGGTCGGTCATCTGGTGCCTCTGTTCCTTGGTGTGTTGCCTGCGCACACGAAAGCGCCGCGCCCCCCAGGCTAATCCAGGGGGCGCGGCATCCATTCCGGGCCTGGGGTGAGGCCTCCGAGGCCAGGAGATCAGCTCTCCGGGCGCTCCTCGGGGGCCGGTTCCGTCGCCGGGGCGGGCTCCGCCGCGGTGGCCTTCGCGGTGGTGATCGCCGGCGTGGCGCCGTTGGCGCCGTTCGTCAGTGCGAGCTCCTTGGGGGAGAGCACCGGCGGACGGGTGGACGGCGTACGACGGGACGAGCCGGTCCAGGCAGGTCGCGGCGGGCGCTTGACGATGGGAGCGAAGATCTCGGCGATCTCCTCCTTGCCCAGCGTCTCCTTCTCCAGCAGCTGAAGCACCAGGTTGTCGAGGACGTCGCGGTTCTCGACCAGGATCTCCCAGGCCTCGTTGTGCGCGTTCTCGATGAGCTTCTTGACCTCTTCGTCGACCAGCGCGGCGACCTCTTCCGAGTAGTCGCGCTGGTGAGCCATCTCACGTCCGAGGAACGGCTCGGTGTTGTCGCCACCGAACTTGATGGCACCCAGGCGCTCGGTCATGCCGTACTGCGTGACCATCGCGCGGGCCGTGGTCGTGGCCTTCTCGATGTCGTTCGCCGCGCCCGTGGTCGGGTCATGGAAGACGAGCTCCTCGGCCGCGCGGCCGCCCAGCATGTACGCGAGCTGGTCGAGCATCTCGTTGCGCGTGGTCGAGTACTTGTCCTCGTCCGGCAGGACCATCGTGTAGCCGAGGGCCCGGCCTCTCGACAGGATCGTGATCTTGTGGACCGGATCGGAGTTCGGTGAGGCCGCCGCGACCAGGGCGTGACCGCCCTCGTGATACGCGGTGATCTTCTTCTCCTTGTCCGACATGATCCGGGTCCGCTTCTGCGGGCCCGCCACGACGCGGTCGATGGCCTCGTCGAGCATGTGGTTGTCGATGAGCTTCTTGTCCGAGCGGGCGGTGAGCAGCGCGGCCTCGTTGAGGACGTTGCTCAAGTCCGCGCCGGTGAAGCCCGGCGTACGGCGGGCGACCGCCGACAGGTCGACGTCCGGGGCGACCGGCTTGCCCTTCTGGTGAACCTTGAGGATCTCCAGGCGGCCCTGCATGTCCGGGCGGTCGACCGCGATCTGGCGGTCGAAGCGGCCGGGACGCAGCAGCGCCGGGTCGAGGATGTCCGGGCGGTTCGTCGCGGCGATGAGAATCACACCGCCCTTGACGTCGAAACCGTCCATCTCGACGAGGAGCTGGTTCAGGGTCTGCTCGCGCTCGTCGTGACCGCCGCCGAGGCCGGCGCCGCGATGGCGGCCGACCGCGTCGATCTCGTCGACGAAGACGATCGCCGGGGCGTTCGCCTTGGCCTGCTCGAACAGGTCACGGACTCGGGAGGCACCGACACCGACGAACATCTCGACGAAGTCGGAACCGGAGATCGAGTAGAAGGGGACGCCGGCCTCGCCCGCGACGGCACGCGCCAGCAGGGTCTTGCCGGTGCCGGGAGGGCCGTACAGGAGTACGCCCTTGGGGATCTTCGCCCCGACGGCCTGGAACTTCGCCGGTTCCTGGAGGAACTCCTTGATCTCGTGCAGCTCCTCGACGGCCTCGTCCGAGCCTGCGACGTCCGAGAACGTCGTCTTCGGGGTGTCCTTGGTGATGAGCTTCGCCTTGGACTTCCCGAAGTTCATGACCCGGGAGCCGCCGCCCTGCATCTGGTTCATCAGGAACAGGAAGACGACCACGATGAGGACGAAGGGGAGCAGGGACAGCAGGATCCCGACGAAGGCGTTCTGCTTCGTCGGCGTAACCGTGTAGCCGTCGGTGATCTGCTTGTCCTGGTACTTGGCCTGCAGCGTGTTGGCGATGGTCACGCCTTGGTCGCCGATGTAGCTCGCCTGGATCTTCGAGCTGCCCTCGACCTTTTGGCCGTCCTTGAGCTGCACCTTGATGGTGTTCTCGTCGCCGGTGGTCAGCTTGGCCGATTCGACCCTGTTGTCATTGATCGCCTGGACGACCTGGCCGGTGTCCACCGTCTTGTAGCCGCCGGACGAGCCGACGACCTGCATCAACACGACCACGGCAAGGACGGCCAGCACGATCCACATGACCGGCCCACGGAAGTATCGCTTCACGTCCATCCATACGGAGCGGTGCCGCCCCGTCCCTCCTGCCATAGTGAGTTTGATAAGACAGTTCTTCTGACGGTACCCCAGCTTTGGCGCGCCAAGTCGCACGGGACGGCTGGCAAACCCGTCTGCACGCTTCAACGGCGCGGGACCCGCAAGGGTTCCCGATCTTCGTACAGCGCCTGGGCCCTTTTTGGGTCAGCCGCCGTAGACGTGGGGCGCGAGCGTACCGACGAACGGGAGGTTGCGGTACTTCTCGGAGTAGTCGAGGCCGTAACCGACGACGAACTCGTTGGGGATGTCGAAGCCGACCCACTCGACGTCGATGGCGACCTTGGCGGCCTCGGGCTTGCGCAGCAGGGTGCACACCTTCAGGGAGGCGGGCTCGCGGGAGCCGAGGTTGGAGATCAGCCAGGACAGGGTCAGGCCGGAGTCGATGATGTCCTCGACGATCAGGACGTGCTTGCCCTTGATGTCGGTGTCGAGGTCCTTGAGGATCCGCACGACGCCGGAGGACTGGGTGCCCGCGCCGTAGGAGGACACGGCCATCCAGTCCATGGTGACGGGGGTGGACAGCGCCCGGGCCAGGTCCGCCATGACCATCACCGCGCCCTTGAGGACGCCGACGATCAGCAGGTCCTTGCCCGCGTACTCCGCGTCGATCTTCGCGGCCAGCTCGGCCAGCTTCGCGTCGATCTCTTCCTTGGTGATGAGCACCTGCTTGAGGTCGGCACCCATGTCTTTCGCGTCCACCCGCATCACTTTCGGTCGTCCCGCACTTTCGGCCCTGCACTTACGGCCTCGGCAGGCCCGCCGCTCCCCCGAAAGAGCGCTCCGGCCCTCCCCGAAGGGGGGTCCGGTCTCCCCCGGAAACTCTCCCGGAAAGGGGGTGTCGATTCAGCCTTGCCGAATCACCAGTCTGCCACCCTGCCGCTGGGCGACGACTTTGCCCGGGAGATTGATGGCCCCCTGACCGCGCCAGCCGGTGATCAGCCGGTCGACTTCCTCGATGTGACGGGCGAAGAGGGAGCCCGCGGGGGCGCCGGCCTCGATGGCGGCGCGGCGCAGGATGCGGCGGCGTACGGCGGGCGGCAGGGCGTAGAGCTTGGCGCACTCCAGGAGGCCGGCGGCGTCGCGTACGGAGGTCTCGGCCTGGCGGGCCCAGGCGTCGAGGGCGTCGGCGTCGTCGCGGGAAAGCTGGGCCGTACGGGCGAGGGCTTCTACGACACCCTTGCCGAGCGCCTTCTCCAGGGCGGGCAGGCCCTCGTGGCGCAGGCGCGACCTCGTGTACGCGGGGTCGGCGTTGTGAGGGTCGTCCCAGACGGGCAGGGACTGGACCATGCAGGCCTTGCGGGCGGTCTGCCGGTCGACTCCTAGGAAGGGGCGCCGGTAACGGCCGTCGGCCCCCGAGACCGCGGCCATGCCGGACAGGGAGCGGATGCCGGAGCCGCGGGCGAGGCCGAGCAGCACGGTTTCGGCCTGGTCGTCGCGGGTGTGGCCGAGCA
This sequence comes from Streptomyces sp. NPDC002838, assembly GCF_040295365.1. Classification (NCBI taxonomy): domain Bacteria; kingdom Bacillati; phylum Actinomycetota; class Actinomycetes; order Kitasatosporales; family Streptomycetaceae; genus Streptomyces; species Streptomyces sp. NPDC002838. Next base: position 113,687 of record NZ_JBEOVF010000017.1, on the reverse strand, counting down.
GGACGGCGATGGCGCCGTGCCGGACGGCCGCGGCGTCGAGGGCGGTGTACCGGGCGTCGCGGGCGGCGGCCTCGGGCCCGCCTTCACGGCCGACGGTCACGGCGGTGGACTCGACCGGGTCGAGGCCGAGTTCGCGCAGGCGCAGGACGACTTCCTCGGCGCGCAGGTCGGAGCCGGGCTGCAGGCCGTGGTCGACGGTGACACCGCCGGCGCGGATGCCCAGCTTGGGGGCCTCGAAGGCGAGTGCGGAGGCCAGGGCCATGGAGTCGGCGCCGCCGGAGCACGCCACGAGCACGAGCGGCGACGACGGGCGCTCGTGCGGGGTCTGCCCGGGGGACGGCGGGGTGGGCTGGGAGTTCTGCTCGGTGAGGATGTCGTGGAGGACGCGGCGGACCGCCAGGCGTATCGCCGCGACCGCAGGATGGGGACCCATGTCCGGTTCCCTTCATGAAGTTGTCGGGGGGTGAGCCCGAGCTCGGTCACTCAGAGTGTGTAGATGGTGACAGAACCGGGCCGTTCCCCGAGCATTGCACGCCTACCCATGCCTCACGGTCCCTCGGACGGGTGATTGAAGGGGCGTTCGCCTGCCGTCGGCCGGATTCGTTTCACAACCTCCGCACCCCCGTTCACGACTCGGCCTTGCGATGCACCCGCGCGATCCAGTCCGCCGGTTTGGCGATCTCCGCCTTGGTGGGGAGGGTGTTCGGGGAGGTCCACACGCGGTTGAAGCCGTCCATGCCGACCTGGTCGACGACGGCCCGTACGAAGCGTTCGCCGTCGCGGTACTGCCTGAGTTTGGCGTCCAGACCCAGCAGTTTGCGCAGGGCCATGTCCAGTCGGGAGGCGCCCTTGGCGCGACGCTGCTGGAACTTCTCGCGGATCTCCGCGACGGTCGCCACGACGTCCGGCCCCACCCCGTCCATCACGAAGTCGGCGTGGCCCTCCAGGAGGGACATCACGGCGGTGAGGCGGCCGAGGATCTCCCGCTGGGCGGGCGTCTGCACGATCTCCACGAGGGACCGTCCGCCGTCGTCCTCCTCGCCCTCGGGGCGGCCCCCGGCGAGGGACTGGGCGGCTTCCCGGATGCGTTCCAGGACGGTCATGGGATCGACCTCGGTCTCTGCCAGGAACGACTGGATTTCGCCCTCCAGGTGGTCCCGCAGCCAGGGCACCGCCGTGAACTGCGTGCGGTGCGTCTCCTCGTGCAGGCACACCCACAGGCGGAAGTCGTGGGGGTGCACGTCGAGTTCGCGCTCGACGTGCACGATGTTGGGGGCGACGAGCAGAAGCCGCCCGCCGCCGTTCTCCCCCGCCGGGAGGTCGCGGGTGGGCGGGGCGAAGGTCTCGTACTGGCCGAGGACGCGGGAGGCCAGGAAGGACAGCAGCATCCCCAGTTCGACACCGGTCACCTTGCCGCCGACCGCGCCGAGGACCGCGCCGCCGGGGGTGTTGCTCCGCCGCTCCTGCATCTTGTCGAGCAGCGGCTTGAGGATCTCCCGGAACCCGGCGACGTTCGCGCGGACCCAGCCGGGGCGGTCGACCACGAGGACCGGGGTGTCGTGGACGATCTCCGTGCCCATACGAGTGAAGCCCCGGACATGTCCCTCCGAGGCCTTGGCGTGCCGGCGCAACTCCGCGACGACGGCCCGGGCCTCGTCGCGGCTCACGTCGGGGCCCGGCCGTACGAGCCGGGTCGCGGTCGCCACCGCGAGATTCCAGTCGACCATCCCGGAAGATGCAGCACCACCGATGCTCGTCATGCGTCAACCGTACGTGAGCGCTGCCCCTGGGGGCAGGTCGTGGGGTTGGCGGGGGTTACGTCTGCGGGGCCGACACCCGGCGTTGTCGGCTGTGACCACAGCCAGGTCCCACAGCCAGGCCCCACAGCCAGTTCAACGGCAGCCACAGGCCGCCAGGGCCGTTGCCGTCTTGTCCAGTGCCGACTGCGCTGCCCACGGATCCGTCGTGTTCGACGTCAGGAACGCGAAGGCCAGCAGACTGCCGTCCTGGTCGACCACCGTTCCCGCCAGGGTGTTCACGCCCGTCAGCGTCCCCGTCTTCGCTCGTACGATGCCTGCCGCGCCCTCCGTGTAGCGGCTGGTCAGGGTGCCGGTGAAGCCGGCCACCGGGAGGCCGGTGAGGATCGGGCGGAGTTCGGGGTGGGCCGGGTCGCCCGCCTTGGCCAGCAGTGCCGTGAGCAGGTCGGCGGTGAGTCGGTCGGCCCGGTCGAGGCCGCTGCCGTCCTGGAAGTCGGTGCCCGACAGGGGCACTTCGAGGCTGTCCAGCTGGGCGGCGATCGCCCGGCCCGCGCCGTCGAAGTCGGCGCGTTCGCCGGTGGCGACGGCCGTCTGGCGGGCGAGGGCCTCGGCGATGTCGTTGTCGCTGTTGGTGAGCATGCGTTCGACGAGGGCGGACAGCGGGGGCGAGGAGACCGTGGCGAGGGACTGGGCGCGGCCGGTCGCCTTGGAGGGGCCGGGGGACGTCGTCTTGATGCCGCGGTCCTTCAGGAGAGCGGCGAACTCGCGGGCCGCGTCCGCCGCCGGGTCCGTCACCCGGGGCGCGGGGCCACTGGCGGAGTCGTCCGTGCGGGCCTCGTCGACCATCAGGGCGGAGACGGGAGCGAGGTTGTCGTTGACTCCGATGGGGTGAAGTTCGGAACCGGCGTACAGGGTGGTGTCGTACGAGAGCGTCACCTCGCGCATGTCGCGCTTCTGCAGGGCGGCGGCCGTCTCGTCGGCGAGGGTGCGCAGGCTCGCCCAGCCCTCGGCGTCCTCGTGAGCCGTGAGAGTGGGGTCGCCGCCGCCTACGAGGACGAGTTCCCTGGTGTCGGGCTCGAGGGCGGCGCGGGTGGTGAGGCGGTGGTCGGCGCCCATGGCGGTCAGGGCGGCCGCCGCGGTGGCGATCTTCGTGGTGGAGGCGGGCGTGAGCGCCTCGTCGGCCCCGACGCCGTACAGCCGCCTGCCGGTGGCGACGTCCACGACCGCCGCCGTGACGCGGGTGCCGAGCGCCGCGTCCTTCAGCAGTGGGTCGAGGACGCCGGCGAGGGCCTGTCCGGTCGGGGCCGACTTCAGGCTGCCGGCGCCACCGCCGAGGCCGGCGAGGACGGAGGCGGCGCTGGGCGCGGGGCGGGGCGCCCTGTGCGCCGTACCGGAGGACGTACCGGAAGAACCATCGTGATCTGCGCCACCCGCGCGCTCCTGGGCAGCGGCCCGGTCCCGCTCGGCCGTACGCTGACCGGTGGAGTCCCAAGGGCCTGCGGCGGTCACCACTCCGGCGGCCAGCGCCAGGCCGGCGGTGGTGGCGCCCGCGGTGTACTGCCAGGTCTTCGCCCTCGTGATCCGCGTTACCTGCGGTTTCGTGGCGCTTGCGAGCCGCGCGACCCGTGGTCTCGCGGCCGTCGCAGCGCGTGCGAGACGTGGGCCCACGGCGTCCGCGGCCCGTGCCAGACGCGGTCGTACGGCGTTCGCGACCCGCGTCACATGCGGTCTCGCGGTTCGCCAAGGCCTCAGCTCTGGCACGACCACCAGCCCCTTTCGCGATCACACACCTGCGTGAGGGACACTTAACCACCAGAACTATGTGCTGATCATGGAGGAGCCACCGGTGGAGTTCGACGTCACGATCGAGATTCCGAAGGGTTCGCGGAACAAGTACGAGGTGGACCACGAGACCGGTCGGATCCGCCTGGACCGTCGCCTCTTCACGTCGACCAGCTACCCGGCCGACTACGGCTTCGTCGAGAACACCCTCGGCGAGGACGGCGACCCGCTGGACGCGCTGGTCATCCTTGACGAGCCGACCTTCCCCGGCTGCCTCATCCAGTGCCGCGCGATCGGCATGTTCCGGATGACGGACGAGGCCGGTGGCGACGACAAGCTGCTGTGCGTGCCGGCGCACGACCCGCGCGTGGAGCACCTGCGTGACATCCACCACGTGTCGGAGTTCGACCGTCTGGAGATCCAGCACTTCTTCGAGGTCTACAAGGACCTGGAGCCCGGCAAGTCTGTCGAGGGCGCCAACTGGGTGGGCCGTACGGACGCCGAGGCCGAGATCGAGCGGTCCTACAAGCGCTTCAAGGAGCAGGGCGGTCACTGATCCCGCTGTCGCGAAGGGGCCGCGCGCACACGCGTGCGGCCCCTTCGCGCATCTGTGCGCATACTGAGGCTTGCCGAACGTGTCGTACAGGGAGCGCTACGCAGTGACGGAGGCGGAAGACCGAAAGCCGCGGTCGGACGAGGCCAGGAGTGCCTTCGCGGCCCCTGGTGTGGTCGTCGGGGATTCTGCCGAATCCTCCACGACATCCGAGTTCGCGATTCCCGAGGGGCTCGCGGTCCCCAGAGTCGTCGGGACGGAGTCGGAGACCACGTCCGAGTTCGCCCTACCCAAGGGGCTCGGCGTCCCGCAGACGCCCGTGGCGGAGCCCGAGGGGTCGGCGTTCAGCCCGCCGATGACCTACAGCGTCCGGCACGCGCCGCCCGCGTTCACGCCGCCGACCGGGATTCCCGTGGTCAGTCTGACCAAGGACGTGCCCTGGCAGGACCGGATGCGCACGATGCTGCGGATGCCGGTGGCCGAGCGGCCCGCGCCGGAACTCGTGCACAAGGCGGAGGAGGACGAAGGCCCGGCCGTTCCGCGCGTCCTCGACCTGACGCTGCGTATCGGCGAGCTGCTGCTCGCGGGCGGCGAGGGCGCCGAGGACGTCGAGGCGGCGATGTTCGCCGTCTGCCGGTCCTACGGCCTGGACCGCTGTGAGCCGAACGTCACCTTCACCCTGCTGTCGATCTCCTACCAGCCGTCCCTGGTCGACGACCCGGTGACGGCGTCCCGGACGGTGCGCCGCCGGGGCACCGACTACACGCGTCTGGCGGCCGTCTACCAGCTGGTGGACGACCTCAGCGACCCGGAGACCCACATCTCCCTGGAGGAGGCCTACGGCCGGCTCGCCGAGATCCGCCGCAACCGGCACCCCTACCCCGGCTGGACGCTGACCGCCGCGAGCGGGCTGCTGGCCGGTTCGGCCTCCGTCCTCGTCGGCGGTGACCTGATCGTCTTCGTCGCGGCCGCGCTGGGCGCGATGCTCGGCGACCGGCTGGCGTGGCTGTGCGCGGGGCGCGGGCTGCCGGAGTTCTACCAGTTCACGATCGCCGCGACGCCGCCCGCCGCGATCGCGATCGCGCTGACGCTGGCGCATGTGGACGTCAAGGCGTCCGCGGTCATCACCGGTGGGCTGTTCGCGCTGCTGCCTGGACGGGCGCTGGTGGCGGGCGTGCAGGACGGCCTGACCGGCTACTACATCACCGCGTCCGCGCGCCTGTTGGAAGTCATGTACCTCTTCGTGGGCATCGTCGTCGGGGTGCTGGTGATGCTCTACGTCGGCGTCCAGTTGGGCGCCCGCCTCACCCCCGCCGGGGCCCTGAGCGCCGAACCACGGCCGCTGTTGCAGATCGGCGCGTCGATGCTGCTGTCCCTGGCCTTCGCGGTGCTGCTTCAGCAGGAGCGGGCCACCGTGCTCGCGGTGACCCTGAACGGCGGTGTCGCATGGTCGGTGTACGGCGCGATGCACTACGCGGGCGAGCTCTCGCCGGTTGCCTCCACGGCGGTTGCGGCGGGGCTGGTGGGGTTGTTCGGGCAGCTGCTGTCCCGGTACCAGTTCGCGTCGGCGCTGCCGTACACGACGGCGGCGATCGGGCCCCTGCTGCCCGGTTCCGCGTCGTACTTCGGGTTGTTGTCGATCGCGCAGAACGAGGTCGACGCGGGGCTGGTGTCGTTGTCGAAGGCCGCGGCGCTGGCGATGGCCATCGCCATCGGGGTGAACCTGGGGTCGGAGATCTCTCGGTTGACCCTGCGGATCGGGTCACCCGAGAAGCGGCGGGCTGCCAAGCGGACGCGGGGGTTCTAGCGCCCGGTGCCTACGGGGGCGTCAGTAACCCTGCCCCTGGTTGTACGGGCGCTGCTCGTTCTGCTGGCCGTAGCCCTGGGGGTACTGCTGGGCGTACGGCTGCTGGGGGCTCTGGTCGTAGTACTGGTCGTAGCCGTACTGATGCTGGCCCTGGGTGCCCTGGCCGCCGTACGGCGGCTGGGACTGCGGCTCGTCGGCCGACGGGATGCGGCGGAGCTGCGTCGTCGCGTCGTCCATCATCGGGGGCATCTGCGGCTGGACGGCGGGAGCCGCCGCGGCCGCGCGCTTCTTCTTCGACCGTTCGCGCAGGTATTCGACGAGGATCGGGACCACGGAGAGGAGGACGATCAGGATGAGGATCGCCTCGACGTTCGTCTTGATGAACTCGATCTGGCCCAGCCAGTAGCCGGCGACCGTGACGCCCGTGCCCCACGCGATGCCGCCGATGATGTTGTACGTGATGAACGTGCGGTACTTCATACGACCGGCGCCCGCCACGATGGGGGCGAAGGTGCGCACGATCGGTACGAAGCGGGCGAGGACGATCGCCTTGGGGCCGTACTTCTCCATGAACTCGTGGGCCTTCTCCAGGTTCTCCTGCTTGAAGAGTTTGGAGTTGGGCCGGTTGAAGAGCCTGGGGCCGAAGAACTTGCCGATCATGTAGCCCACTTGGTCGCCGATGACAGCGGCAAGCACGATCAGCGTGCAGACCAGCCACAGGGGCTGGCTGATGTAGTTCCCCTCCGCCACGAAGAGTCCCGCGGTGAACAGCAGCGAGTCGCCCGGCAGGAACGCGAAGAGCCCGGACTCGGCGAAGACGATCAGCAGGATGCCGGGCAGGCTGAAGGTCTCGATCAGATAGTCGGGGCTGAGCCACTCGGGGCCGAGCGCGAGCGTGGTCACGGGATTGTGGCTCCTGCTGGTGGGGGACGGGCTGGGACTGGCTGCCCAAAAGTATCAACGCAGCCGTCGTGGCCCAGGTTCCATGCGAGATCCCAGGATGCACTGTGGTCCGCCTGGGACAAAGCTGTCAGCCATGGCGGCGGTGGTCCTGGCCCGGGAGTGAGTCTCCCGGGCCAGGATTCTAGGAGGTGTGCCGGGTCGCGTTCGCCTTGATCGCGTCCCTGAGGTGTTCGGCGAGTCCCGGGCGCATGGAGTCGTAGAACGCCTTGAAGCGCTCGTCGGACACGTACATGTCGCCGAGGCACTGGTGCATCTCGTACGGGCACTCGTAGTACCACGTGCCGATGTGCCGTCGATGCTCCTCGGCCATGTCCATGGCCCGCTCGCCGGTCGACGGCTCGCCCTCGGCCACGAGGGCCGTATAACGCTCGCTCCAGTCGTCCGCCTCGGCCTGCAGCCGCTTCCAGTCCTCCTTGGTGTACTGGGCCGCGCGCCGCTGCGACTCGGCGTACGCCTCCGTGCCGCCCCAGCGCTGTTCCACCTCCTCGGCGTACTGCTCCGGATCCTGGTCGCCGAAGACCTCGAACCGCTCCTCCGGCGTGAGGTTGATTCCCATCTTGCGTGCCTCCAAGGCGTGCTCCACGGCCTCCGCCACCTTCTGCAGCTTCTCGATCCGGGCGGTCAGCAGTTCGTGCTGGCGGCGCAGGTGCGCGCGCGGGTCCGCGGCCGGATCGTCGAGCAGGGCGGCGACCTCGTCGAGCGGGAAGCCGAGCTCTCGGTAGAACAGGATCTGCTGCAGCCGGTCGAGGTCGGCGTCGCTGTAACGCCGGTGGCCCGCGTGGCTGCGCTCGCTCGGGACGAGCAGGCCGATGTCGTCGTAGTGGTGCAGCGTGCGCACCGTGACTCCGGCGAAGCCGGCGACCCGTCCCACGGAGTAGCTCACTTCTTCCGCTCCCTTCTCGGTACGCCCTTCACGATGAATCCTTACGTGGCGTGAGGTGCAAGTCCGACGGCCCGGACCTACCGTCGTAGGCATGCCACTGCACCCAGGGGACAGCGGAGCACCCGACGAAAAGGGCGACGGACGCAGGCTCGCCGTCAACCCTTTCCACGGCGAGGCGAACCCGGTCGGCGGTATGACCGAGGCCCCGCCCAAGCACCGGCTCCCGGACGCTCCCCTGCCGCCCACGACCGCTTATCAGCTCGTGCACGACGAGCTGATGCTCGACGGCAACTCCCGGCTGAATCTCGCCACCTTCGTCACCACCTGGATGGAACCTCAGGCCGGGATCCTGATGGGCGAGTGCCGGGACAAGAACATGATCGACAAGGACGAGTACCCGCGCACCGCCGAGCTGGAGCGGCGGTGTGTGGCCATGCTCGCCGATCTGTGGAACGCGCCCGACCCGGCGGCGGCCGTCGGCTGTTCGACGACCGGGTCGAGCGAGGCATGCATGCTCGCCGGTCTCGCCCTCAAGCGGCGCTGGGCACGGCGGAACGCCGACCGGTACCCGGGCCGGGACGCCCGCCCGAACCTCGTCATGGGCGTCAACGTCCAGGTCTGCTGGGAGAAGTTCTGCACCTTCTGGGAGGTGGAGGCCCGTCAGGTCCCCATGGAGGGCGAGCGGTTCCACCTCGATCCGCAGGCCGCCGCCGAGCTGTGCGACGAGAACACCATCGGCGTCGTGGGCATCCTCGGCTCCACCTTCGACGGCTCCTACGAGCCGATCGCCGAACTGTGCGCCGCCCTCGACTCCCTCCAGGAGCGCACCGGCCTCGACATCCCCGTACACGTCGACGGAGCGTCCGGCGCCATGGTCGCGCCCTTCCTCGACGAGGACCTGGTGTGGGACTTCCGGCTGCCGAGGGTCGCCTCCATCAACACCTCCGGGCACAAGTACGGGCTCGTCTACCCGGGCGTCGGCTGGGCGCTGTGGCGCGACACGGAGACCCTGCCCGAGGAACTCGTCTTCCGCGTCAACTACCTGGGCGGCGACATGCCGACCTTCGCGCTCAACTTCTCCCGGCCGGGGGCCCAGGTCGTCGCGCAGTACTACACGTTCCTCCGGTTGGGGCGCGAGGGCTACCGGGCCGTCCAGCAGTCCACGCGGGACGTGGCCCGGACCCTCGCCGAACGCGTGGCGGCGCTCGGCGACTTCCGGCTGCTGACCCGGGGCGACCAGCTGCCGGTCTTCGCCTTCACGACCGCGCCCGACGTCGAGGCGTACGACGTCTTCGACGTCTCCCGGCGGCTGCGCGAGCGCGGCTGGCTCGTGCCGGCGTACACCTTCCCGCCCCACCGCGAGGACCTGTCCGTGCTGCGGGTGGTGTGCCGCAACGGCTTCTCGGCCGACCTCGCCGAGCTGTTCGTGGAGGACCTGGGGCGGCTGCTGCCGGACCTGCGCAGGCAGCCGCATCCCCTGACCCGGGACAAGGACATGGCGACCGGGTTCCACCACTGAGGCGGCCGTCCGGTCCATGGGCGTCCGGTCCATGGGCGTCCGGCCCCCGGGCGTCCGGTCCCCGGGCGTCAGTTCCGGTCGCCCAGCTCGAACGACCTCCAGTGGACACCGTCGGCGGATATGCGCCAGCTCCCGGCGCCCAGGCTGTCACCCCACAGATAGCCCAGCGGGGTCGTGGTCACCGAGCCGGACATTCCCCGGCCCGCCGAGACACGGGCGAAGGAACGGCCGCCGTCGGTGCTGCGCCAGACTCCGGCCTCGCCGTGGACCGTCAGGCTGCCGTCGGCGGCGGCCACCGGGGCGCCGAGCAGCGAGCGGGGTTCCACGCCCGTGCGGTGCTGCCAGACCCGCTCCCAGGTGTGGCCGGCGTCGGTGCTGCGGTGCAGGGCGAGCAGGCCGTTCTTCACGTCGTCCTCGTCGGGCAGCTGACCCGGCTGAGCCGCGTACAGCGTCTGCGGTTGCAGTCTCAGCTCCGGTTCCGCCGGCGCGGCGGCGACCACGTGCGTGCTCCAGCCGTACGGCTCTCCGTACGTCCCGGATGCCGTCAGTCGCGTCGGCCGCCAGGTGCGCCCCCGGTCCTCGCTGACGGCGAGGGCGAGCCGACCCGAGCGCGGGTCGCGGCCCGAGGCGAAGAGCAGCCCCTGCTCGGTGTCCCCCGCGACCTCGCCTGCCGGGCGGATCACCTTCAGCGGCGGCTGGACGGACAGAAGCCGGTACTCCCCCGTGGTCGGCAGGACCGCCGCCAGGCGGGACCGCTCGCAGCCGTTGCCCTCCCGGTCCATCCGTACGCAGTCCTCGACCAAGGCCCCGCCCTTCGGCACGACCGGAGTCGTCCCCGAGGGCTTGGTGGAGCCCCGCCGCCAGCTGCGGCCCCCGTCGCCCGTGAACCAAGTCCCGTCCGGCGGCGGCCACCTGCCCTCGGTGATCAGCGCGCGGCCCGGCCCCAGCACCACGAGCCCCGCCGTGATCCCGAGGTCACCCGTCACGTCCGGCAGCGGGGAACGCCCGAGCCGCCAGCTCCCGGCGCCCGCGTCCAGCACGGCGACTCTTTGCCGACAGCGTGCCTCTCCGCATTCCGCGAGCAGAGCGAAGCCGCTGCCGTCCGAGGCGAAGCCGACACCGGCCACGAACCCGGGCAGGTCCGTCGCCGACGGGATGCGGGGGGACATGGCCCCCACCGAAGTGGGGACACGCGCGCCCGTATCCCCCTTGCCGTCGGAGCCACGGGAGCGGTCGGAGTCACCGGAGCAGCCCGCCAGCAACGCCAGCACTCCCACCGCGACGGCCACCGCCACCCTGCCCCTGACCCACCTCATGAGAACCCCCCGGTCCGCCCGGCCGCGATGCACTGTCATTTCTGGTACACCGCTCACCGCGCCCGGGTTCCCACCGGCGCATGACGATTTCTCGCCCTGCTCGCTCAACTTCCCGTCCTACTTGCTCAGCGCCCCGAACCTCCGTACCGCCAGCGGAAAGAACACCGCGAGCAGCGCCAACGGCCAGGCCACCGCCGCCCACACATGCCCCGGCTCCCCGCCCGGCCCGCCGAACAGGTCCCGCACCGCCGTCGCCGTGTGGGACATCGGGTTCCACTCGACCACCGTGCCCAGCCAGTCCGGCATGGAGTCGGCGGTCGCGAAGGCGTTGGAGAGGAAGCCGACCGGCCAGACCAGGATCTGCACGGCCTGCACCAACTCGGGCTTCCCGGCCACCATCGCCAGGTGGATGCCGATCCACAGCATGGCGAAACGGAACAGCAGGAGGAGGCCGACAGCTCCGAGGAACCCGGCGACTCCGCCGTGCGCGCGCCAGCCGATCGCGTAACCGACGCCGATCATCACGGTCAGGCTCAGCACCGACTGAAGCATGTCGGCGACCGAACGGCCCACCAGCACCGCGCCGTTGGCCATCGGCATGGACCGGAAGCGGTCGATCACCCCCTTGTTGAGGTCCTGCGTGACGGCCAACATGGTCCCTTCGAGCCCGAACGCCATGGTCAGCGCGAGCATGCCGGGGACCAGGTAGTCGACGTACCTCCCCGACACGTCCCGGCCGCCGCCGACGAGGTAGCCGAACATCAGCAGCAGCATCACGGGGAAGACCAGGCCGACCACGACCTGCACCGGCTGCCGCGCCCAGTGGGTGAGTTCGCGGCGGGTCATGGTCCAGGAGTCGGTCAGTGCGTACGTGCGCGTGCTCGTGGGCGGCCTCGTGCTCACACTCGCGCTCATACGGCCTCCTTCACTCGGGCGTCGCCCGCTCGGTGGTCGCCGGTGAGGTGCAGGAACACCTCGTCCAGCGTCGGGCGGCGAAGAGCCACGTCCTCCGCCTCGATGCCGGCCTCCTCCAGAGCCCGTACGACACCGGAGAGCGCCGCCATGCGGTCGGCGACCGGGGCACTGAGCAGCCGGCGGTCGGTGTCGACGGATATCCCCGACGCGGCGACCGGCAACAGGGCCACGGCCGCGCCCAGTTGGCCGGCGTCCCGCAGCACCACGTCGATGCGGTCGCCACCGGTCATCGCCTTCAGCTGGTCCGCCGTGCCGTCGGCGATGACCCGGCCCCGGTCGACGACCGAGATGCGGTCGGCGAGCTGATCGGCCTCCTCCAGGTACTGGGTGGTCAGCAGGACCGTCGTACCGCCGCCGACGAGGGAGCGGACCGCGGCCCACACCTCGGCGCGGCCCCGCGGGTCGAGGCCGGTCGTCGGTTCGTCCAGGAAGAGCACCTCCGGTTCGGTGATCAGGGAGGCCGCGAGGTCCAGGCGGCGCCGCATACCGCCGCTGTAGGCGCGGACGGGTTTGCGGCCGCTGTCGGTCAGGCCGAAGCGCTCCAGGAGCTCGTCGGCGCGCACGCGCGCGTGGCGGGCACCCAGGTGGTAGAGGCGGGCGAACATCACCAGGTTCTGGCGGCCGGAGAGTTCCTCGTCGAGGGCCGCGTGCTGGCCGAGCAGGCCGATGCGCAGACGCACGTCGTACGCCTGGCTCGCCACGTCGTGGCCGGCCACCTCGGCGCGGCCTTCGTCCGGGCGCAGGAGGGTGGTCAGGATCCGCACGGCGGTGGTCTTGCCGGCGCCGTTCGGGCCCAGCACACCGTGGACGGTGCCGCGCGCCACCCTCAGGTCGAGCCCGTCCAAGGCCGCCTTGTCCCCGTACCGCTTCCGCAGGCCTTCGGCGACGATCGTGTCGGTCATCGGGCTCCTTCCAGGTCACATGCGAGCAAGGTAATCAAACTTGACTACGGGCAGACGGTGGAGCGTATGCCCATCCGGACGATTGGTCAAACTTGATTAGCGCGCGGCCCCACGATGCCGATCCCCCGGCGCGTACGGGTTCTCCTCACCCTCCGCCAGCACGCCGACGAACGGCTCACCCTCCCCCGCGAAGGTGTACGCCCCGCCGCGGATGCGCTCGATGAGCCCCCGGGTCCATTCGGCGCCGGTGTCGGCCGAGTGGACCCAGAAGTTCATGATCTCGCCGATGTGACCGAGCTGGCCGGGGCCCTCCTCGGGCGTGTAGTACTCGGTGACCGCCTTGCGCCACTCCTCGATGCTGCGCACCCGTTCCTCGAGGAGGCCGAGGACTTCCTCGCGGTCCAGGTCGACCATGCAGCCGAGCGCGGCGGTGAGCATGTCCGGCCGCTGGTCGTAGGCGGTGAGGTACTCGCGCACCAGCGAGAGGTACTCCTCGGTGCCCTTCTCGGTGAGCTCGTACTCGGTGCGCGGCGGGCCGCCGGCGGTGGACGGCGCGATCTCGTGCGCGTGCAGCAGCCCTTGCTTGGCCATCTGTTTCAGGGCGTGGTAGATCGAGCCGGGCTTGGCGTTGGACCACTCGTGCGCGCCCCAGTACTCCAGGTCGTTGCGCACCTGGTAGCCGTGGGCCCGCCCGTGCTGGCGCACCGCGCCCAGCACGAGGAGACGGATCGCTGACATGCCGTCCAGATTATGCCGCCGCGGGTCACCCCCAGGAGGTGCCCTGCTCCTTCGCCACCAGTTCGAATGCGGTGGCGCCGTCCAGTGACTCCCGGATGATGTCGGCGTGGCCGGCGTGCCGGGCCGTCTCGCGGATCAGGTGGAGGACCAGCCAGCGCATGGAGACGCGCCCCTCCGGCGGAAACCAGGGCTGGTCCGGCAGCGGGAAGGTGTCGTCGAGGCTGGGGACCGTGCGGATGAACGCCTCCGTCTCGGCGGTGACCTTCTCCCAGTACGCGAGCTGCGACCCGACCGTCTCGTCACCCACCAGTTGGAAACACTCGTTCCAGTTCGTCTCGTCCCGGTGGACGGCCGGCGGCTCGCCCTTGGCACGGGCGACCCAGCCCTGTTCGACCTCGGCGACGTGCTTGAGCAGACCGGCCAGGGACAGCTCGCTGGCGCTGGGCCGTGACGTCGCCTGCTCCTCGGTCAGCCCGAGCACTGCCCGGCGGATGCCGCCGCGCTCCTCGGCCAGGAAGGAGAGCAGCGCCCCGCGCTCGTCGCCCTGCGCCTCGGCTCGCACGTGAGTGACCATGACCGGCCGCCTTTCATCGGAATCGGGGCCTCGAGAGCCCTTCTGACACCGACGAAACTACGGGCCCTTGCGGTCAGGTTCTGTCCGCAAGGGCCCGCCACAGCGACGTCCTCAAGAAAACGTCATCAAGGGATCAGCAAGAGATCCGAGAGCGATCAGAACGGGAACCCGCTCCGCCCGTGCTGCACCGAGATCCACTTCAGCGTCGTGAACGAGTCCAGCATCGTGTCGCCGTTCAGCCGGCCGAGCCCCGAGTGCTTCTCGCCGCCGAACGGGACGATCGGCTCGTCGTGGACCGTGCCGTCGTTCACGTGGAACATGCCGGTGTCGATCTGCTTGGCGAAGGCGACCCCTCGCTCGATGTCCCCGGTGTGGACGGCGCCGCTCAGGCCGTAGGGCGTGTCGTTGACGAGGCGTACGGCCTCCTCCTCGCCGTCGAAGGGGACGAGGAAGACCACCGGGCCGAAGACCTCCTGCCGGAGCAGGGCGGAGTCGTCGGGGACGCCCGTGAGGACCGAGGGCTCGACCAGGTTGTCGGTCGTCGTGCCGTGCACCAGGGCCGTCGCGCCCTCGCCGATCGCCTGCTCGACGGTGCCCGAAACGGCGTCCGCCTGGGAGGAGTTGATGACCGGGCCGATGACGGTCTCGGGGTCGCGCGGGTCGCCGGTCTTCAGGGTCTTGACCTTGGCGACGAACTTCTCGGTGAACTCGTCGGCGATCGAGCGGTCGACCAGGACACGGTTGGCGGCCATGCAGACCTGGCCCTGGTGGACGAACCGGCTGAAGACGGCCGCGTCGACCGCGTAGTCGATGTCGGCGTCGTCGAGGACCACCAGCGCGCTGTTGCCGCCCAGTTCGAGGACCGAGCGCTTGAAGTTCGAGGCGCAGACGGTGGCGACGTGACGGCCGACCTTGTCGGAACCGGTGAAGGAGATGACCTTCGGGATCGGGTGCTCGATGAAGGCGTCGCCGATCTCGGCGATGTCGGTGATGACAACGTTCAGCAGACCGCCCGGCAGACCCGCGTCCTCAAAGATCTTCGCCACCAGGGAGCCGCCGGTGATCGGCGTGTTCTGGTGCGGCTTGAGCACGACGGCGTTGCCGAGCGCGAGCGCCGGGGCGACCGACTTGATCGAGAGCAGGAAGGGGAAGTTGAAGGGGCTGATCACGCCCACGACGCCGACCGGCACGCGGTAGACGCGGTTCTCCTTGCCGTCGGTCGGCGAGGGGATGATCCGGCCCTCGGGGCG
The DNA here is from genome assembly GCF_040295365.1 of Streptomyces sp. NPDC002838. NCBI lineage: Bacteria > Bacillati > Actinomycetota > Actinomycetes > Kitasatosporales > Streptomycetaceae > Streptomyces > Streptomyces sp. NPDC002838. Next base: position 98,668 of record NZ_JBEOVF010000017.1, on the reverse strand, counting down.
CAGCGCCAGGTGGACCGCCTCGCGCAGGAACTCCTTGGCGAGGTGGAGCTCGAAGGCGGCCTTCAGCCGGGTGCCGCCGAGCTCGGCGATGATCACCTCGGCGATCTCCTGCTCGCGCTCCTCGATCACTCTGAGGGCCTTCTCGAACACCGCGCGGCGGGCGTAGGGGTTCGTCGCCGCCCATTCCTTCTGGACGCGGGCGGCCGCCCGATATGCCTCGTCGACCTCGTCGACCGTGGCTATGGTGATCGACGCCAGCTTTTCGTTGTCGTACGGGTTGAAGTCGATGATGTCCCAGGAGCCGGTGCCCGGGCGCCACTCACCGTCGATGTACTGCTGAGCCAGGTCGGTGAAGTAGGACGACATGTGATCCCTCAATCGCTAGCAGACACGATCAACATCACGGTCTGATCACACGTCATCGTACTTGTGTTTCAAGAGAGTTGAAGGAGTCCCCGAAGAAGATCCCGGCTCTCGTCCAGCCCCGGACTGTCCTGCTGCAACTCCTTGAGCGCCTTCTCGTACTGGGCCACGTCCTCGTGCTTGTCCAGGTACAGCGCGCTGGTGAGCTGCTCCAGGTAGACGACGTCGGACAGGTCGGACTCCGGGAAGGACAGGATCGTGAAGGCACCGGACTCCCCGGAGTGGCCGCCGAAGCTGAACGGCATGATCTGCAGCCGTACGTTGGGACGCTCGGAGACCTCGATCAGGTGCTGGAGCTGACCGTGCATCACCTCCCGGTCGCCGTACGGGCGGCGCAGGGCCGCCTCGTCCAGGATGATGTGGAACTCGGGCGCGTTCTCGACGACGAGGTACTTCTGCCGCTCCAGGCGCAGCGCCACACGCCGCTCCACGTCGGCCTCGCTCGCGCCCTTCATGCCACGCCGCACGACCGCCCGGGCGTACGCCTCCGTCTGCAACAGGCCGTGCACGAACTGCACTTCGTACGCGCGGATCAGGGAAGCCGCGCCCTCCAGGCCCACATAGGTGGGGAACCAGCTCGGCAGAACGTCCGAGTAACTGTGCCACCAGCCCGCGACATTGGCCTCCTTGGCGAGCGAGAGCAACGAGGTGCGCTCGGCCTCGTTGCTGATGCCGTACAACGTCAGCAGGTCCTCCACGTCCCTCGTCTTGAAGCTCACCCGGCCCAATTCCATCCGGCTGATCTTCGACTCGGAGGCGCGGATCGAGTAACCCGCCGCCTCGCGCGTGATGCCACGCGCCTCCCGCAGCCGCCTGAGTTGCGAGCCGAGCAGCATCCGCCGCACCACCGATCCGGGCTCTCCCGCGCTCACGTTCGCCGCCTCCCCAACCGTCTCCAGGGCCCGAAGTCTGCCACTAAAACACTCCGAGCAGTACTCGTCCGATTACAGAGATGGAAAGAAGCCAGAGTTTCCGCGCAGGAGTGGGACGTGTCGTGGGAAGGACGGGGCAAGAAGAGGGAGAGAAGATGGCGGAAAAAATGGCCAACAAGCGGTACGGGAGGGTCCAATTCGGTCACCTGCACGTGCATCTGCCCTTGCATCTGCTGTACGCATCGGAAACCATGGTCCCGCGCAACCGCTGCATCGCAACGACCGCGAATTCCCGGGAGTGCCTCGCATGGGGACGAATGGATCGACCATGCTCGAGCCGTTACGGCAGGGCCTTCCGCCGCTGGATCCCGCGGCCGTGTCCAGCGCCGCCTCCTGTGCTCTGCCCGCCCGCTACGAAGCCGTGCGCGAGGCCAGGCGGTTCACCCGGGGAACACTGGACCAGTGGGACCTGGGCGACCGTTTCGACGACGTCTGCCTGGTCGTCTCCGAGCTGGTCACCAACGCGCTGCGGCACGCGCTGCCGGCCGGTGTCCCGCGCGCCCCGGAGCAGAACCCGCTCGTACGGCTGCACCTGATGCGCTGGACCGAGCGGCTGGTGTGCGCGGTGCGTGACCCCAGCCACGACAGCCCTGTGGCGCGCGAGGCGGACGACTTCTCGGCCGAGTCGGGCCGCGGCCTGTTCCTCGTCGACTCCTTCAGCGACAGCTGGGGCTGGCATCCGCTCGCGGGCACACTGGGCGGCAAGGTGGTCTGGGCGCTGTTCCGGTTGCCGCAGGCACAGCCGGGCGAATGACGGACTTCGGCGTCTTCTGACGCCGAAGTTCTACGCGCGTTACGGCCCGTCAGGCACCGATCGCCCTCAGTGGCAACGTTTTCCCGCCGGACGTCAGCCTGCTATCAGGTGATCGAACTCGCCGTCCTTGATGCCGAGCAGCATCGCCTCGATCTCGGCCCGGGTGTAGACGAGCGCCGGGCCGTCGGGGAAGCGCGAGTTGCGGACGGCCACGTCCCCGCCGGGCAGGCGGGCGAACTCCACGCAGGAACCCTGCGAGTTGCTGTGCCGACTCTTCTGCCAGGCCACCCCGTGAAGCTGGGTGGCGGCCATGCCGTTGTACACGCCGGACGCGTCGGCAACGTCGTACACGTCGTGGTCCACAGGTCGCTCCCCGGTGGTGCATTGGCTGGTGAGGCCATTGATGCAGTGGTCAACTTGACCCGGATCATAGCCCTGTTTCAAGTGCAGATGCATGGGCAGATGCACGTGCACGCGGGGTCATCCTGCGGTTACAGCTGCGGCGACCGCTGTACTCGCGGCTTTGGCTGCGCCTTGGACGTCCGCTTTACCGAAGTCGTTCCGGTGACCGGAGTCGTTCCTGTTACGGAAGTTGTCCCTGTTACCGGATTCGTTCCAGCGTCTGCCCCAGAGCTCGCAGGACATGCGACCGCCAGCCCCCGTCCATGATCTTCCGCGCCATCAGCTGCGCGGGGTCGTCCGGATTGAACCCCTCGTGCACTAGGAAGAGACGCGTGCCGCGCCCTTCGTGTTCCAACGTCCAGATGATCGTCCAGTTCGGCGAGGACCCGCACCTCGACGACGCCGGAGAAGTGGGAGTTGGGGCGCGGTACGGAGGTCATGCGATAACGGTGGCCGGCCTCCGGGCGGAAGTCCTCGGCGCCCCGCGTCTGCCACCGCACGAGCAGATCGGGCTCCGTCAGGGCGCGCCAGACCTTGGCGGGCGGGTGCGGGAAGAACTGGTCCACGCGGATGACCGTGAGGTCGTCATCGGGTGCGGTGCTCATGTCGTGCCATCGTCGGGCAGGCGGTCGAGCAGTTCGCCGAGGACCTTCAACCGCTCGCGCCAGAACCGCTCGTACGGATGGAGCCAGTCCCGCACCTCGGCGAGCGGGGCCGCTTCGAGGCGGTGGACGCGCAGCAGGCGCAGCACCTCGCGGCGTACGCCGCTGGAGAGCGCGGCGAGGACACGGTCCTCGGCGGCTCGCGGGCCCCAGTCGTGGTCATGCCTGCCTTCCTGGTGCTGGTCCTCCGCCAGCAGCATCAGACCGTTGCCGTCGGGGGCCGTGAAGGAGGCCATCCGGCCCCACGGGTGCTCGTCCGGGGCCTGCACCGGAGGCTCCCGCTTCCGCGAGCCGGGCACAGTCGGCGTCGACATCGGTCGTGCGCGACATGATCCCCCGGGTGGAGCCGGGTTCGACATCTCCCTTCTGGGGGACACCCCCGGACCACCGCCGGGCCCGGAGAGCGTGAAGACGGTCTGCGCGCCCTTGGGTGGGTGATGTGGGTTGCGTTCATGGAGAACGACAACAGGTAGGAGATTCCCTACGCATCAAACCTGGGGAATCCCCTACCTGTCAGCGGTGCCCGTCAGCGACTGGAGTACGGCAGCAACGCCATCTCCCGCGCGTTCTTGATCGCGCGCGCCAGGAGCCGCTGCTGCTGGGCCGTGACGCGGGTGACGCGGCGGCTGCGGATCTTGCCGCGGTCGGAGATGAACTTCCGCAGCAGGTCGGTGTCCTTGTAGTCGATGTACGTGATCTTGGCCTGGTCCAGCGGGTTGGGACGGTGCTTGGCGGGCTTGCGTTCGGGCTTGCGGGGCATGGCGGGGTCAGACCTCCAGGAGGGTGTCGAAGGCGGGCGGCAGCCGCTTCCAGGCGGTGCGCCCGGCGGCGTACTCGGCGTCGGTCAGCAGGCAGGACTCCAGGAGCCGTTCGAGTCCGTCGCGGTCGAGGCCGGGCGAGGTGAAGACGAGGTGCTGGCAGCAGTCGCCGTGCTCGGGGTGCCAGTCGAGCGAGGCGGCGGCGCGGCGCACCGGCGGGACCATCTCCCAGGCCGCGTCCGGGAGTGCGGCGAGCCAGGGGCCCGCGCTCTCCACGCACAGCGCCCCGCCGGCCGCGTCCCAGTGCAGCAGCGTGTCCGGCTTGTCGGCGAGCCAGAACCGGCCCCGGCTGCGGGCGGCGGCGCAGGTGATGTCCTCCAGCGCCGCGTACAGCCGCTCCGGATGGAAGGGGCGGCGGCGGTGCCAGACGAGGGTGGAGACGCCGTGGGCGTCGGCCTCGGCGGGCAGCAGGGCGCACGCGGGGTGCTGGGCGGCGGCGGCCGCGTCGACGTCGAAGCCGGCGAGGGCGGCCCGCACCAACGGGGAGGCCGTACCGGGTGGGCGTGCGCCCGCCAGGTCACCGTGGCCGATCAGGACCTGGCGGGCCGTCGGGTGCAACTGGGCGAGCAGTTCGCGGTCCTCTTCGTCGGCCTCCGGGGAGTCGGTGACGGCCAGGACGGGCGCGTACTCCAGCTGCCGGGCGAAGGTGTCGGCGACCGTGCGCTGGTCGGTGGCCGCGGCGGCGAGGCCACGCTCGGCCAGGTCGTCGCCGTTGCCGAGATACGGCAGGACCAGCGCCGGGTCCACGGCGGTGATCACGCCGGTGACGGTGAGCCCGCCGGACGTGACCACCTCGGCCATGGCCTTGGGCTCGACGGAGTCCCACAGCTCGACGACCGCGAGCCGGATGCCGCCCGCGTCCCGGATACGGATCAGCTCCGGCACCAGGTCCTCGCGCAGGGCACAGCAGGCGCAGTCGTTGACCAGGGGCGCCTCGCCGGCGTCGATGACGCCGGTGGCGTCGCGGATCGTCCGGACGACCGTACCGGCGGCGGCCGTCGCCAGGTCGTGGTGGAGTACGACACTGTCGGGCACGTCGGCGAGCAGCCGCTCCACGGCCGCCTTGCGGGCGTCGGCGTGCAGCCCGCCGACGATCACGACGGAGAGCTCGGGCATGTGACTAGCTCCGCTTTCCGTACCGGCGTTCGAAGCGCTCCACACGTCCGGCGGTGTCCAGGACGCGGGCGGTGCCCGTGTAGAACGGGTGGCTGACGTCCGAGATCTCGACGTCCACGACGGGGTATGTGTTGCCGTCCTCCCACTCGACCGTCTTCTCGCTCGTCGTCGCGGACAGCGTGGAGCGGGTGAGGAAGGCGTAGTTCGCGGCACGGTCGCGGAAGACGACGGGACCGTACTCCGGGTGGATTCCCTTGCGCATGACGGTCAGCGCTCCTCTCGGAAGTCGACGTGGCGGCCGACGACCGGGTCGAACTTGCGCAGGGTGAGCCGGTCCGGGTCGTTGCGGCGGTTCTTGCGGGTCACATAGGTGTAGCCGGTCCCGGCGGTGGACCGGAGCTTGATGACCGGGCGGAGTTCGTTGCGTGCCATGCTGCTATCTTACTGAAAATGAATTCCATTTACACACCCACGTCGAGAGAGGTGCATCACCCGTGTCCGCCCACTGCATGCTGACCGGAGCCCAGCCCGGCTTCGGCAACCGCATCTCGCACTCCCACCGGCGCACCTCGCGCCGTTTCGACCCCAACATCCAGTCCAAGCGCTACTGGCTGCCGAGCGAGGGCCGGTACGTACGGCTGCGGCTGAGCACGAAGGGGATCAAGACCGTCGACACGATCGGCATCGAGGCGGCCGTGGTCCGCATCCGTGCCCGGGGGGTGCGGGTCTGATGGCGAAGAAGAGCAAGATCGCGAAGAACGAGAAGCGGCAGGAGATCGTCGCGCGGCACGCCGAGCGCCGGGCCGAGCTGAAGGAGATCATCCGGCGCCCGTCCTCCACGGAGCAGGAACGGCTCGCCGCCCAGCGGGAGTTGAGCAGGCAGCCGCGGGACGCCAGCGCCACCCGGGTGCGCAACCGCGACCAGACCGACGGGCGGCCGCGCGGCTACTTCCGTACCTTCGGACTGTCCCGGGTGAGTCTGCGCCAGCAGGCGCACGCCGGGTATCTGCCGGGGGTGCGCAAGTCGTCCTGGTAGCTTGCTGCGGACCTCCCGGCCAACCGGGCCGACCGCTACAGCTTGGGAGCTTCCATGACTTGGGCGACTTCGGGTGCGCGCCGGCGGGTGCGGGTCGCTGCCGCGGCCACGGGCCTCGCGGGCGCGCTCCTACTGACCGCGTGCAGCGGCGACAGCAGCTCCGAGGACGAGGCCTCCACCGGACCCAGCAGCCCTGATACGTCCGCTTCCGCGAGCGCGGAGACGGGCGGCGGGTCCGGCGGCTCCGGCGGTTCCACGGCCTCCTCCGACGGGCTGGAGGGCAACTGGCTCGCCACCACCGACGGCAAGGCCGTGGCGCTGGTGGTCAACGGCTCGCAGGCCGGGCTCTTCGCGACCGGCGGGACCGTGTGCAGCGGGACCGCGCGTGGGGAGTCCGGCACGGAGATGATCCGCCTCAAGTGCACGGACGGCAGCAAGGACCGGGCCACCGGGACGGTCGACTCCGTCGACGGTACGACGCTCAAGGTGACCTGGGAGGACGGTCTCGGCACGGAGACGTACACCAGGGCGGAGGGCGGGCAGTTGCCGAGCGGGCTGCCTACGGCGAGCTTGGGGTCGTAAGGCCTTGAGTGTGCGCCTGAGGCCTTGAGTGTGCGCCTGGGTTCGCAAGGCCTTATGCGTGTACCCAGGGTCGCAAGGCCCAATGTGCGCACTTAGGGCCGCAAGGCTCAAAATGTGCACTCAGGGTCGTACGCCTGGGGGGCGGCAACCGTGTCGCCCCCTATGCGTGATGATCCTTGCAGTCGATCGCCGATGTCACGCCCCAGAGGACCTCACATGCGCGTCACGCCCCTCGCCGTCACCGCCCTCGCCGCGGCCCTTCTCCTCACCGCCTGCGGCAGCGGCGGGAGCGACGACAGCAGCGGCACCGGCAAGGGCGGCGACGCCTGCGGGATCGACCAGCTGGGTGTCGAGGTCGGCCCGGCCAACGTCGCCCCGGCCGCCGGAGACACGGGCAACGTCCCCGTCTCCGTCACCAACCAGAGTTCCCCGTGCGCCCTGGACGGCTTCCCGGGCATCGAGCTGAACACCGGTGACAAGTCCGCGACCGTCCCCGCGGCTGACGGCGCCAAGCCCGAGAAGCTGACCCTCGCCAAGGGCGACAGCGTGACCTTCACCCTCACCTACGTACGGGGTGGGACGAGCGGCGCGGAGAGCCTCGCCGCGAAGACGCTGCGGATCAGCATGCCGAAAGCCGGTGACGACAAGAAGAGCTTTCCCTGGACGTACGGCCCGGTGGCGCTGAAGGGCGGCGAACCGGACGCGTCCGTGGGGCCGTTCACCCACGCGGGTGACTGAGCACTCGGCGGTCACGCCAGCGGTCGTCGGCCGCTGACCTGCGCACGGTCGGCCGCCTCGGACCCCTCCGTCCAGCCCGCCGCGTCACCGACGCCGCGCAACCGGGACGTGGTCGTCTCCGGGAACATGCGGTCCAGGCGGTCGGTGACCGCGACCTCGCGGGAGGCGAGGACGGGCAGCAGGTCCTCGCTCACGGTGGCCTCGGCGGCGGCGCGCAGGCGCGTGCCGACGCGGTGGGCATAAGCCGCGAGGAAGGACTGCCGGAAGGTCTTGGTGCGCTTTCGGCCGCCGGCCCGCTGCGCGGCCTCCGCCTTCGTCATCGCCGTCGTGGCCTGCACGAGGAGCGAGGTGTAAAGGAGTTCGACCACTTCCAGGTCGGGTTCGAAGCCGACGACGGTGGAGAAGCCGAAGGGTTCGTTCCACACGGCCCGGCAGTGGTTGGCGGTGGCGACCGCGTCCAGCAGCACCGCCTTGGCCTGCTCGTACGGCGGCTCGACACCGATCCGGCAGGCGCCGGGCGCGTCGGCAACGCCGGAGCCCTGGCCCCGCGCCCGGTCCGACAGCAGTGCCTCGTCGATGCTGTGCCGGGCCATCAGCTCCTGCGCCTTGGCGCTGAGCGCCTCTGCCTCCTCCGGGAAGCCGGTCGCCTCCGCCTTGGCGAGCAGGGCGCGGATGCGGGTGAGCATGCGGGAGTCGGTGCCGCGTTCCTGTCGGGGCTCCTCCAGGGGCTCCAGGGCGGGCAGCCGCAGCAGCAGGCGGTACAGCTCCAGTACGGCGGTGGCGTGCGAGAAGCGGTCGGTGCGGGGCGGGGTGGCGGTGGGGTCGTCCGGCTGGGCCAGCCGTGCGAGGTGCGCGAGCTGCGCTGCCCAACGGGGGCCGCGCGGGCGGTCGTTCGGCGCCTGGGCGTGGATCAGTGCCGAGACGAGGCGTACGTGTACATCGTCCAGCTCGCGCCGCACGATCCGTACGACATCCGCGGGCTGCCAGCCGCGCCGCCAGGCCGCCGCGACGAACTCCGCACCCCGACGGTTCAGTTCGGCGTCCGCCGGCGGGTCGGCCGCGAGGAGCGAGGCGCCGGTGTCGAGGGCGGTGTCGGTGTCGGCGTAGAGGGCGGCCTGGAAGGCGCGTTCGACGGTGCCGGCCGTACGGCCCGAGTCACCACCTGTCGTACTGCCTGAGTCATTCGTACTGCTCACCCGGCGATCGTCTCACTCCCCGAAATTCGGTCGTCTCCCCTGGGGGCGGCTTCGAGCATGGCCCGCATGGTGGACATGCATCTGTACGCGGCGTTCCTCGTCGCCGCCTTCGCGCTCTGCATCACTCCCGGCCCCGACATGATGTTCATCGTGGCGATGGGCGGACGGGGCGGGCCCACGGCCGGGGTGATGGCCGCGTTCGGCGTGGCCTGCGCCATGCTCGTGCACGCGATCGCCGCGGCGCTCGGGCTGTCGGCGCTGTTCCTGACCCTGCCGACCCTGTACCACGTGCTGCGCTGGGCGGGCGCGGCCTATCTGCTCTACCTGGCGGTGAAGGCGTTCCGGGACCGCTCGGTGCCGGGCGAGGAGGGCGCGCCGACCCGTTCGGGGATGCGGCGGGCCTTCTGGCAGGGCGCCGTCACCAACCTGCTCAACCCCAAGGTGATCCTCTTCAACGTGGCGTTCCTGCCGCAGTTCGTGGATCCCTCGCTCGGCCATGTACAGGGTCAGTTCCTGCTGCTCGGCGTCACGCTGGTGGTCATGGGCTTCCTGTGGGACGGCTTCGTGGGCCTGCTCTCGGGGCGGCTGGCCGGCGTGTTGAGGCGCAGCGCGCGGGTGAACCGGGCGCTGAACATCGTCTCCGGGACGGTGTTCACGGGGCTGGCGGTGCGGTTGGCGGCTTCGCCGAAGTAGGCGGCACGCGCGCGTGGAGGACGGTTGGCGTCAACCGGCGGTTGACGCACCTAGGGGTGTCAACCTACGGTTGACGCATGACGACGAACCCGAGCATCACGTCATCCGTACGTCTCGACGACATCATCGCGGCCATCAAGAAGGTCCATGCCGAGCCCCTCGAACAACTCCAGGACGCGGTCCTCGCGGGTGAGCACCTCGGGGAGGTGGCCGACCACCTGATAGGTCACTTCGTGGACCAGGCCCGGCGTTCGGGCGCCTCCTGGTCGGACATCGGCAAGAGCATGGGGGTCACCCGGCAGGCCGCGCAGAAGCGGTTCGTGCCGAAGGAGTCCACCGACCTCGATCCGAACCAGGGCTTCAGCCGCTACACCGAGCGCGCCCGCAACGCGGTGATGGCCGCCCACAACGAGGCCAAGGCCGCCCGGAACTCCGAGGGCCGCCCCGAGCACCTGATCCTCGGCCTGCTGGCGGAGCCGGAGTCCCTGGCGGCCGCGGCGATCACCACGCAGGGCGTCTCCCTCCGCTCCGTGCGCCCGGCCGCCGCCGAGGCGCTCCCACCCGCGGCCGAAGAGGTACCGGAACTCATCCCCTACGGCTCCGACGCCAAGAAGGTCCTGGAACTCACCTTCCGCGAGGCCCTCCGCCTCGGCCACAACTACATCGGCACCGAGCACATCCTGCTGGCCCTGCTGGAGTTCGAGAACGGCTCCGGCGTCCTGAGCGGCCTCGGCATCGACAAGGCGAAGACAGAGGAGTACGTCGCCAAAGCGCTCGCGGAGATCGTCAAGGCGCGGGAGCAGGAGGAGAAGCAGGAAGGGCAGCAGCCGTAGCGGGTACGCAACGGGCGCTACGGCACTACGGGCGCGTACGGGCACGGATCTCGAAAACAGCACGTCAGAACCGTTGTCAGACCCACCTGCCACACTCGCAGTCATGACCGACCGGTGGGCTCTCGCTCCGGCCGAGGACGGTGGCGTGGAGATCGCCCCCCTCGGCCCGGGCGGGCTGCTCGCCGGGCCGGTGCGGCGGGTCGCGGACCCCGCCGAGGCCGTGCGCGGCCTGCCGGACGTCACGCGCTGGGTGTGGCGGTCGACGGCCGAGACGTATCCGCGCCTGCTCGCCACGGGGGTGCGAGTGGAGCGGTGCTACGACGTCGAGGACGCGGAGACGCTCCTCCTCGGCCACGAGGGGCGGTACGGCGAGCCCCGCTCGGCGGCCGCCGCCCTCGCCCGGCTGCGCGGCGGCCCCGTACCGCCCGACCCGCCCCAGCGGTCCGCCGAACCCGGCTCACAGTCACCCCTCTTCGAGCCGCAGGCCGCGCACCTGCCACTGGCCGACCTGGTCGAGGTGTACGCCGAGCAGCAGCGCCGCCATGACGCCACCGCGCACCCGGACCGCATGCGGCTGCTGACCGCCGCCGAGTCGGCGGGGATGCTGGTGGCCGCCGAGATGAACCGGGCCGGACTGCCGTGGAGCGCCGAGGTGCACCGCCGGGTGCTGCACGACCTGCTCGGCGAGCGGTACGCGGGCGGGGGCGAGCCCCGGCGCCTGGCCGAACTCGCCGACGAGGTGTCCGACGCCTTCGGCCGGCGCGTGCGCCCCGATCTGCCGGCCGATGTCATCAAGGCGTTCGCGCAGGCCGGGATCAAGGTCAAGTCGACCCGGCGCTGGGAGATCGAGTCGGTCGACCATCCGGCCGTGAAACCTCTGGTCGAGTACAAGAAGCTGTACCGGATCTGGGTCGCCCACGGCTGGTCCTGGCTGCAGGACTGGGTGCGCGACGGCCGCTTCCGACCGGAGTTCCTGGCAGGCGGGACGGTCACGGGCCGATGGGTCACCAATGGTGGCGGTGGCCTCCAGATCCCCAAGGTCATCCGGCGGGCGGTGGTCGCCGACCCCGGCTGGCGGCTGGTGGTCGCCGACGCCGACCAGATGGAGCCGCGCGTGCTGGCGGCGATCTCCCGCGACCCCGGTCTGATGGAGGTCGCCGGCCGCGAGACCGACCTGTACCAGTCGGTCTCCGACCGAGCCTTCTCCGGCGACCGCGCCCAGGCCAAGCTCGCCGTGCTCGGCGCGGTCTACGGCCAGACCTCCGGCGACGGCCTGAAGAACCTCGCCGCGCTCAGACGCCGCTTCCCCAAGGCGGTGGCCTACGTCGACGAGGCGGCCCGCGCGGGCGAGGAGGGGCGGCTCGTACGGACCTGGCTCGGGCGGACCTGCCCGCCGGCGGCCGGGGCCACGGAGGACACGGCGGAGGAGGCCGGCATCCCCGCCGCCGAGGAGGACTCCGACGACCGGCAACCGGCCCGGTCGGAGTGGATACCCGGGTACGCCTCCACCAACGCCCGCGCGCGCGGCCGCTTCGCCCGCAACTTCGTCGTCCAGGGCAGCGCCGCCGACTGGACCCTGCTGCTGCTCGCCGCGCTGCGGCGGACCTGCGCGGACATGGCGGCCGAGCTGGTCTTCTTCCAGCACGACGAGGTGATCGTGCACTGTCCCGAAGAGGAGGCGGAGGAGGTCGTGGCGGCGATCCGGGAGGCGGCGGACCTCGCGGGACGGCTGACGTTCGGTCAGACGCCGGTGCGGTTTCCGTTCACGACGGCGGTGGTGGAGTGTTATGCGGACGCGAAGTGATCGTGCGGGTGAGCGGTCGGCCTCGGCCGGCAGCATTTGTGAGCTCGGGGCCGCCGTCTCGTCGGTCCGGTGCAGCTCGCCCTGCTCGGCCCGCAGCGGATAGCCGGGCGGCACCGCCCGCAGCCGGTGGGGGGACGTCGAGCAGCCGCCATGGCCGGGCCACATGATGGTGCAGCGGGCCGCACGGACGGTGGCGGGCGCCATGCCATCCCGCACCTCGGCGCCGTCCCCCTCGCCGGCGCCATCCTGCCCGGCGGCTTCCCGGGCCCCGTACAGGACCGGTGACCTGCCGTACGACGGCGACGGCCCCAGCAGCCCGAACCGCAGCCGCCGCACATCACCTCGCCCATGCCGCCGCAGCCCTACGCGCCGGCATCGGCATCGGCCTCAGATGACGGGTGGCCGCCCCAACCGGGTCAGCCACCACACCGTCCGCCAGCGCATCGGCCGCCGCTCACCGGCCGGTTCCCGCAGCCCCTCCACGAACCCACCGAACCAGGCGCGCAGCCCGGCTACCGACCGAACCCGCAGGAGCGTGAGCAGCGTCCACACGCCCAGATGCGCGGGGATGAGCGCCAACGGGAGCCGACGGCGCACCAGCCAGACCCTGTTCCGGGCGTTCACCCGGTAGTAGATGGCGTGCCGGGCGGGCGAGGTCTTCGGGTGCTGGAGCAGCAACTCGGGCGCGTACAGGATCCGCCAGCCCCGGTCGGCGACCCGCCAGGCCAGGTCGGCCTCCTCGTGGGCGAAGAAGAACTCGGCGGGCCAGTCCCCGATCTCGTCGAGCATCGCCATACGGAAGGCGTGCCCGCCGCCGAGGAACCCGGTGACATACCCGCCCCGCAGCGGGTCGGAGGAGCCGACGCGCGGTACGTGCCGCTGCTGTGTCTCCCCGGACTCGTCGGCGATGCGGAAGCCGACGATGCCGAGACGCGGGTCGGCGGCGAAAAGGTCCGCCGCGCGGCGCAGCACATCGCCGTCGACCAACAGCCCGTCGTCGTCCAGCTCGACGACGACGTCGACGTCCCCGAACTCCCGGAGCCGGGCGAGCGCCACGTTCCGCCCGCCGGGACAGCCGAGGTTCTCCTCGACGTCAATGGCGGTGACCTCACCGGGCAGCGAGAGCCGCTCGGCGAACTCGGGCAGCCGGCAGCCGTTGCCGACGATCACGATCCGTGCCGGGGCGAGGTCCTGCTTGGCCACGGACTCCAAGAGCGCGTCGACTTCGCCGGGCCGGTTCCCCATGGTCACGACGGCGACAGCGACCCTCGGCACCTCGTTCACGGTAAGGACCTCTTAAGTATGCCTATCAGTACGCTTGTCGACCCTGCGGCCCTCCGGCCACCGACCGCATCCCTGAGCCCACCCGATGCCGCTGCAGTGCACGAGAAAACCCCAGCCCGGAGATGTTCCGGCCTGGGGTTTCGGTGGAGCCGCCTTCGGGATTCGAACCCGAGACCTACGCATTACGAGGCGACAGAGATCGTGATGGAGTGTGCCTCGTGGTCGCATCAGATCCTGTGAGCATCGCCATACGGAAGGCGTGCCCGCGCCGGCGCACTTGGCAAGGTCGTACCCCGTGGTGCGGCTGAGGGACAGCGCGTGGTTCGCCGTCTCCAGGTCCACAGCCGCGGGCAGCGCGAGCAGCTCCTCGCGCGTCAGCCCACGGGTCGCATCGTCGCGCTTGGTGATCACAGAGGATCTGTATCCCGCGAGGCAATCCGCCACCTGCCTCCGGTCAAGCCGCAACGCCGCAGAAACGCCCCACCTAATAACAAGGGTTTTGTTAATGTGGCTCCATGGCCACCACCCCCGACCCCGCTCCCGGCGAAGGCCCCGTCCGCCCGGTCTCTGTCTCCCTCCACGAAGGCACCATCGCGGCACTCAAGGCACGCACCGGCAAACGCGGCATGTCCGCCTACGTCGAGGCCCTCATCCAGCGCCAACTCGAACGCGACCGGCTGCGCGAACTCATCGAAGACGCGGAGACCGAGCACGGGCCGGCGGATCAGGCAGCGGTCGAGGCCAAGCGGGCGCTCCTGCGCAGCGACGCAGCCGGCTCGGCTGACGCGGCATGAGCGGCACCCTCGTCCTGGACTGCGAAGGCCTGGCCAAACTCGTACGACGCACCCCCGAACTCACCGAGTGGCTGGCGGCAGCCGAGGCGGAGGACATCCGCGTCATCACCAGCTCCGTCACCCTCGTCGAAGCCCGCGACCCCAAAACCAACCAGGCCCGCTTCGACTACGCCGTCTCCCGCGTCAACATCATCCCGCCCACCGAAGCCTTCGCCCGCCACGCCAGCAAACTCCTCGCCGCAGCCGGCCTACACGGCCACAAATACGCCATCGACGCGATCGTCGCCGCCACCGCACTCGCCTCACCCGCCCCCGTGACCGTCCTGACGTCCGACCCCGAGGATCTCCACATGTTGTGCGGCCCGGGGGTCCACGTGATCAAGATCTGACACGGTGCGAGGCGGGATGACCCTGCGGGCAAGAACAGACCCCGGCCAAGCGGGGGAATCCTGACCGGGGCAGCTTGGGGGCTCCGGCTCACGTGGTGGAGCGCTGCCCGGGCGGGTGCTACGGCGCAGCGGGCGTGGGCCGTGGTTGCTGTCGTGGCAGGAAGAGCGCCACAGCGGCAGTGGCCAGCAGGGTCGCGATGCTCGCGACCAGGAGGCTGAGATGCAGTCCGTCCGCGAATGCGTCGGCGAACAGTCCGTGCACGCGATTGGCTGAGACGGAGAGCCCCTCGGGCCGTGCAGTGCTGGGCCATCACGGTGGCCGCCGCGTCGTGCGCGCCGCCTTGTGCTGTGCCCGCCAGGTCGTCGGCGAGCGAGTTCGTGGCGTGGGTGGTCAGCAGGGATCCGAGGACGGCGCTACCGATGGCTGTTCCGGCTTGTCGCGTCGCGTTGACCATGGCGGCGGCCGCCCCGGACGGCTGGCGCGGCGCTGTCGAGCGCGCTGCGGCGTTCGTGAGCGTGATGGCAAGGCCGATGCCCGCTCCCAGGACCGCGAAGACGACGGCGGTCCGGCCGTATCCGGTGTCGGGTGACAGGCCGAGCAGCGCGAGCAGGCCGATACTGATGAAGCCGTACCCGGCGAGCAGGAGCCGCACGGGCCGAAGCGCGCCGTCAGCTGGCCGGCCTGAGTGGACGCCAGACCGATGGCGATGGAGTCGGGCAGAAATTTCACGCCGGTCACAACCGCCGACGTCCCCTGGACCTGCTGCAGGTAGAGGCACAGCCGGTAGAAGGTGCCGTACGCGCGCCGAATCCCAGGATGAGGGAGGCGGTGTTGACGATGGTGAACTGCCCGTCCTTGAACAGCGAGACGGGCAGCATGGCGCGCTCCTCGGCCGGGGGCTCGGGCTCCAGCTCCTCGGTGAACGCCGGCCAGGAAGATCTTCCGAAGACCAACAGCGGCATCCGGTCCGTCGCCCTCGAGGAGGAGACGGTGGACGCACTGGAGCGACGCAAGCTCCTCCAGCAGGAGGAGAAGCGTAAGTGGGGCGACGCGTGGAAGGACACGGGCCGCGTCTTCACCGAGGAGGACGGCTCCCTCCTCCACCCGGGCAAGATCTCCGACCTCTTCGAGCGTCTCGTCGCCGAAGCGGGACTGCCGCCCATCCGACTGCACGACCTGCGTCACGACGCCGCGACCCTCATGCTCGCCGCCGGCGTCGACATCAAGGTCGTCTCGGACACACTGGGTCACAGCGACAGCCGCATCACACGCGACATCTATCAGTCGGTACTCGACGACCTCGCACGAGCGGCGGCGGAGGCCGTCGTAAAGCTCGTACCACGCGCGCCGAAAGCGATCCGCTCGGTGATCGAACAGCGAGCGACTCGACCTACTCTTTCCGTCAGTGCGTCGCCCCGCTGTACGTGCAAGTGCACGTGCGGTGCTGCTCAAAGTGAAGCACTCACGACATAGCCAGTTCGCCTGTCGTTGGCCCCGGGCACAGGACCGTCGGTTCCTGTGCCCGGGGTCTTTCGCTTCCACCTCCGCCGTGCTGCCGAGGTGGTCGACGTTCCAACGGACCTGTCGTCCGTGCCCCGTCTACGAACCCGCGTTTCGTGCCTCAGCGCCAACTGTCAATCATGCGACCGAGGCTTACATTGCAGTCGGCATGGTTCGTTACCGTGTACGAGTTCAGACACTGCCCCACTGACCACAGGGCCACCCAAAGGATTGCTAACCGGCTTGAAATGCGATAAAGCAACCATAGCCGCGAGCCGCGAGCCGCGAGCCGCGAGCCGCGAGCCGCGAGCCGCGAGCCGCGAGCCGCGAGCCGCGAGCCGCGAGCCGCGAGCCGCGAGCCGCTGACCGACTGGAGGCGTGGGTTTGTTAGAGGCGGTCGGCTTGTTCGGTAGCCAGCCGCTTCGCGTGCCCGTGGGCTCTGATGCCCACCGCTGGAGCACCTTGCACGGCGAGCGCACCCTTGTCGTCGCCGCCCGTACCGTCACTTCGACCGTACGCGCCCTCGAAACACTGCCGTCGCTCCTGCGCGACGACGCCCGCGTGACCGTCGTCTTCGCCTACGACCCCACTTCCGCTTTCAACGACGGCGTCCTCGACCTCCTCCACGCCGCCGGCTGCCGGGTCGCTCCCTGGGAGCAGCTGGGGCACATCGCCCCCGACCTCATCCTGTCCGCCAGCGAGAATATCGACGTGCCGGAGGGCGATTGCCCGGTGCTGGTGCTGCCGCACGGCGTCGGCTTCCAGAAGTTCGTGCCGGATTCCCGCAGTCCACACGAGAGGCTCTCCGGAGTCGTACCGGATTCCCTCCTGGAGTCGGGACGTGCCTGGCTTGCGGTCTCGCATCCGGCGCAGGAGGAACAGTTGATCGCCACCCATCCGAAGTCGGCCGGGCGCACGCTGATGGTGGGTGACCCGTGCTTCGACGAGCTGGTGGGCAGCCGGTCGCGCAGGAGGGCGTACCGAGAGGCGTTGGGCGTCGCGGAGCATCAGTGTCTGGTCATGGTCAGTTCCGCCTGGGGCCGCACTTCGCTCCTGGGGAGTCTCCCGGATCTTCTCCCGCGTCTGATCGCCCAACTGCCCTGTGACCAGTACCAGGTCGGCGCGATCGTCCACCCCAATGTGTGGTCGGCTCACGGGGCCTGGCAGATCCGCACCCTGCTGGCCGCGGCCCTGGACGCGGGTTCTGCTGCTGATGCCGGCCGTCCACGCCTGGCGACCCGCGCTCGTCGCCGCCGACGTCGTCGTGGGCGATCACGGCTCGGTGACGCTGTACGGCGCGGCGGCCGGCACCCCACTGCTGCTCGCGGCATTCGGCAGCGACGCGGTGCCCGGGACCGCCGTCCACGAGCTGGCGGCCGTCGCGCCCCGGCTCGACACTCGCGGGAACCTGCGCTGGCAGGTGGAGGACGTCATACGCGGGCACACGCCCCAGCAGTACGCCGCCGTCGCCGCGCAGGCCTTCGCCGAACCGGGGCACGCCCTGGCCCGGCTCCGCACCGCCCTCTACCGCCTGCTGAAGCTTCCGGAGCCGTCCTCTCCCCCACCCGCTCCGCTGGTACTGCCGGATCCGGATCCGCCCGCCACGCCAGTCACCTCCTGGCAGGTGACCACGAACGTCACCGGGGACAGCGTGGCACCGACCGTTACCGTGCACCGCTTTCCGGCAACCGTCGCCTCGTACGGCAAGACCTGCCCGGAGTCCGCCGCCCTCTTCACGCACCTCGCCTGCGCGGACGACGAACGCGACCGTCGGCTGACCGAGAGCGCCTCGGTTCTCGTCCGACGCCGGCCCACATCCGCCGCGGTGACGGCGCTGCGCTGGATAGAGGACGCCCTCGCTCGGTTGCCCGGAAGCCTTCTCGCGGCATCGGCGGTGCGCGGGGGCGGCTGTCTGGTCGGGCTGCGGGACGGCCGGGTCGTGGAGGCGGCGGCCACGGGCCCGGTACTGGATCCGGGCCTGCCGGCCGCAGTCGTCTATGCCTGCCTGCGCGCGGGACTTCCGCTTGACGACACCCAAGTGACGCTGCGGATCGGTGACTTGCGGGACGAGGACGTTGTTCTGCGGCTTCGTCCCGCGTTGCCGACCGGATAGCGCTGCCTGGGCACATCGGGAACCAGGTTCAGCGGTCGAGATCGCTCAACCGCTGGCGCAGTTCCTCCACCAGGCGCTGGTTGCCGAGCGCCTCGTAGATGTCGGCGGCCCGGCCCAGGCAGTCGCGCACCAACTCCTCGTGACCGCCCTCCCTCTGGGCAACATCGGCGAGTCGCACTCGGGCCTGCGCCTCGTACTGCATTCCGTCCGCTACCTCGGACAGTTCCCGGATCGCCTCCCGCAGGTCGTGGATCGCCTGCCCGGTATCGCCGAGATTCCCGTGCACGACGCCGATGGCGGCCTTCACCCGCGCCGCCATCCGCCGGTCGGGCTCCGCACGGTCCTCCAAGTCCCGCTGTGCCCGGCGCAGCAGGTCCATGGCCTCCGCGTGATCGCCCCCTGCATCCAGGGCGCATCCGAGGAAGAAGGTGGCGAGGGCGGCACCGCGGGTTTCCCCGGCCCGCTCGTTGAGTTCGAGGGAGCGCCGGTACGCCCCGGCCGCTTCGGTCGGGGCAACGACATCCAGGTAACGGCCGAGGAATTCCTGAACGGAGGCCTGCAAGGCGAGGCGATCGGTCGCCTCGGCCAGGGCGACGGCCCCCTCCAGTTGCTCTCCCGCGCGGTCGTTCTCCCCGAGGTCCAGCAGTGGACGTGACAGCAGGCTGCGCAGCCGGGCACCGACCGCCGTGGCCTCCTCGTCGGTCTCCCCTGCCGTTTCCGCTACGGCGATCGCCGCCTCGGCCGCCTTGATACCCAGCTCCAGTGTTTCCGTCCACGCCCTGAGGTAGCGGTGGTAGAGGAACAGCACCGAGAACGCCTCGGCCAGTCGCCAGGCCAGGGTGTACAGCTCGTGCCGGACGATCTCGCGCAGTACCGCGAGAATGGCGGAACGCTCAGCGTTCAGCCACTCCAGCGGCGATGGACCGCTCGCTCTAGCGAATGGGTCGTGGGCGTCCCGCAGCAGGTCGTCGAGGTCGGCGATCCGCAGCCGCTCTCTCCTGAGCGCCCGGTCGGCGAAAGCGCTCAGCACGAGGTAGTGGGTTCCGACGCGCTGTGTCAGTGCCGTCTGCTCGGTCTGCGGCTCCTCGTCGGCCGCACACTCGCGGGCGTGCAGACGGACCAGGTCGTGCATGCGGTACCGGTCGTCGCGCATCTTCTCCACCAGGCTGGCCTTCGCCAGCACGCCCAGCAGGCGCTTCGCGCTCCCCGGGTCCACGCCAGCAGCGACCGCGGCTACGCCGGCGTCGAAGAGTCCGAACGGCAGCCATCCGAGCAGCCGGTAGAGCCGGGCCGCGTCGGGCGGCAGCAGCCGGTAGGAGGGGCCCAGAACTGCGGACACCGAGGACTCCTCCCCGTCCAGTGCGAGTCCGGCCAGCCGGCCTGCCTCGTCGTCGAGTTCGGCGGCCAGTTCCGCCATGCTGAGACTCTCGTCGTCCAGTCGCGCCGCCACCACCAGCAAGGCCACGGGCAGCCCGTCACACAGCTCCACCAGCCGCCGTGCGGCCTCCGGTTCGGCCTCGACTGCCTCCGGTCCGCACCGGTCTTTCAGCAGTTCCAGCCCACCATGTGTGTCCAGCGGCTTGACGCGGACCAACCGGGCACCGCCCTGGACGGCCAGTTCACCGATCCTGCCCTGACTCGTGGCCAGTACGGCGCTGCCTGCCCCCTTGGGAATCAGGGCGCGTACCTGTGCAGGCTGGTTGACGTCGTCGAGGACGAGAAGGATGCGCAGATCGGCCGTGCGCGACCGGAACAGATTGGTCCGGTCGAGGAGCGAGTCCGGAATACCGAGCTCACCTCCCGGCAACGACCTCAGGCACATGGCCAGGGCCTCGGAGACGTCTCCGCCAGGACCGGTCAGCGGCGTGGCCTGGTCGCGCAGGGCCGCGAAATCCACGTACAACTGCCCGTCCGGAAAATGCCCCTTGACCTTCTCCGCGCACCGCCAGGCCATGGCCGACTTGCCGACCCCCGGAGGCCCGAACAGCACATCGACGCCCACAGATCCGGAGCCGCCCGCCAGCGCGCCGAGCCTCGTCTGCAGGGTCCCGAGTTCAGCCGTCCGATTACTGAACGGCTCGGTCACAACGGGCACTTGATCTGGCCTGGCGGGCTGGCCCGCCGCAGACGAGGGCGCCGGGGGGACGTGGAAGTGGACGTCACCGTGGATGGGTGAGCCCTGGAAGACCGGGCCGTGGTTCACTCCGCCGCTGACCAAGTTGACGAAAGTACGTGACGCGTCCGGCGCCAGCTCGGACAACAGCCGCGCCAGTTCCTCGGCTGCGCCCGGATCCTCCTGGAACAGACCTTCCAGCCGCTGCCGCAGGCGGGCTTGGACAACTGCCTGGGCCTCGGCGTCACCCACCGTGCGAGCCCTGTCCAACTCCTCGTACGTGGATTGCAGTTCCTCCTCGGCCGCCTCATCCGAAGCGCGTCGCCCGAAGAGTCGGGTCAGCCCGCTCTTCGCTCGCTCGTACGCATCCGAAACCATCAACCCGGCCAACGCCGTTGCCCCCGACGCGGCAAGAGCCCCGCCAACTCGGCTTCCACACAGCCCCCTTCGCCCTAATCCAGTCCCTCAAGGCAGTCGAACACCAACCGTAGAGAGGTCTTAGACGCTTGGACAGCCCAGCCCGTCGCGTACCCCATGGTCGCCTCCCGTTCCGGGAACAGGGCACTCCTTCCCTGATCGAAGTCGGCAGACACTGCTGCACACGGGTGAGCGCATCGGCGTATCGCATGACACCGGCTGACCGTGACGGCACCATGGAAGACGGCCTTACGGGAGGCCCCTCCTGACACCGCCCGACCGCGGTGTCGTCCCGGGAGAAAGAAGTCGAGGTCTGCTCCACCCGCCGCAGTACCCACAGCACCAAGTCGAAGCAGTCCGCTCTCGTACCTGCCGTGCTGGGTCGGCAGCGCGCGAGAGGGACAGACGTGCCGCACGGATACAGCGACCGCAACGCCAAGCGCCTACGCCGCTACACAGGACTCACGCACGCGCAGGCACAGCAATTGCTGAAGGATCGAGGGGGCAGAAGACCTCGGATCGCAGAGGCCACCGGGCCCCAACGCCTACTCGAAGCCCTGGTCTTCGAGCACCTGCGTGGCGACGTCGACTACTTCGCGCATCCCATCGGAATGAGTTCCGTCATCCCGCGCCATGACAGCCTCGTCATCTCGTTGGACGCGTCCTCAACCCGGCACGGTTACCCGCTGGTGGCCCACGCGCTGGACGGGTTGCTGCCGGCCGAACTTCCCAAGGCGGAGCAGACCTAGGCCGACGTTCGGGTTATCGGCGTACCCGGCATCCGGATCACTCAGGCCAGCAGGAAGGGGCTGCATCTGTCGCTCGCCGGGACCAGGGCAAGCGTGTTCCTCACGTGCGACGGAACCAGCAACTGGTCGTCCCTGGTTGCTGATCGCCGAGCACAACTGGAGGTTGCCGGGTACCGGCCGTGCTGGAATGAAGCGGTGATGACTGAGCCGGAGAGGGCGCTTCACCACGACCACCCGGAGATGTCCCGGGCTGTCGAGGATGCCTCCTGGCTTCCTAGCGGACTACTGCGCCGGAGCGGGCTCTTCCACGAGGTGAGCACGGTCACGGGCCGGCTGCCTGGCGACGACATCACCTGCCGTGCCTAGCGCCGAACGGCGCGGCCCAGTGGTGTTCGCCCATGTGCCGCTGAGGCTGTGACGCGAGCCGGAGTCACCTCCGGCCCCGGGGATCAGTCGAACCGTGGTCGGCGCTGAGATTGATCACGGTCCGGCTGTGGCCGGGAGGGGGCCGGCGGGGGTCGGCGGATGACGCACGCAACCGCGTAGCGGGTGTCCGCTGATCCGGTCGAACCGGACCAGTCCATGGCCACGATCTCTCCCCCGCGCGGGGTGCGACAGCGGCGGAGACCGCCAGGGGTGCGAAGCGGAAGACAGCACGGCGGCACTGACCGTGTCCGTCAGCAGTGTTCGTATCGGCGATGGATCCGGTCGTACGGTCATGCCCGGCTCCGCTCCGTCTCCTGATGCGGCCCCGGTTCCGGCTCCGTAGCGGTACTGACCGTCGCCCGGCGGAAAACTCACCGGGGCGAGGCCGGACCCGTCCAGCGGGCCGTTGTCAGTGCCTCGTGTCAAGCTGCGCGCATCTGACCGATTGCCCGATTCCGGGAGGTCTCCATGGGCGCGTCAACACCTACCTGAGCTTCGGCGGTGACGCCTGGCAGGCGATGGAGTCCCCGTCCCCGGGCGCGTCCGCGTCCGCCGCGCGGACGGGCGGCGGACGTGGCCCTGGCCAGAGCACACCCCGGGCGCCACCTTCTCGGTGCGCCTGAGCGACGACGACACCGACTCGCGCGGCTACCGGGAGAAGCTGTCCGCCGGCGGCTCGGTGTCCGTGCCGCCGGAGAAGCAGATGTGGGGCTACGTGTTCGGCATGTGCACGGACCGGTTCGGCATCCCTGGATGGTCGACATCATCCAGCCGCAGAGCTGACCGCGGAGCCGCACCACCCACGATGGGCTCCGCCGATCACCTGCGGAGCCCATCGTGGTCTTCCGTATCGGACCGCCCGGGGTCAGACCGCCCGAGCGGTGGTCGTCAGTCCGCCGTCTGTATCGCGTCGGTCGTCACCTTCCGCAGGAGCGGCTTGCTGCAGCCGATCGCGGCGAGCATGGCGAGCGCGCCGACGACCACGCAGACGGCGAGTTGGACGGCACCGGAGGTGTTCATCGAGATCCCGGCCAGCTTGTTGAACTGATATGCGCCGTAGACGCCCATCGCGGTGGTGCCGCCGGCCAGGACGGCCAGGGGAAGGACCGTCTCGCGGATCCGCGCCCGGTCCAGCATCTTCAGCGGAGTGCCGGCCAGCCGCAGCAGGCCGTAGACACGGCGTCGGTCGAGGACGTTCGCGGCGGCGGTCAGCCCGGCGGAGGCGGCCGCGACGAGGAAACTCATGACCAGGGTGGCGATGCCGACCACACCGACACGGTCCGCGCCCACGTTGTCCGGGGCGCTCACGTAGTCCTGGCTGAACGGCAGCAGGCCCGCCCCGAGGGGTATCAGCGCGGTGACGGCGGTGTCCACCTGGTCCTGGCCCCCGGAGACATGGGCGATCAGGCCCGCGCTGCCGCCCAGCACATTGTCGAAGTCGTCCTCGGAGGGGACGCTGACGGTGGCGGTGACGCCCGCTTCCCGCAGCAGGGTACGGGCCTTGGTGGCCGTGTCCCGGGCGGCGGCGCTGTCCGCGGTCACCACGGCGACCTGGCCGTGGTTGTCGGAAGCGTCGATGTCCAGCCCGATGACGGAGAAGAAGCCGGCCACGAATCCGGCCAGGACCAGGCCGCTGACGGTGCGCCAGGCGCCGCGCGGGTCGTCGCTGAGCCGACGGGCCGCCAGCAGAGTCGCCGGGCGGCGGGCGAAGCGGCCCGCGATCCGGCCCAGCCGGTCCACGACCCACGGGCCGAACAGCCAGAACGCGCCGTAGAACAGCCCCAGCAGGGCGATCAGCTGCTGGATCTTGAGCTGGCCGCCCTGCGTGGAGATGAAGACGTAACCCAGCACCACGGCGAACAGCACGAGGCGGATCATGCGGGTGCGGCGCGGATCAGCCTGCTGGGCGACGCCCAGGGGGGAGGTGGCCACCTGGCGCAGCATCGACACGGCGCTGACAGTGATGAGCGCGGTGACCGCCGCCACCACCGCCGCGAGCCAGGGCAGGCCCACCCACAGCTGGCCGGTGTACCAGTTGCCGATGCCGTAGGGAATCTGCGCGAGGGCGGGCAGCAGGGCCGCGTAGGCGAGCGCGCCCGTCAGTGCTCCGGCCGCGCCCACGGCCGCCGACTCCGCGGCGGTCATCGCGACGATCTGCCCCGGGGTGGCCCCGGCCAGCCGCAGCGCGGCGAGCCGCTGCTCACGCCGTGCGGCGCCCAGTCGCCCGGCCGCCGCGGCCAGCACGATCACGGGCGCCACCAGCAGCACCGAGCCCATCACCGCCGTCCACTGGTCGCTGCCGGTGAATATGCTCGGCTTGGGCTTGGCCGCGGAGAACCCGGCGATGCCGGCCCGCTCGGTCTGCCCCTCGTCGTACCAGTTGCCTCCGTCGGCCGCCTTGGACACCGCCGGGTCGGACGGCGCCCGCCCCACTACGGCCACCAGCTCATCAGGGGAGGCGAGTCCGGCCGCGCCGATCGTGCCGTACGACGCCGGCTTCGGGAAGCGGTCGGCCAACTGGCTCGCCGGCAGCTTGTGAATCAACTCGGCCAGCGCGGGGGAGAGGTAGACCTCGCCCTTCTTCGGGAAGGCGCTCAGACCGGGCGGCGGGGAGGTCGCCTCGCGGCCGGGCAGCTGGGCCAGCGACACCACGGAGACGGGATCGTGGCGGACGTACGTCGTGGCCAGGGCCTGGACTGCGGTCGCCCGCTCGGCGGACACGGCGGCCGGGGTGCGCCAGGTCGTGTGGTCGGCGCGGACGCCGGAGCCCAGGCCGACGGCGATCATCACCAGCATCACGAAGGCGCCGACGGCCGCGGCGCCGGCCGCGAGCAGGTGGCTCTGCAGGCCGCGGCGGCCGGAGGACCGGGTCAGATGCCAGGTCAGGGATAGGACAGGGGAAGGCATGGATGTCTCCGGGGCTCTTGGTCAGGCGACGGTGTATTGGGTGTGGTTGCTGATCCGGCCGTCGCGGACCTGGAGGATCCGGTCGCAGTGGGCGGCGACGTCGGCGTCGTGGGTGACCATGACCAGGGCGGTGCCCTGCTCGCGGGTGACGGACGTCAGCAGCCGTACGACCTCCTCGCTGGTGGTCTGGTCGAGGGCGCCGGTGGGCTCGTCGGCGAAGACCACGTCGGGGTCGACGACCAGGGCGCGGGCGATGGCGACGCGCTGTGCCTGGCCGCCGGACAGCTGGCCGGGGCGGCGCTGCTCCAGGCCGGCGAGGCCGAGCGGCGCGAACCAGCGGCGGGCCCGTTCGACGGCTGCCTTGCGCGGCACGCCCTCCAGCATCAGCGGCAGCGCGACGTTCTCCTCGGCGGGCAGTTCGGGCAGCAGCTGGCCGAACTGGAACACGAACCCGAACCGCTTGCGGCGCAGCGCGCTGAGCTTGTTCTCACCGAGGTTGTCGATGCGCTCGCCGCGCAGCAGCACTTGGCCGTCGTTCGGGCGGATGATCCCGGCGAGCGTGTGCAGCAGGGTGGACTTGCCGGACCCGGACGGGCCCATGATGGCCAGCGAGTCGCGCTCGCCGACCTCCACGTCCACACCGGCCAGCGCGATGGTGGAGCCGTACTTCTTGGTCAGGCCGTGACCGGCCAGAACGATGCTCATGACGGGGCTACTCCGGGGTGAGTGTCAGCGCTGGAATGTCCAGGTGACGGAGGAGTCCGTCGCCTTGACCACGGTCACGGGGATGTCGACGGTCTTGCCGTCGTCCTGCTTGCCGGTGCAGGTGAGGGTGGCGCCTTTGACGATCTTGAGGCCGGTCGGACAGCGCACGTCGGAGACCTTTCTTCCGACCCAGGGCAGCGGGTGGTACCTGCTTCCGACGCGGCCCTCGACGATGCCGGGCTTCAGGGCCTTGTGGCCGTCCACCGCCATCGTGCTGTACTTGTCCAACGGGGTGGTCGACTCGGCGTCGGCCAGCAGATGAGTGCCGACTCCCCCCACGGCGACGACGGCTGTCGCACCGCCGACGAGGCCGATGAGGAACTTGCGCCGCATCACGAACTCCTGATGTCCAGGGGAGAGGAAGTGGCTCCACCCTCGCCCGCGGACACCGCCGCCCGCCTCGGTCGAACGGTCACGCTTCCGGGCCGGGCTCCTCAGCCATTCGGCCGATGCCGCGGACGCCTCGGCCATTCGGACAGCCCCACCGCTGATGCCGGGCTGGACCAGGACGTCGCCATGCGGAGCAGTAGGCCAAAACGCGCTGAATCCACGGCTGCCCTGCGCAAGGCATGCACGGCCCCACGGAGCACGGTCCAGCATGGAGCGGAACGGACGGCAATAATTCGGACGCCGGTCGTCGCCTAAGCGCGTGGAAGCCGTGATCTACGAGCTGGCAAGCCCGGGAGTGGGAGTGGGCGGCGTCATCGGGGTGGTCCTGCTCGTGCTCGGATTCGTGGCACTGAGCGTGCTTCCGGCCGCAAGCACGGCTCGTACTCCATACGCCAGGAGCTCCAGCCCCGCGAAGACGGCACCCGCCGCTCCTTCAGCCGCGCCGGCTACGACTCCCTCAAGGCGGCCCAGGCCGACCTCGACCACGTCCGCGCTCTGCTCGGCCTCGCCGACACCGACGACCCCGAGGGCATGGCGCTGATCGCCGCCATGCTGGACGAGGTCGGCGACCAGAAGTCGCCGCTGGCCGATGTCGAGGAAACCCGGCGGCGCCTGAAGTCCGGTCAGGATCTGATCGGCCGCCTGACCGTCAGCGAGTGGCTCGACCGATGGCTCGACGGCAAGCGCATCCGCAAGTCGGGGCTCACTCGCTACGAGACCGATATCCGGGTCCACTTGAAGCCCCGGATCGGCCACCACCGCCTCGACCGCCTGCGCGTGAGCCACCTCAGCGAGATGTTCACCGCCATCGCCGACGCCAACGCCGAGATCCTGGAGCAGAACGCCCAGCGCCGGTCCGCCGTTGAGGAGTTGGCAACCGTGCCGTGGAAGGGCACGGACAACCGCGCCCGCCGCAAAGTGATGAAGACGGCGATCGACGCCATGCCCCCGTTCCGGCGCGTGACCGGCCCGACTACCCGGCTGCCATCAAGGCCACGCTGCAGGCCGCACTGAACGACGCGATCGGCCAGCAGATCCTCACCTTCAACCCGGCGGCCCACGTCAACTCGACCCCCTGCGCAAGCCGAAGGCTCTGGTGTGGACGGACGCGCGGGTCGCCAAGTGGGAGCAGACGGGCGAGAAGCCCTCGCCCGTGATGGTCTGGACACCCGAACAAACCGGCGAGTTCCTCGACTTCGTCGCGGAGGACCGGCTGTACGCGATGTGGCACCTGATCGCCTTCCGCGGCCTGCGGCGGGGCGAGACATGCGGGCAACCCTGGTCGGAGACCAACCTCGATGACCACTCCCTGACCGTCTCCGCCCAGCTCGTCCAGGACGGGTGGGAGGTCGAGACCTCCGAGCCCAAGACGGACAGCGGCTTCCGCGTGGTCGCGCTCGACGACGACACCGTCAGTGTCCTGAAGCGACACCTCGAACAGCAGGACGCGGACCGCGGGGAGTGGGAATCAGCCTGGGTGGACACCGGCATGGTCTTCACCCAGGAAGACGGCTCCTGGCTCCATCCCGGCAAGGTGACCGACCTCTTCGAGCGTCTTGTCGCCGCCTCCGGGCTCCCGCCGATCCGGCTGCACGACCTCCGACACGGCGCGGCCACGCTCATGCTCGCCGCAGGCATCGACGTCAAGATCGTGTCGGACACCCTCGGGCACAGCGACACCCGGAACACGCGGGACATTTACCAGAGCGTGCTGCCGCAGGTCGGCAAGAACGCCGCCGAGGCCACCGCGAAGCTGGTCCCGCTTCAGCGGAAGACGGAGGCGGAGGAGGCTCGTAAGGCCGCGAAGAAGGCGGCGGCCAAGGCGAACGCCGAGGCCAGGGCCAAGAGGAAGGGCAAGCGGAAGGAGCCCAAGAGGTAGGGCGCCGGACCACTCCGCTCACGCATCGCTCACGCAAGCCATCTCGCGGCCATACGGCCGTGTGACGCGCCATGCCCCGAGCAACACAAAAGGCCAGGTCACGGGCTATGTGACCTGGCCTTTGCCGGAGCCGCCTTCGGGATTCGAACCCGAGACCTACGCATTACGAGTGCGTTGCTCTGGCCATCTGAGCTAAGGCGGCGAGCCGTCCGCACCATGGTGCGATCAGCAACGTCGGTAAGTCTACACAGTTTCCGAGGGTGCTCTGCACCAGCCCCGGGCACCAGGTACCCGGGGCCGTAGCGGGTCTAGGAGCAGCGTTTTCCGTCCGTGGGAGGGGTGCCGCGGAGCAGGTAGGCGTTGATCGTGGAGTCGATGCAGGTGCTGCCGCGGCCGTAGGCGGTGTGGCCGTCTCCCTCGTAGGTGAGGAGGCGGGCGGAGGAGAGCTGGCCGGACAGGGCGCGGGCCCAGCGGTACGGCGTCGCCGGGTCGCGGGTGGTGCCGACCACGACGATCGGGGCCGCGCCCTTCGCCTCGATGCGGTGCGGCTCGCCCGTGGCCCCCACCGGCCAGTAGGCGCAGTTCAGGGAGGCCCAGGCGAGGCCCTTGCCGAAGACGGGGGACGCCTTCTCGAAGGCGGGGAGAGACTGCTGGACCTCGTCGGGGGTGTCGAAGGCGGCCGGGAGGTCGAGGCAGTTCACGGCGGCGTTGGCGAACATCAGGTTCGCGTAGCGGCCCTCCGCGTCGCGTTCGTAGTAGCCGTCGGAGAGGACCAGCAGGCCCGCGCCGTCGTTGTCGTCCATCGCCGAGGTCAGTGCCTCGCGCAACTGCGCCCAGGCCCCCTCGTCGTACATCGCCGCGATCACTCCGGTGGTGGCGAGGGACTCGCCGAGCTTACGGCCGTCCGCGTCGCCCGTGGGGATCGGCCGGGCGTCCAGCTTCTCGAAGAAGGCCCTGAGGTTCCTGCCGGCCTCCGCGGTCTTCGTGCCCTTCGTGCCCAGCGGACAGTCCGGCTGCTGGACGCAGTCCTTCGCGAACGACTGGAACGCCGTCTCGAAGCCCGCCGTCTGGTCGAGGTTCATTCGGCGCGCCGGCTGCGAGGGATCCATCGCGCCGTCCAGGACCAGTCGGCCCGCCCGGTGCGGGAAGAGTCCCGCATACGTCGCCCCGAGGAACGTCCCGTACGACGCCCCCACGTAGTTCAGCCTCGCGTCGCCCAGCGCCGCCCGCACGATGTCCATGTCCCGGGCCGTCTCGACGGTGGACACGTGCCGCAGCAGCTTCGGCGAGTCCGCGCCGCAGCCCTCCGCGAACTTCTTGTACGCGTCGACGAGTTCGGTGGTCTCCCGCTTGTCGTCCGGCGTGATGTCCGTCTGCGTGTACGTGTCCATGTCCGGCCCGTCGAGGCATTCGACGGGCTCGCTGCGGGCGACGCCGCGTGGGTCGACCGCCACCATGTCGTAGCGGGCGCGGACCTGGGCCGGGTAGCCGATCCCGGCGTAAGCCTGGAGGTAGCCGATCGCCGAGCTGCCGGGCCCGCCCGGGTTCACCAGCAGCGAGCCCAGCCGCTTGCCCGGCCCGGTGGCCTTCTTGCGCGCGACGGCGAGCCGGACGTCGCCGTCGGCCGGATGCGCGTAGTCGAGCGGCGCCTTCAGCGTGGCGCACTCGAAGCCGGGGACTCCGCAGCCGCGCCACCTCGGTTTCTGCGCGTAGTACGGCGCGAGGGCGGCCGGCATGCCCTTCGGCAGCGCGGCGAGCGCGGCCACCGCGGCCGAGCCGGCCGAAGTCGTCGCGCTTCCCGAGGAACACGCGGAGACGAGCACCGCCGCGACGGTGAGGAGGGCGCCGCCGGCGGTACGGGCTCGGCGGGTGCGGGCTCTCCGTGTGCGGGAGCTGCGCGTCCTGGAGTTCGGGCCGGGCGAGTCGGTCTGGTCTGCCGCCATGCTGGGGCGGGAGCTGCGCCTGATGAACATCAACCGAGCGTAACTCTGTGCGGTGGCTTGAACGCTCTCCGCGTACGCCATGGCTCGTACGAGTGACGCGGTCAACCTCCTGTGCCGGTTCCTACGGCCGGGTCTGTCCTCGTGGGTCAGCCCGCTCTGAGTGCCATGGTCATCGCCTCCACCGCGAGCAGCGGGGCCACGTTGCGGTCGAGGGCCTCTCGGCAGGCGGCGATCGCCTCGATGCGGCGGAGCGTGGACTCCGGGGAGCTGCCGCGGGCGAGCCGCTCCAGGGCGTCCTCGGCGTCGACGTTGGCGATCGCGACCCGGGAGCCGAGCTGAAGGGCGAGGACGTCGCGGTAGAAGGCGGTGAGGTCGGTCAGGGCGAGGTCGAGGCTGTCGCGCTGCGTACGGGTTCTGCGGCGCTTCTGCTTGTCCTCCAGGTCCTTCATCACACCCGCCGTGCCGCGCGGCATCCGGCCGCTCTGGGACGCGCCCATCGCCGCCTTGAGCTCTTCCGTCTCCTTGCCGTCCCTCTCCTCGGCGAGCTGCTTGGCGTCCTCGGCGGCCGCGTCGACCAGTTCCTGGGCGGCCTTGAGACAGCCGCCGATGTCCTCGACCCGCAGGGGCAGCTTCAGCACGGCGGCGCGGCGCTCGCGCGCGGCCGGGTCGGTGGCGAGACGGCGGGCCCGGTCGACATGGCCCTGGGTGGCGCGGGCGGCGGCCATGGCGGCGGCGGGCTCGACGCCCTCACGGCGTACGAGCATGTCGGCGACGGCGTCGACCGAGGGCGTCGAGAGGTTCAGGTGGCGGCAGCGGGAGCGGATGGTGGGCAGAACGTCCTCGATGGAGGGGGCGCACAGCAGCCAGACCGTCCGGGGGGCGGGCTCCTCGACTGCCTTGAGGACGGCGTTGGCCGATTTCTCGTTCAGCCGCTCGGCGTCCTCGACGAGGATGACCTGCCAGCGGCCGGTCGCCGGCGAGGTGAAGGACTTGCGGACGGTGTCCCGCATGTCGTCGGCGAGGATCTGCGTGCCGACGGCCGCGACGATGGTGACGTCGGCATGGGTGCCGATGAGCGCCGTATGACATCCGTCGCAGAAGCCGCAGCCAGGGGATCCGCCGAGGGCACGGTCCGGGCTGACGCACTGCAGCGCGGCGGCGAAGGCCCGCGCCGCCTGAATGTGCCCCGCGCCGGGCGGTCCCGTGAACAGCCAGGCGTGTGTCATCTTCGACGCCTCCGGCGGCGGCGTGTCGGCGGTGGCCGCGGTGACCAGGGCGTCGGCATCCCGAGCGGCGGCGTCGAGCTGCTCGCTCACCCTCTCCTGGCCGACCAGGTCGTCCCAGACGGTCATCCCTCACCCCGCTCTTTCCTCATGTCACGCGGTACGGGATCCATTGTGGAGGGCGGCACTGACAACGCGGCACCGGCGATGAGGTGGGCTCAGCCGCGGGCGGTCTCGTCCGCTGCTCAGCCGCGCCGCCCCCGGCCACGCCGCCCCCGCCCGTCGTCGAACTCCTCGTCCTCACGCGGGCCGAGCAACTCGTCCGCCAGCGTCGGCAGGTCGTCCAGTGGTGTCTCCTCGGCCCAGTCGGACCGCGTCCGCCGTCGAGGAGCCCCGTCCTCGTCGACCTGGGGCAGCTCACGCGTGCGGTCCTCGGTACCGTCCGGCCGGGCCCCCGGCTGCTCGTCCCGGAAGAACCCGGGCGGAACCCGGTCCTCAGTGCCCTTGTCCCGCACGGGCGGCAGCACCGCGGTCTCATCGGCGGCACCGTCCGGCGCCACGGCGGGCAGTACGGCGGTCTCGTCGGCGGCCCCCGGAGGAACCGACGGCAACACGGCCGTCTCGTCCGCCGCCCCCGGAGGAACCGGCGGCTGCGGCAGCTCGGCCGTCACCTCGGAGTCGGGCCCACCGGAGCCGGAGCCCCGCTCACCCGCCCCCTGCGCGTCCCTCTCGCCGCCCTGGTCCTTCTGGTCCCGGACCCGCGGCAGCACCGCCGTCTCGTCCACCGGCCCGCCCGACGCGTTCGTCGGCGTCACGACCGGTGTCGGTACGGTCGCCGCGTCCGGCGTGACGCCAGGAGCCGTCGGCTGCGGCCCGGTCGCCTTGGGCCCGGCCTCCGCCGCGGCCGCCGCCTGCTCGGCCAGCCGCCGGGCCTCCTCGGCCCGCAGCAGCGCCTCCTCGGCCTTGCGCTGCTTCTCCAGGCGCCGCGCCTCGGCCTCGGCGCGCAGCCGGGCCTCCTCCTCGGCCTGCTTGCGGCGCCGGTCCTCCTCGGCC
The DNA here is from genome assembly GCF_040295365.1 of Streptomyces sp. NPDC002838. NCBI lineage: Bacteria > Bacillati > Actinomycetota > Actinomycetes > Kitasatosporales > Streptomycetaceae > Streptomyces > Streptomyces sp. NPDC002838. Next base: position 66,733 of record NZ_JBEOVF010000017.1, on the reverse strand, counting down.
TTGCGCCGGGCCTCTTCCTCGGCCCGCGCCTTCTCCTCCGCGAGGAGCCGCTGTCGCTCCTCCTCGGCCCGCTTACGCGCTTCCTCGGCCCGCAGCCGGGCCTCCTCCGCCTGCCGTTCGGCCTCGCGCCGCTGCGCCTCCTCCAGTTCGCGCCGCTTGCGCTCCTCTTCCTCGGCCTTCAGCCGCGCGAGCTGCTCCTGGCGCTCCCGCTCCAGGCGCTCTTCCTCGGCCTTGCGGGCGGCCTCTTCCTCGGCCTTGCGCCGGGCCTCCTCCTCGGCCTTGCGGCGCGCCTCCTCCCGGGCCTGGATCTCGGCCTCGGACAGCGGCAGTACCTGGTCCAGCCGGTGCCGGATGACGGTCGTGACGGCCTCGGGCTCCTGACCGGCGTCCACCACCAGGTAGCGCCCGGGGTCGGCCGCGGCCAGCGTCAGGAAACCGGACCGCACGCGCGCGTGGAACTCGGCCGGCTCCGACTCCAGCCGGTCCGGCGCCTCGGTGAACCGCTCGCGGGCGGTCTCCGGCGAGACGTCCAGCAGCACGGTCAGATGCGGGACCAGGCCGTTCGTCGCCCAGCGGTTGATCCGGGCGACCTCGGTCGGGGACAGATCACGGCCCGCCCCCTGATAGGCCACCGAGGAGTCGATGTACCGGTCCGAGATGACCACCGCGCCGCGCTCCAGCGCGGGCCGTACGACCGTGTCCACGTGTTCCGCGCGGTCCGCCGCGTACAGCAGTGCCTCCGCCCGGTGTGAGAGACCGGCGCTCGACACGTCCAGCAGGATCGACCGCAGCCGCTTGCCCACCGGCGTCGCCCCCGGCTCCCGCGTCACCACGACCTCGTGCCCCTTGGCCCGGATCCACTCGGCGAGTGCCTCGGCCTGGGTGGACTTCCCGGCGCCGTCGCCGCCCTCCAGGGCGATGAAGAAGCCGTTCGAGGCGGACGCCGTCACCGGGTCGTCACCGCCGAGCAGCGCGTCCCGCAGGTCGTGCCGCAGCGGCACGCCCGAACGGTCGTCGACCTTGGCCAGCACCAGCGCGGCCACCGGCAGCAGCAGCGCGCCGACCAGCATCAGGGTGAAGGCCGCGCCGCCGTGGGCGAACACGAACTTGCCGTTCTCCAGGCGGTGCGGGCCGATCGCCGCCGCCACCAGGGGCGCGATCACCGCGCCGAGCGCCACCAGGACCCGTACGACCGCGTGCAGATGCTCCGTCGTACGCGCCCGCCGGTTGTCCTCGGCCTCCTGGTCGAGCAGCGTGTGGCCGGTGTTGGCGGCCATGCCCGCGCCGACGCCGGCCAGCACGAGGATCAGCACCACGCTGGTGACGTCCGGGACGAGACCGGCGGCCAGCAGCGCCACGCCGGTGAAGGCGATCGTCAGCGACAGCAGCCGACGGCGCGACAACGACGGCAGCAAGGACGGCGCCGTACGGATGCCGACGACCACTCCGCCGGTCAGCGCGCACACCAGCAGCCCGTACATCACCGGGCCGCCGCCCAGCTCCTTGGCGTGCAGCACGGCGACACCCACCGCGGCCGCCACCGCCGCGGCGACGGCCGCGCAGGCGAGGACGAGCATCGGGATCGCGCCGGTGCGGCCCTTGTCGACGCCCGAGCCCGTCTTGGGTCGGCGCAGCCCCTCCAGCGGCGAACGCGCGCGCGGGGTACGCGTGTCGGGCAGCTCCAGGAAGGTCAGCAAGGACAGGGACGCGGCGAACAGCCCGGCCGCGACATACGACGCGAGGGCCGCCTGGTGCTGGGAGAACCAGGCGATTCCCGCGCCCAGAAGATTGTTGAGCAGCGCCGCGACGACGAGCGCGGCGGCCGCGAGCGGGATCGCCACGAAGCTCGTACGCATCGATAGGCGGCGCAGGGCGTCCATGTGGTCCGGCAGCGGTCGTACCGTCGCGCCCTCCGGGGGCGGTGGGGGCAGCAGCGCGGGCGCCGCGCTCTCCCGGCACACCGTCCAGAAGCGCTCGGCGACTCCGGTCACGAAGGCGGTGACCAGGATGACGGCCACCGCGTCGTCGGGCGTCCAGTCGATCCACAGGGGCGCCACGATGAGCAACGCCGCCCGCAGTCCGTCCGCGCCGACCATGGTCCAGCGGCGGTCGAGGGGGCCCTCCTGGGAGGTGAGCGAGGTGAGCGGGCCGAGGAGGACCGCCCCGAAGAGCAGCGTCGCCAGGATGCGCACCGCGAAAACGGTCGCCACTGCGAACGCCACGCCCCGGTAGCCGCCGCCGAACGAGCCCTCGGCGACCGCTGCTTGGAGGGCGAGGACCACCAGCACAAGGAGCGCGAGGGTGTCGCCGACACCGCCCACGAGTTGTGCGCTCCACAGCCGTTTCAGCTGCGGTCGGCGCAGCAGGGCGCGGACGGCGCGCTCACGGGAGTCCGCGACCAGGGCGTCGTCGGGGGCCGGGTGAGAGGCCGTTGGCTGTTCGGCTCGCGTCATGCTTTCAGCCTATCGGCAGCCGCCGACAGCCCGGAGCGCCCGTCCGAACGTGCGCACGCCCCGACACCAAAGTGATGCCGGGGCGTTCGTTTTGCGAAGGCTCCGTGGAGGAATGCGGAGAAACGCGGCGCGTCTCAGTCCTCCGCGGCTCGATCCTTCGCGCTCAGTCCTCCGAAGCCGTCTTGGAAGCCGTCGCCTTCTTCGCGGCGGTCTTCTTGGCGGTCGTCTTCTTCGCGGCCGTCGTCGTCTTCTTCGCCGCTGTCTTCTTGGCGGCCGTCTTCTTGGCCGGGGCGGCCTTCTTCGCGGCGGCCTTCTTCGCCGTCTTCTTGGCAGGCGCCTTCGCCCGCTTCTCGGCGAGGAGTTCGAAGCCGCGCTCCGAGGTGATCGTCTCGACGCTGTCGCCGGAGCGCAGGGTCGCGTTGGTCTCCCCGTCGGTGACGTACGGCCCGAAGCGGCCGTCCTTGACCACGACCGGCTTCTTGCTCACCGGGTCCTCGCCCAGCTCCTTCAGCGGCGGCTTGGCGGCGGCGCGGCCACGCTGCTTGGGCTGGGCGTAGATCGCCTGCGCCTCCTCCAGCGTGATCGTGAACAGCTGCTCCTCGGACTGCAGGGACCGCGAGTCCGTGCCCTTCTTCAGGTACGGGCCGTAGCGGCCGTTCTGCGCGGTGATCTCCACACCGTCCGCGTCCGTGCCGACGACACGCGGCAGCGACATCAGCTTCAGGGCGTCCTCGATGGTCACCGTGTCGAGCGACATCGACTTGAACAGCGAGGCCGTACGCGGCTTGACGGCGTTCTTGCCGGTCTTCGGGGTGCCCTCGGGGAGCACCTCGGTGACGTACGGGCCGTAGCGGCCGTCCCTGGCGATGATCTGGTGCCCTGTGGACGGGTCGGTGCCCAGCTCGAAGTCGCCGCTCGGCTTGGCGAGCAGCTCCTCCGCGTACTCGACGCTCAGCTCGTCCGGGGCCAGGTCCTCGGGGACGTCCGCGCGCTGATGGTTCTCGGAGTCCTTCTCGCCGCGCTCGATGTACGGGCCGTAGCGGCCGACCCGCAGCACGATGCCGCTGCCCACCGGGAACGACGACACCTCGCGCGCGTCGATCGCGCCCAGGTCGGTCACCAGCTCCTTGAGGCCGCCGAGGTGGTCCCCGTCGCCGTTGCCGGCCTCGGCCGCGCCACCGTTGCCGGTGCCCTCGCCGAAGTAGAACCGCTTCAGCCACGGCACGGCCTGCGCCTCGCCGCGTGCGATGCGGTCGAGGTCGTCCTCCATCTTGGCGGTGAAGTCGTAGTCGACGAGCCGCCCGAAGTGCTTCTCCAGGAGGTTGACCACGGCGAAGGACAGGAAGGACGGCACGAGGGCCGTGCCCTTCTTGAACACGTAGCCGCGGTCGAGGATCGTGCCGATGATCGACGCGTACGTCGACGGGCGGCCGATCTCGCGCTCTTCGAGCTCCTTGACCAGGCTGGCCTCGGTGTAGCGGGCCGGGGGCTTGGTGGCGTGCCCGTCGACCGTGATCTCCTCGGCGCTCAGCGCGTCGCCCTCGCTCACCTGGGGCAGACGGCGCTCGCGGTCGTCCAGCTCGGCGTTCGGGTCGTCGGCGCCCTCGACGTACGCCTTCAGGAAGCCGTGGAAGGTGATCGTCTTGCCGGAGGCGCTGAACTCGACGTCCCGGCCGTCGGCGGCGGCGCCACCGATCTTCACCGTCACGCTGTTGCCGGTCGCGTCCTTCATCTGGGAGGCGACCGTCCGCTTCCAGATCAGCTCGTAGAGCCTGAACTGGTCGCCGGTCAGGCCGGTCTCGGCAGGCGTGCGGAAGCGGTCGCCCGAGGGGCGGATCGCCTCGTGCGCCTCCTGCGCGTTCTTGACCTTTCCGGCGTACGTCCGCGGCTGTGCCGGCAGGTAGTCGGCGCCGTACAGCTGCGTGACCTGGGCGCGGGCGGCGGCGATCGCCGTGTCCGACAGGGTCGTGGAGTCCGTACGCATGTACGTGATGAAGCCGTTCTCGTACAGCTTCTGCGCGATCTGCATCGTGGCCTTCGCGCCGAAGCCGAGCTTCCTCGAGGCTTCCTGCTGGAGCGTCGTCGTACGGAACGGGGCGTACGGCGAGCGGCGGTACGGCTTCGACTCGACGGACCGGACGGCGAACCGCGTGTTCTCCAGGGCGGTGGCCAGGGCGCGGGCGTTCGCCTCGTCGAGGTGGAGGGTGTTCGCGCTCTTGAGTTGTCCCAGGGAGTCGAAGTCGCGGCCCTGCGCGACCCGCCTGCCGTCGACGGTCTGGAGGCGGGCGACCAGCGACGACGGGTCCGACGCGTCCCCCGCGCGGCCGGTCGCGAAGGTGCCCGTCAGGTCCCAGTACTCAGCAGAACGGAAAGCGATGCGCTCGCGTTCCCGCTCCACGACGAGTCGCGTGGCGACCGACTGGACACGGCCGGCCGACAGCCGCGGCATGACCTTCTTCCACAGGACCGGCGAGACCTCGTAGCCGTAGAGACGGTCGAGGATGCGGCGGGTCTCCTGGGCGTCGACCAGCTTCTGGTTCAGCTCGCGCGGGTTGGCGACGGCGGCCTGGATCGCGGCCTTGGTGATCTCGTGGAAGACCATCCGCTTGACCGGGACCTTGGGCTTCAGCACCTCCTGGAGATGCCAGGCGATGGCCTCGCCCTCCCGGTCCTCATCGGTGGCGAGGAAGAGCTCGTCGGAGTCCTTCAGCAGGTCCTTGAGCTTCTTGACCTGGGCCCTCTTGTCGGCGTTGACCACATAGATGGGCTGGAAGTCGTGATCGACGTCCACGCCGAGACGACGGACCTCGCCGGTGTACTGCTCCGGCACCTCCGCGGCGCCGTTGGGGAGGTCGCGGATGTGCCCGACGCTCGCCTCGACGACGTACCCGGGGCCGAGATAGCCCTTGATCGTCTTCGCCTTGGCAGGCGACTCGACGATGACGAGTCGGCGGCCGCCCTGTGCGGTCTCGCTGGTCGGGGACAACTTCGCTCTTCTCTCCGGTCGACACTGGGGTCTCTCCCCAGGGCTTGGTCCCGGGGTCGGGTCATGCTGACGCTGCGGAGTGTGACGGTACATCCCGCCCCCGTGTCAAACGGGAAAAGCCCGCAACGGCCACTCGAACGGTAACCCGACTACCGCCATTCCTGCCGCCCGGAGTGCCCACCAGCCTTTTCGAGCCTATCCGGAGGGTGACCTCCCAATTACCTGGGCCGCAACTCCAAGGCCGCCCTCAGACGCGGGAGAAGCACCACGTTCCGACGGCCAGCGCGATCACCGCGACGGTGGTCGCGAGGGTCGCCGATGCGACGGGGCTCACACCGTCGGCGACCGGTTCACGATGCCGGACACGGGCCGCGGTCCACACCAGCAGCCCGCCCCCGAACAGGCCGAACACCATTCCCGCGAAGACCGCCGGTCCGCTTTCCATGGCCGTATGCGCCCCTTTTCTCCCGTTGCGAGTGCCCAGCCCGTGGAGGCTGACACGCACGGGCGGCGGACAGGCGAACCCTGGGTGAACGCGGGGCCGACACGGCTGCGGACTCCCCCGGCGCCCCGGCCCTCGCCCGGGGAACCTCCTCCCTGTCCGGGCCTCAGACCGACCCGGGCGCGGGTATCTTTCCGGTCGTCTTCTTGTCGTCGGAGCGGCTCACGGTGCACACGATCTTGGTGAACCCCTCCTTCCAGTCGTCCTCGTCGGCGGCCCAGCCGTACACGATCCGCTCCTGACCAGGCGCCCAGGTCGACTCGAATTTGTTCCCGCACAGCTTGGTCGCGTTGTCGGTGCCCTTCTTGTAGTTCATTTCGGCGGGGGCCTGGACGGTGCCTATGACCTGGTCGGTGTGGGGTTCGGCGCAATCGGTGAGCGGGGCCTGGTAGCCGTCGTCCAGTTCCTTGTAGTCCCACATGGCGGCCGAGTACGAGACATGCCGTACCGCTGTTCGCCGCGGTGAAGCCCTCCTTCGTCGGCACGACGGCGTATCCGGCGGCATCCGGCAGCGCGTCGACGACCGGCCGGCCGAGGTTCGCGCACCGCTTCGCCCCCTGGGCACGGGCGTCGGCGTGATCGGTGGCCGTGTCGACCGCCACGACCTGCCCGTCCGGCCACGCAGCCGACGGAACCCGACGCGACTAAGCACGCGTTCGCGTCAACCCTCGATCGAGGGACATATGATCGAATATCGCCCACGGGTACGGAGACACGCCTAACGTGCGATGTCAGGTCGGTGGAACAGCAGGCGGAGCAGCGGACCGGGCGACTGTCCGGCCGTACGGGACAAGCCCGATACAGCGCAGCCGGTACGAGCCGCGCCGGACGGCGGCCGTGGCCCGGCGCGGCGGCGGCCGATCCAAGAAGGCGTACGTCGAAGGCGGGAGCTGCGGACCAACCCGAACTGGACAAGATGCTCACCCAGGCACGAGCAGCCATGGCGTGGCTTCGGGAGGGCGCCAGCGTTCCGCAGCAACAGACAATCCGCGACTTCGCAAGTCCCGCGCCAAGGCTCTGAAGGACATCAAAGACCGGCTACCCACGCACCAACGCGCGGGGATGCCGAAACCTGGGAAAAAGGACGAGACGCTCCCGAGTCCGGCCTACACCCGGCACGGATTCCGACTGAAAAACGGCAGCCTGCACCTGGCGGGCGGGATCACGTTGACGGTTGTGTGGTCCCGCGCCCTCCCCGCCGAGCCTTCGTCTGCGCGGGTATTCCGGGACAGCCTCGGCCATGGGTACGTCAGTTTCGTCGTCCCCGCCGAATTCCAGCCGCTTCCTGTCACCGGCCGCGCCATCGGCGTGGACTGGGGCGTACGGGAGATCGCGACCACCACCAGCGACCTCCACGATCTTCCGCACCCCGAGCACGGCAAGAAGTCCGCAGCCGGACTCAGCCGCTACCAACGGATGATGACCCGCCGCAAGAAGGTCTCCAGGCAGCACCAGGACGTCGGCCGGAAGTGGGCCAAGTCCGCCGTCCGACACCATGATGTGATGGCCGTGGAGGACTTCAAGCCAAAATTTCTCGCGAAGACCACGATGGCCCGCAAGGCCGCGGACGCCGCTATCGGCGCCACCGAACAAGCCCTGATCGAGATGGCCGCTGGGTGAGCGTACTTACAACTGCACCTCATGCGGAGCCTCATCACCTCGCGACAAGAACTCCGCACACGTGATGCTCGTCCGGGCAGGTCCGAACCCGGTTGGTGTCGATCGCGCAAGACCTGACGGGGCCCGTCGGGCCATCAGGCGGCGTGAGCCAGGAATCCCCGGCCTTCAACTACAGGCAGGGGAGCAGTCGAATCCCTGTGGAGGGTAGGTCCGCCGCGGCCCGCACCATGCTTTCCCTGAACTCCCGACTTCGCTCGCGCAGGAGAAACACCGATCACGGGCTCGGTCGCGCCCATCGGCAGCCCACAAGCGCGATCTCCTTCATCGCGGCCCCGAGTCCTCGTCGTACGCCAGGGGAGGCTTGGGTCGTGCGGCCACCGCCCGTGCCGAGCGTCCGCAGCAGCCGGTACCGCCCGTTGATGACCCCGCCTTCGCCCTGATCCGGCGTCTCCCCCGCCATCACGCCTCCCCCGAGACAGCGCGCCTCCCCCGAGGACGCGCGGAGTTCGTCCCTGGAAGGTAGCTTCGCACGAACCACTGACAGGAGACCTTTTCCGGAGCAATCCCGCCAGATCGGACACAGTGGCCCCAGAGGCGCGCGCACGCCTCAGACGTGACGGTCCCGCCGGGTCAGGCCGGCTCGAGGAACCCCTGTTCCACCAGCAACCGGATCTGCGCGGGCGTGCGGTCGCGCAGCAACACCGGATCCTCGCCCACCAGTTGGGCGATCGCGTCCAGAATGCGCCCCGCGCTCAGCGAACCGTCGCACACGCCCGCGAACCCCGCGCCGACCGTGTCCACCTTGGTGGCCCGCCGCATCCCGCGGTTCTGGCGCAGCACCACGTGCTCGGGGTCCTCGGCGCCGGGCAGTCCGACCTGCTCCTGGATGATCTCGGCGGCGAGCTTGAAGTGCCCCGCGAGCAGGGCCGCGTCGTCATGCGTCCGCAGATAGTCGAGGCGCTCGAAGTGCTCCCGGACCGTCTCACCGAGCGGCTGTTCGACCGGATGCGGCCACTCCTCCGCGGTGACGGAGGGAACCGAGGCCCCTGTCTTGCGCAGGGTGATCCACCCGAAGCCCACGGCCTTCACCTTGCGCGCCTCGAACTCGTCCAGCCACGCGTCGTACCGCGCCTGGTACTCGGCCGGGTCGCCCCGGTGGTCACCGGCGTCCCTGAGCCAGAGCTCGGCGTACTGCGTGACGTCCTGCACCTCGCGCTGCACGATCCAGGCGTCGCACCCGCGCGGCACCCACGCCCTCAGCCTGTCCTGCCAGTCCTCCCCCTCCACGTGCTGCCAGTTGGCGAGGAAGTGCGCGAACCCGCCCTCGTTCAGACGTTCCCCCGCCTGCTGAACGAGCGTGCGGCACAGATCGTCCCCGCCCATGCCGCCGTCGCGGTACGTCAGCCGCGCGCCCGGCGAGATCACGAAGGGCGGGTTCGACACGATCAGGTCGTACGTCTCGTCGTCCCGGAGCGGCTCGAACAGCGAGCCCTCGCACAGGTCGGCGGCCGGGGCACCGGACAGCGCCAGCGTGAGTGCCGTGATGTGGAGCGCGCGCGGGTTCACGTCGGTCGCCGTCACGCGCGTGGCGTGCTGGGCGGCGTGCAGCGCCTGGATCCCGGAGCCGGTACCGAGATCGAGGGCCGCGGAGACGGGCGTACGGACGGTGATGCCGGCCAGGGTCGTGGAGGCACCGCCGACGCCGAGGACCACGCCCTCCTCCCGGCTCCCGATGCCGCCCGCCCCGCCGACCGCGCACCCGAGGTCGGACACGATGAACCAGTCCTCGCCACCGGGCCCGCCGTACGGCCGTACGTCCACGGTCGCCGCGACCTCATCCGTGCCCGCCCGAACCAGCCACCCGCTGTCCAGGCACGCGTCGACGGGCAGCACACCCTCCACGCGCGCGTGCGGCACGGGCTGCTGCAACAGGAACAGCCGCACGAGCATCTCCAGCGGCGTGTCGCCGCGTGTCGCCCGGAGCGCGGGCACGATCTCGCTGCGCGCGAGGGCCGCGTACGCGGACGCACCGAGCAGATCGAGCAGCCCGTCGGCGGTGAAGGAGGCCCCCAGGAGGGCGTCCCGCAGCCGGGCGGTGACGTCGGGACGGTCGGAAGCGGGCAGGGCGGACAGGCTGGAGTCGCTCACGCCCCCATTGTGACCCCCGAACCCGCGCGCGAGGGTGACCAGCCGGCGCCGCCGACCTCAGCTCGTCGTCGCCGATGCCGGGGCGGACGCGCCCTTGCAGCTCTGCTGCTTGGCCATCGCCTTGCCGACGTCGCCCTCTTCGAGGGTCTTCAGCGCGTCGCTCCCGCTCTTGCTCAGCTTGTCCAGCTCGGTCGCGATGTCCTTGAGGCCGTTGGCGAACTTCGCCTGGTCCTTGGTGTCGAGCTTGTCGACCTGCGTCTTCAGGGAGGCGTACGACGAGGAGATGCTGTTGAGCTCCTTGACCGCGTCCTGCTGCTTCTTCTCGCCGTTCTCGACGTCCGGCGCCCCGGCCTTGGTCACGGCGGCCCCGATCGCCTTGTAGGCGTCCGACATGTCCTGGAAGGCCTGCGCGTCGGTCTTCTGGACCGCTTCCGGCGTGCTGTTGTCCGAGGTCTCCTTCTGGATCGCGGCGTTGGCGGCCTCGATCTTCTTGGCCTGCGGCTGTACGGCGTCGCAGACCTCCTTGGCCCAGGAGTTCAGCTTTTCGCTGCTGTCATCGCCGCCGCATCCCGACAGCGCCAGTACCAGTACCGCACCGCCGGACAGTGCGGCCGCGAGCTTCTTGTTCACCGGATTGGTCCCTTCCATGGCTCTCGGCCCCGGAACATACACGCCAAGCGGGCGACACTCGCATGCCTAAGGTCCGTTAAGACCATTATGAAGCCATTTGCACCAAGAGAGATAAGGCTCACGGCCAGGGCGCGAACACGCACGAAGCGGGCGGGCGGCACGTCAACACGCGCCGCCCGCCCGCCCCTTGAGCTGGGCTCGTGAGAACCGCCCTACGAAACGACCGCCGTATCAGCAGACTTGGACGCCTGCTCGGCGTTGCCTTCGTCACCCATGGCGATCCCGCGCCGCTTGGAGACGTAGACGGCGCCCGCGATCACGACGAAGGCCAGGGCCGCGATCGTGATCCGTACGCCGAGGTTCTCGTCGTCGCCGTAACTGAACTTGATGACCGCCGGCGCGATCAGCAGCGCCACCAGGTTCATCACCTTCAGCAGGGGGTTGATCGCGGGACCGGCGGTGTCCTTGAAGGGATCGCCGACCGTGTCGCCGATCACCGTCGCGGCATGGGCCTCGCTGCCCTTGCCGCCGTGGTGGCCGTCCTCGACGAGTTTCTTGGCGTTGTCCCACGCGCCACCGGAGTTGGCGAGGAACACCGCCATCAGCGTGCCCGCCCCGATCGCGCCCGCGAGGAACGCGCCGAGGGCACCGACACCGAGCGTGAACCCGATGAAGATGGGCGCCAACACGGCGAGCAGTCCGGGCGTGGCGAGCTCGCGCAGCGCATCCCTGGTACAGATGTCGACGACCTTGCCGTACTCCGGCTTCTCGCTGTAGTCCATGATCCCGGGCCGCTCGCGGAACTGCCGCCGCACCTCGTACACCACGGAACCCGCCGACCGTGACACGGCGTTGATCGCCAGCCCCGAGAAGAGGAAGACGACCGCCGCGCCCGCGATGAGACCGACGAGGTTGTTGGGCTGTGAGATGTCCATCATCAGGTTCAGCGGCGCGCCCTCGCCGGACACCGTCTCGCCCACGTCCCGCGCGCCGGTGAAGATCGCGTCGCGGTACGACCCGAAGAGCGCCGCCGCCGCCAGGACGGCGGTGGCGATGGCGATGCCCTTGGTGATGGCCTTGGTGGTGTTGCCGACCGCGTCCAGGTTGGTGAGCACCTGCGCGCCCGCCCCCTCGACGTCGCCGGACATCTCGGCGATGCCCTGCGCGTTGTCGGAGACCGGCCCGAAGGTGTCCATGGCGACGATCACACCGACCGTGGTGAGCAGGCCGGTGCCGGCCAGCGCCACCGCGAACAGCGCCAGCATGATCGACGTGCCGCCGAGCAGGAAGGCCCCGTACACGCTGAGGCCGATCAGCAGGGCGGTGTAGACGGCCGATTCGAGGCCGACGGAGATGCCGGCCAGGACGACGGTGGCGGGTCCCGTGAGCGAGGACTTGCCGATGTCCTTGACCGGACGGCGGTTGGTCTCGGTGAAGTAGCCCGTCAGCTGCTGGATCACGGCCGCGAGCAGGATGCCGATCGCCACCGCGACGAGGGCGAGGATCCGTGGGTCGCCGCCCTTGCCCTGGATCGCCGCGTCGGTGACGCCGTCGAGGTCGGCGTAGCTTCCGGGGAGGTAGACGAAGACGGCCACCGCCACCAGCACGAGCGAGATCGCCGCGGAGATGAAGAAGCCGCGGTTGATCGCTGTCATCCCGCTGCGGTCGGTGCGGCGCGGGGCCACCACGAAGATGCCGATCATCGCGGTGAGCACACCGATCGCGGGGACGAGCAGCGGGAAGGCGAGCCCGGCGTCGCCGAAGGCCGCCGTGCCGAGGATGAGCGCGGCGACCAAGGTCACGGCGTACGACTCGAAGAGGTCGGCCGCCATACCCGCGCAGTCGCCGACGTTGTCGCCCACGTTGTCGGCGATGGTCGCGGCGTTGCGCGGATCGTCCTCCGGGATGCCCTGCTCGACCTTGCCGACCAGGTCGGCGCCGACGTCGGCGGCCTTGGTGAAGATGCCGCCGCCGACACGCATGAACATCGCGATGAGCGCCGCGCCGAGACCGAAGCCCTCGAGGACCTTCGGCGCGTCGGCCGCGTACACCAGCACCACGCAGGAGGCGCCCAGCAGGCCGAGGCCCACCGTGAACATGCCGACGACGCCGCCCGTGCGAAAAGCGATCTTCATGGCTTTGTGCGAGACGGCGGTGAGATCCTTTTCCGGTTCGCCCGCCGCCGGGGTCGCCTCGCGCGCGGCGGCGGCGACGCGCACATTGCTCCGTACGGCGAGCCACATACCGATATAGCCGGTGGCCGCCGAGAACGCCGCGCCGATCAAGAAGAACACCGATCGTCCGGCGCGCTGATTCCAGTCGTCCGCCGGCAGCAGCATGAGCAGGAAGAACACGACCACGGCGAATACACCGAGCGTGCGCAACTGCCGGGCCAGATAGGCGTTCGCACCTTCCTGGATCGCCGTCGCGATCTTCTTCATGCTGTCGGTGCCCTCGCCTGCCGCGAGCACCTGGCGCACCAGGACGCCTGCCACCACGAGGGCGGCCAGGGCCACGACGCCGATGACCGACACCATGACACGGTTGCCGTCGGTCAGTACCGCGGCCGCGAGGGCTGTGGAGTGGTCCAGCTGGTCTGGGGAAGAAAGCCCCGCCATTCGTCCTCCTTGACGCTTGGGCTGAGCTCAAGATGTGGACGGAGTCTAGAGATCTGTTCCTGATCAAAACAGTACGCGGTAAACCGGAATCTGCTACACCCCGCGTAACGCTTCGAAAGCATTTTCAGCCGATCGAATGATCGGAAATTGATCGTGAATTTCTTCACGAATTCATAATGCTCTTGAAAAACCCGAAGGGCCCTGCTCAGCAGGGCCCTTCGGGTGATGCGTTACGTCGGTCGGGTCGCCGGTCGGGTCAGGGAAGCACCGCGATCGGCGGCGTGGTCGGCCAGGTCATGCGGATCGAACCGCCGTGTTCCCCCGCGGTGACCTCCACGTCGTCGACGAGGCCGCTGATGACCGCGAGGCCCATCTCGTCCTCCTCGGTCTCCACGTCGGAGTCCTCGTCCGCGGCCCCGGGCGCCCGGTCTCCGGGGGCATGATGGGGCGCCTCGTCGCCGACCTCGATGGAGAACTGTTTCTCCTCCTCGATCAGCACGACCTTCACCGGCGCCGTGATGCCCACGCTCTGATGCAGCCCGACGGCGCGGGTGCAGGCCTCGCCGACAGCGAGTCGGAGCTCGTCGAGGACGGCCTCGTCCACTCCGGCCCTGCGCGCCACTGCTGCCGCCACCAGTCGGGCGGTCCTGACGTGCTCGGGCAGCGCGCTGAAGCGGAGTTCAACGGTGGCCATGCATCCCCCTCGGAACTACGGGCGTGCTGTCGGGGGACCGGGCCGCGGAACGCCCCGAACCCCCAGGTTCAACTTCGGCCGTCCCGGGCGCGGTTCCTTTCCACCGCGCCCGGACCGGTTGTCAGTCGGTTGCCGCCACCGCTTCCTCGACCGAGGTGTGGATCGGGAACACCTTGGTGAGGCCGGTGATGCGGAAGATCTTCAAAATGCGCTCCTGGTTGCAGACCAGGCGCAGCGAGCCCTCATGGGCCCGCACCCGCTTCAGTCCGCCCACCAGTACGCCGAGCCCGGTGGAGTCGAGGAAGTCCACGCCCTCCATGTCGACGACAAGGTGGAAACTGCCGTCATTCACCAGCTCGACCAGCTGCTCGCGCAGCTTGGGCGCGGTATATACGTCGATTTCGCCACCGACCCTGACGATCGTGCGATCGCCGACGGTTTCGGTCGACAGGGACAGGTCCACGGATCCTCCAGCACCTTGCTATCGAGCGGTCGCCCCTCGGGACACCTCGGCTTGAAGCCCCCAGGACGGTTCGCCAGCCGCGATGGCATTCAATCACTTACGGCAGGCGTCCACGACGCCTTGGTCCCATTGTCCGTCACGCCAGTGACACACTCGGTGCCGATGGCCAAGAATCACCGATCCGATCGACCCCGGACGGAACCCGCCTCCCGCCTCTCGCCAGGCACGGTCCTGGACCGGCTCGCCGCGGGGCCGAGCCGGGCTTCGCGCATCACTCATACGGAGCACTTGCCCCCGCGCGAGGGCCGCCATGCCGTCTGGCCGGACCGGATCCGCTCGGAGGTCATCGCCGCGGTGCAGGCCTGCGGAATCGAACACCCCTGGGCCCACCAGGCACGCGCGGCCGAGCACGCCCTGGACGGCGACTCGGTGGTCGTCGCCACCGGCACCGCGTCCGGCAAGTCCCTGGCGTACCTCGTGCCCGTCCTGTCGACGCTCCTGGACGGCTCCGAGGCCCCGAACGGCCGCGGCGCCACCGCCCTCTACCTGGCCCCCACGAAGGCACTCGCGGCGGATCAGTGCCGCTCCGTGAAGGAACTTTCACAACCTCTGGGCAATTCCGTACGTCCCGCGGTCTACGACGGCGACACGCCGGTCGAGGAACGCGAGTGGGTCCGCCAGTACGCCAACTACGTCCTCACCAACCCGGACATGCTGCACCGCGGCATACTCCCGTCACACCCCCGCTGGTCCTCCTTCCTGCGGTCCTTGAAGTACGTCGTCATCGACGAGTGCCACACCTACCGGGGTGTCTTCGGCTCTCATGTCGCCCAGGTACTGCGTCGCCTGCGCCGCCTGTGCGCCCGGTACGGCGCCTCGCCCGTGTTCCTGCTGGCCTCCGCGACCGCCGCGGAGCCCTCGGTGGCCGCCCGCCGCCTGACCGGCCTCCCGGTGGTCGAGGTCGCCGACGACGCCTCTCCGCGCGGTGAACTGGTGTTCGCCCTCTGGGAGCCTCCGCTCACCGAACTCCAGGGCGAGAAGGGCGCACCTGTCCGCCGTACCGCCACCGCCGAGACGGCCGACCTGCTGACCGACCTCACCGTGCAGGGCGTGCGGTCGGTGGCCTTCGTCCGCTCTCGGCGCGGCGCCGAGCTGATCTCGGTGATCGCTCAGGAGCGTCTCGCCGAGGTCGACCGGTCATTGGCCCGGCGTGTCGCGGCGTACCGGGGCGGCTATCTGCCCGAGGAGCGCCGCGCCCTCGAGCAGGCGCTCCACTCCGGCGAACTCCTCGGCCTCGCCGCCACGACCGCGCTCGAACTCGGCATCGACGTCTCGGGCCTCGACGCCGTGCTGATCGCCGGGTACCCGGGCACGCGCGCGTCCCTGTGGCAGCAGGCGGGCCGCGCCGGTCGCTCGGGGCAGGGCGCCCTCGCCATCCTGATCGCCCGCGACGACCCTCTGGACACCTTCCTCGTCCATCACCCCGAGGCCCTCTTCGACCAGCCCGTGGAGTCGACGGTCCTCGACCCCGACAACCCGTACGTGCTCGCCCCGCACCTGTGCGCGGCGGCCGCGGAACTCCCGCTGACCGACGAGGACCTGCCCCTGTTCGGCCCGGCCTGCGAGGAACTGCTTCCGCAGCTGGAGGCCGCGAAGCTGCTGCGTCGCCGCACCAAGGCCTGGCACTGGACGCGCCGGGAGCGCGCCGCCGACCTGACAGACATCCGCGGAGAGGGCGGCCGGCCGGTCCAGGTCGTCGAGGCCGGGACGGGCCGCCTGCTGGGCACGGTCGACGAGGGTGCCGCGCACAGCACCGTGCACGAGGGCGCGGTGCACCTGCACCAGGGCCGCACGTATCTCGTGCGCTCCCTCGACCTGGAGGACTCGGTCGCCCTGGTCGAGCAGGCCAGCCCGTCGTATGCGACGGTCGCCCGCGACACCACGTCGATCTCCGTCCTGGAGACGGACATCGAGATCCCCTGGGGCGACGGACGCCTGTGCTACGGCTCCGTCGAGGTCACCAACCAAGTGGTCTCCTTCCTGCGTCGGCGTGTCATCACCGGTGAAGTACTGGGCGAGACGAAGCTCGACCTCCCTCCTCGTACGCTGCGCACGCGTGCCGTGTGGTGGACGGTCACCGAGGACCAGCTGGACGCGGCCCGGATCAACCCGGAGATCCTCGGCGGCGCCCTGCACGCCGCCGAGCACGCGTCGATCGGCATGCTCCCCCTCTTCGCGACCTGCGACCGCTGGGACATCGGCGGCGTGTCCATCCCGCTGCACCCCGACACCCTCCTGCCGACGGTCTTCGTCTACGACGGCCATCCCGGCGGCGCGGGCTTCGCGGAACGCGCCTTCCACACCGCCCGCGAGTGGCTCACCGCCACCCGCCAGGCCATCGCCTCCTGCGAGTGCGAGGCCGGCTGCCCGTCCTGCATCCAGTCCCCCAAGTGCGGCAACGGGAACGATCCGCTGCACAAGAGGGGCGCCGTACGGCTGCTCACGGAGCTCTTGCGGGGGGCGCCGGAGAAGAAGCCGGGGGCGGAGGAGGCAGAGCAGGCAGCGGGGGCGGCGCCGCCGGAGCCCGGCCCGCACGGTCCACCGACGGCACCCGGTCCGATGGGGCCACCGATGGACCCGACCTCACAGGCGCCACAGGCCCCGCAGGCCCCGCCCGTGCCCTGACCTCCGCCGTGAACGGCACCCGTCCCGACGCCGCCGTCACGTCCGAGGTCTCGCCCACGATGGCGCACCGCACGAGCCGCGTGCCCTGGGCTCGCGCCACGTCGTCCGCCCGGGCGCAGGCCGCCGTGGCGCCGGCCGCCCAGTGGTCCGCCGCCGCGAGGGCCGCGAGATCCGCGCCGCCGGCCGCGCGATGCCGGGTCACGACGGCCTGTCCCAGGGAGAGCACCACGCCGAACACCACACACAGCACGGCGATCGCACACACGCTCGACACGGTGGCGGAGCCGCGATCCGAGGAGCCGTCTCTCATCAAGCGGAGCCTCATCCCTCCGCCCCCACGGTCTCCTCCACCGACGCCACGGCCTCCTCCCGCACCTCGAAGGGCAGACCGCGCAGCATCGGGGGCTTGGCCACGACCGTCACCCGTACCTGGTCGCCCTCCCGGCTGACCGTGACCCGCGCGTCGCGCGGCGCCGTCCGACGGGTCACCTCGACGACGGCGTCGGCCGGGTCCTGGCGGGCCGCCGCGCGGGCGCCGGTCCGCGCCGCGTCCACGCACTGGATCTGCGCGGCCACCACGAGCAGCCCCCACACCAGTGCCATCGCGAACATCACCAGCACGGGCAGCACCACGGCCGACTCCGCCGTGACGAAGCCCCTGTCCGGCTCCCGCGTACACCTCCTGTCCGTCTCCCGCGCGCGGCGCCTGACCGTCTCCCGCTCACGCCTCCTCATTGAGCGCCCGCTCCACGACGGCCTGCAGCTCCGCGGTGACCTGGCCGCTCGTCACCACCTTGTAGAGAACCACCGCGAACGCCACCGCGGCGACGATCCCCATCGCGTACTCGGAGGTGACCATCCCCGCATCCCTCCGCACCGCACGCGCCGCCCCGCACACCAGGGCACGCAGTCGCGCCCGCACCGCCTTGTACATCTCAACCCCCGTAAGGTTCAGTCCTGTTGATCACTGACCGTTGCCTGCTCGATTACCTACCGCTGCTTGATGTCGACCCGCGCCCCTTCGCCCACCACCTCCTCCTCACAGCACCCCGCCCGCCAGCCCGATCACCACGGGCAGGACGCCGACCGCGATGAACGCGGGCAGAAAGCACAGCCCCACCGGCGCGGTGACCAGCACGGCCGCCCGCCGTGCCCGTGCCGTCGCGGCGCGCGCCCAGTCGGCGCGGGCGTCCGCGGCGAGCCGCGCGACCGGTCCGGCTGCCGGGAGCCCGGAGACGTCGGCCCGTTCCAGCAGCCGCGCCAAGGCGCCGGCGCCCGGTGTCGCGGCGAGTCTTCGCCAGGCCTCTCCCGGTGCGCCGCCGAGCCGTGCCTCCGCCGCGCCCCGCGCCAGCCCCTCGCCGACCGGGCCGTCCAAGGCCTCGCCCACGGCCTGAGCCGCCGCCACCGGAGCGGCTCCCGCGGCGATGCAGGCCGCCAACAGATCGGCAGCGAGAGGCAGTTGCCGGGCCGCCTCACGGGCGTCGCATACGGCCCCGTCCTCGACAGCCGCCTGCCGAAGACGCCATCGCCACAGCCCCGCCGCGACGCCCAGCCCGACCACGGCGCCGATGGCCCCGCCGACCACCGCCCACGCGGCACACGCCACGCTCACCAGCGGCAGCCACCGCTGAGCCGTCTCCCCCACCCGCAAGCGCGGTCCGGCGGACGTCTCCCGCGCGGCGCCCACCAGATCGCCCAGCCGCCGCCGGACCCCGCGCTCGCGCCGCACCGCCCCCGCCCACCGCAGCAGCAGCCACCCGACGAGCAGCGCCGCCCCCACGACAACCTCCAGCCTGTGGACAACTTCCGTGCTCACGCCGCCTCCGCTCCCCGCACGATCCGCATCGCCCACCACATCCCGAGCCCCTCCAGCAGAGCGCCGGCCAGCAGACAGCCCAGTCCCGCCCCGGTGTGCAGCAGGACGTGCAGCGGGTCGGCTCCGAGGGCGATGCCGAGGAGGAGCCCGAGGACGGGCAGCGCGGCGAGCATCACCACCGTGGAGCGGGCTCCCGCCAACTGGGCGCGCAGGTCCTCCCGTTGATCCCGCTCTGCGCGCAACGCCCCTTCCAGCCGGTCGAGTCCGGCCGCGAGCCCCGCGCCCTGGTCCACGGCAACCCGCCAGCACGCGGCAAGGCCCAGCAGCCCCTCTGCACCCGGCTGCCGCGCCGCGATGGCGAGCGCGCCCGGAACATCACCGCCGAACCGCGCCGCCGCCAGCACGGCCGCCTGTGCCTCGCCCAGCCCGCCGGAGTCCCGCGCGGCCGGCAGCAACGCCTCGCCCGGCTGCCGCCCGGCCCGCACCTCCCCGGCGAGAACCCCGCACAGCGCGATCACCGCGTCCCCGCGGGCCTCCCGCGCACGCCGCGCCTCCCCGGCCAGCCGCACCCGCCGCAGCAGCGGCACCCCGGCCGCCCCCGCGACGACCGGCAGTACGGAGGCGCCCAGCACCGCCAGCACCAGTCCGGCGGCCACCGACCACCACTCGGCGCGCAGCCGCCCGCACATCCGCCGCAGTTCGCCGGCCAGTTGCCGCCACGCGGGCGGCCCGGCACCCACCACTCCGCCCCCGGCGAGCAGCAATTGCGCCCGCCGCGCCCCGGAGTGCCGCCCGCCCAGCAACCACACGGCCGCCCCCACGCACACCGCGGCCGCGCCCATAGACATCTCACCCATCCCCGCCACGACTCCCCCGTTCTCGCCCATCCCGCTCACCGCGGCCGCCCTCTCGCACCGGCCCCTGAAGCAGCCCCCGCAGCCGCTCCCAGCCCCGCTCGTACGCGAACGCCTCCTCGCCCCACCGCAGCGCCGGCACCGTCCGCACCAGCCCCGTGGGATCCCGTTCCAGCACATGCACCTCGGCGATCCGCCGCTGCCCTGCCCGGTCGCGCACGAGATGCAGTACGACCGACAGCGCGGCCGCCAACTGGCTGTGCAGGGCGGCCCGGTCCAGCCCCGCCGCCGTACCCAGCGCCTCCAGCCGGGCCGGCACATCGCCCGCCGCGTTCGCGTGCACGGTGCCGCAGCCGCCTTCGTGGCCGGTGTTCAACGCGGCCAGCAGATGGACCACTTCGGGCCCGCGCACCTCGCCCACCACCAGCCGGTCCGGCCGCATCCGCAGCGCTTGGCGCACCAGGTCCTGGAGCGTGACGAGTCCGGCGCCCTCCTGGTTGGCGGGTCTGCTCTCCAGCCGTACGACGTGCGGATGCTCCGGCCGGAGTTCGGCGGAGTCCTCGGCGAGCACGATCCGCTCGTCCGGTCCGACCAGCCCCAGCAGGGCGCTCAGCAACGTCGTCTTGCCACTGCCCGTACCCCCGCTGATGAGGAAGGACAGCCGCGCCCTGAGCAGCGCCCGCAGCACCCGGTCCCCGCCCGGCGGCACCGTGCCCGCCGCCATCAGTTCGCCGAGGGTGAAGGCGCGCGGCCGTACCACTCGCAGCGACAGGCAGGTGCAGCCGACGGCGACCGGGGGCAGCACCGCGTGCAGCCGGGTCCCGTCGGGCAGCCGGGCGTCGACCCAGGGCCGCGCATCGTCCAGTCGGCGTCCGGCCACCGCCGCCAGGCGCTGCGCGAGGCGTCGTACGGCTGCCGCGTCCGGGAAGGCGACGGCGGTCAGCTCCAGGCCGCCGCCCCGGTCCACCCAGACCCGGTCCGGCGCCGACACCAGCACGTCGCTCACCGACGGATCGGCGAGCAGCGGCTCCAGCGGACCGCTGCCGACCAGTTCGGACCGCAACTGCTCGGCGGCACCGAGGACTTCCGCGTCCCCGAGCACCCGCCCCTGCTCCCGCAGGGCCTGCGCCACGCGCGCGGGAGTGGGCTCGCCCCCGCTCTCGGCCAGCCACCGCCGTACGCCGTCCAGCAGCCCCGGCGACATCTCCGCACCGCCCGTCAGGGCGGCCGCCGGGCCAGGGCTCCCCAGCTCAAGTCCGGAAAACGCGCTCACGCCGCACCCGCCTCCAGCAACGCCCGCTCCCAGAACTCCTTGCAGAAACGCGCGAGCGGTCCGCGTCCGGCCGCTCCGGGAGGCGCCTTGCTCCCGTGCGGGCGCAGCAACGCGGACTCCACCGGGATCTCACCGGCCAGGGGAAGCCCGAGCAGCCGGGCCACCTCGCGGTCGTCGAGTCCGGGTGCGTACGGGCCTCGTACCGCCGCCCGCAGGTCGCGCAGGACCATGCCGACGGCGGAGGCCACCCGGCCTGCCGCGGCGACGGCGCGCAGTTCGGCGGGGACCACGAGCAGCGCCAGGTCGAGCTGGGCGAGGACCTCGGCGACGCCGTCGTCGATGCGGCGGGGCAGGTCGACGACGACCGTGCCGCCACGGCGTCGGGCGGCGGCGAGCACCGCCCGTACGGCCTGGGGCGGGACGGCGACGCAGTCGCCGCGGTCCCAGCTGAGCACCCGCAGCGAGTGCAGATGCGGCAGGGACTCCTCCAGGGCGCCGCCGCCGACCCGCCCGCGTGAGGCCGCGAACGCGGGCCAGCGCAGTCCCTCGGCACTCTCCCCTCCGAGGAGTACGTCGAGTCCGCCGCCCAGCGGATCGGCGTCCACGAGCAGGGTGCGCAGTCCCTCGCGCGCGGAGGTGACGGCGAGGGCGCACGCGAGCGTGGACGCCCCGGCGCCGCCGCGACCGCCGATGACGCCGACGGTGAGGGCGGGGCGACCGACGCCCTCGGCGACGTCGGCGATGCGGTCGACCAGCCACTGCTCGCCGTCGGGCAGCATCAGGACGTGGTCGGCGCCGATCTCGACGGCCCGCTGCCAGACCCCGGAGTCGTCCTGGTCGCGGCCGATCAGCACCACTCCGCGTCTGCGCGCGGCCCCGCGCACCCGTCGGGCGGCGTCGTCGCCGACCAGAACGAGCGGTGCGGTCTCCCAACTGCCCCTGCGCTCCGGCACTCCGTGGTGGACCTCGGGTGTGGCGCCGGCCGCCGCGCACAGGCGCAGCAGGTCGTCGAGCAGTTCGGCGTCCTCCGTGACGATCAACGGCCTGCCCTGCCGCCCTCCGGCGGTGGGCGGTGGCTCGTGTGTGACGGCTCCGGTCACGGTCTCCATCCCCCTTCGCTGCGCCTCGCGCGGCCCCCGAGGCCCCCGCGACGCGTCTCTCCCGTGGAGCCCTCGCGGCCCCGCGATTCCCGAACATGTGAAGAACCGGCAACCGGCCTCCATATGAACGGCCGATACGAACCGGCCAAACGCGCCCGACTAACCGGAACCAGCCAAGAACTCGGCCCGAGCGGGACGCGTTGGAATCACGGTGCAGCGATCCCGGAAATCGTGTGGATCTTGGTCGATAACTGTGGACAACTCAGCGGTTGTGAATATCGCCGTCACCCATACCGGTGACCCCTGTACCACCCCGTGTACGACTTCCGCAGAGCAGCGCACCGGCTACGCGCAGTGACGGATCATGGACACGCGGAAGAGGCGGCCACAGCCGCCTCGACACGGCCCGGGGGCCGTGCGCAGAAGGGGAAAAACCCACCCGGACATGCGACGACCCCCGCCGGGGGGGAGAGCGGGGGTCGTCTCCACGGCCGACTCGGGGGGGGAGGAGTCGGACCGGGTTAGCACGGTCGCGAACGATCCGTGACTTCCATGGTGTACCCGAGAGGCCTCTCAGGCAAACCCACGCGCCCACCTTACGCCGAATGGGCTGCACCTATGCTCAAGGGCGTGGAAAACCACTCGATGCCCCGCACAGCCGCCTTCTTTGACCTGGACAAGACGGTCATTGCGAAGTCGAGCACGCTCACCTTCGGCAAGTCCTTCTACCAAGGCGGTCTGATCAACCGCCGGGCCGCCTTGCGTACCGCATATGCCCAGTTCGTCTTCCTCGTCGGCGGCATGGACCACGACCAGATGGAGCGCACGCGCGAGTACCTGTCCGCGCTCGTGCGCGGCTGGAACGTCCAGCAGGTCAAGGAGATCGTCGCCGAGACGCTCCACGACCTCATCGACCCGATCATCTACGACGAGGCCGCCTCCCTCATCGAGGAGCACCACACGGCCGGACGGGACGTCGTGATCGTGTCCACGTCGGGCGCCGAGGTGGTCGAGCCGATCGGCGAGCTGCTCGGCGCGGACCGCGTGGTGGCCACCCGCATGGTCGTGGGCGAGGACGGCTGCTTCACCGGAGAGGTGGAGTACTACGCGTACGGCCCGACGAAGGCCGAGGCGATCAAGGAGCTGGCCGAGTCCGAGGGATACGACCTCGAGCGCTGCTACGCCTACAGCGACTCGGCGACCGACCTGCCGATGCTCCAGTCCGTCGGCCATCCCCACGCGGTGAATCCGGACCGCACGCTGCGCCGCGAGGCACTCGCGCGCGGGTGGCCGATTCTCGATTTCCACCGGCCGGTCCGGCTCAAGCAGCGGTTCCCCAGGTTCTCCGTGCCGCCCCGTCCGGCGCTCGTCGCGATGGCGGCGATAGGCGCCGCGGCGGCCACCGCGGGCGTGGTCTGGTACACGAGTCGGCGCCGGGCGACGGCGGTCTGATCGGGCGGTTCACCTGATCCTGGGGCATGTTCGACATATTGGGACCCGTTTAACACCGATTTGAACCTAATAGTAAAGAAGTGCAGCCAGGGCTTCCGCTTGCTCCCGTTCCGGAGTACAAAGAAGTTAACGGCCCGCGAGACCAAGGACGTCCGAAAGGATCACCTTTAAAACGCAGAATGGCCCCACGGACCGAGCATGAACACCGAGCACCCACGCGACGTCGACCCGTCGATTACGGGCCAGCCACACCAGGGACGGGCGAAGTTCCCGACCTGATGGGCACACATCGAGGACGCTTGGTACCCCGGTGGACATGCCAGCGGCGGTACGAATTCTCGTACCGCCGCAACCCTTTTCAGGGACTCTCTACGCCGCCCCGCGCTGCAGTGCCTCGCACACCGCCGTCGACTCGCGCGCCCCCAGCTCGACCGCCCGGCCGCAGTGGGCGATCCAGGCCCCCATGCCCTCCGGCTTGCCGGAGACGTAGCCTTCGAGTGCCGCCAGGTAGGCCGCGCGACCCAGTTCGGCGTGGCCGACCTCCGCCGGGCAGACGGACTTCGGGTCCAGACCGCTGCCGACCAGGACGACGCGCTCGGCCGCGCGCGCGACCAGGCCGTTGTGGGAGGCGAAGGGGCGCAGCGCGAGGAGCTCGCCGTGCACGACGGCGGCCGTGACCAGCGCGGGCGCCGAACTGCCCGCGATGATCAGCTCGGCGAGCCCTTCCAGCCGGCCGGAGACCTCCTCCGCGCTCGGCAGCGGCAGCTCGACGAGCGGCTCGTCGACCCGCTCGCCCGCCTGGCGTGGACGCCCGACTTCGTCGCCCTTGGTCGCGGCCGCCACCAGGTGCAGCCGGGCCAGCACCCGCAGCGGCGACTGCCGCCAGATGGACAGCAGTTGGCCCGCCTCGGCCGTCAGCCGCAGGGACGCGCCCATGACCCGTGCCTCGCCGTCACCGCTGAAGTCGCTGCGCCGCCGCACCTCCTCCAGGGCCCAGTCCGCGCCGGACAGCGCCGCCGAGCCACGGGCACCGCGCAGGGCCGCCTCGGAGGTGATCTCGTTGCTGCGGCGCCGCATGACCCGGTGCCCATAGACCCGGTCCACGGCCTTGCGCACGGACTCCACGGACTCGGGCACACCGGGCAGCGAGCCCAGGGCGGCTAGCGGATCGGCGGTCGCGCCTGTCGTACTCATAAGTACGACCCTACGCAGCCGGGGCGCGCACCCCACGAAGGAGTGGTCTTCTTCACCCACGCTCGCCACCTGCAGCTACCTCACCGCTACGCTTGGTGAACATGAAAATTGCTTTCGTCGGGAAGGGCGGCAGCGGCAAGACCACCCTGTCCTCCCTGTTCATCCGCCACCTCGCGGCCGCCGGCGCACCGGTCGTCGCCATCGACGCCGACATCAACCAGCACCTGGGCCCGGCCCTCGGCCTGGACGAGGCGGAGGCGGCCGCACAGCCCGCGATGGGCGAGCGGCTGCCGCTGATCAAGGACTACCTGCGCGGCTCCAACCCGCGCATCGCCTCCGCCGAGACGATGATCAAGACGACGCCACCCGGTGAGGGCTCCCGGCTGCTGCGGGTGTGCGAGGACAATCCGGTGTACGACGCGTGCGCCCGGCCGGTGGAACTCGACGGCGGCACCGTCCGTTTGATGGTCACCGGCCCCTTCACCGACGCCGACCTGGGGGTCGCCTGCTACCACTCCAAGACGGGAGCGGTGGAGCTGTGCCTGAACCACCTGGTGGACGGCCCCGAGGAGTACGTCGTGGTCGACATGACGGCGGGCTCGGACTCCTTCGCCTCCGGCATGTTCACCCGCTTCGACATCACGTTCCTCGTCGCCGAGCCGACCCGGAGGGGGGTCTCCGTCTATCGCCAGTACAAGGAGTACGCCAGTGACTACGGCGTCACCCTCAAGGTCGTCGGCAACAAGGTGCACGGTCAGGACGACCTCGACTTCCTCCGCGCCGAAGTCGGGGACGACCTGCTCGTGACGGCGGGGCACTCGGACTGGGTGCGCGCGCTGGAGAAGGGCCGGCCGCCCCGGTTCGAGTTCCTGGAGGACGCCAACCACCGGGCCCTGCGCCGGTTGCGGACGGCCGCCGACGCGACGTACGAACTACGCGACTGGGCGCGCTACACGCGCCAGATGGTGCACTTCCACCTGAAGAACGCCCAGACCTGGGGCAACGAGCGCACCGGGGCCGACCTGACGGCGCAGATCGACCCGTCCTTCGTGCTCGGCGAAGGGGTCACCACCCCCGTGTGAGCGCGACTACGGCTGGGCCGCCGGCGCCCCGGGCACACCCTTCGGGGCCGGGGCGGGGCGGCCCGACAGGAAGGACGCCCAGCCCTCCTGCGGGGCCTCGCCGACGTGCAGGGCACGCAGCTTGTGCAGGGTCTTCGGGTCCTGGGCGTCCAGCCAGTCGGCGAGTTGCCGGAAGGACACGCAGCGCACCTCGGGTTTGGTGCACACCGTCTCGATGACCTCTTCGACGGCCCGCATGTAGGCGCCGCCGTTCCAGGACTCGAAGTGGTTGCCGATGATCAGGGGCGCGCGGTTGCCGTGGTAGGCGCGGTTGAAGCCCATGAGCAGGCCGTCGCGCATCTGGTCGCCCCAGAAGTCGTGCTTGGCGCGGTCGCCCTGGGTCTTGGTGCCGGACTGGTTGATCATGAAGTTGTAGTCCATGGTGAGCTGCTCGAAGGAGTGCCCGGGGAAGGGCACGAGTTGCATCGAAAGATCCCACAGGCCGTTTCTCTTCTTCGGCCAGACCTGGTTGTTGACCCCACTGGTGTCGTAGCGGAAGCCGAGCTGGCGGGCGGCCTTCATGAAGTTCTTCCGGCCCTCCAGACAGGGAGTGCGGGCGCCGATGAGCTCCTTGTCGTAGTCGAAGGGCAGAGGGGCGGCCTCCTGCAGGCCGGTGTGGGTCTTCCAGAACTTCACGAAGTGCTTGGCCTGGGCGATCTCGCTCTTCCACTCCTTCACCGACCACTCGCCGACCCCGCCACCGCTGCCGCAGAAGTGGCCGTTGAAGTGGGTGCCGATCTCGTTGCCCTCCAGCCAGGCCAGGCGCAGTTGCTTCACGGTGTCGGCGATGCCCTGCTCGTCGTTGAAGCCGATGTCCGAGCGGCCCGGTGAGTGCTGCGGCGGCTTGTAGATGTCGCGCTTGTCCTCCGGCAGCAGGTACACGCCGCTCAGGAAGTACGTCATCGTCGCGTTGTTCGCCTTGGCGACCTTACGGAAGTGCGAGAACAGCTTCCGGCCGTCCTCGCCCGCGCCGTCCCAGGAGAACACCACGAACTGCGGGGGCCGCCGGCCGGGCTCGAGGCGTTCCGGTGTGGGCAGGTGCGGCTGCGCTCCGGTGTACGCGGTGGAGCCGTCGCCGATGAGGCGGATCGGGCTCTTGGGCGGTGCCTGGGCCGGCTCGGCCTTCTGCGGGCCGGGCGCGCCTTCCCCGGAACCGTCGGCACCGATCGCGCAACCGGCGAGCGACGCGGCACAGGCCACGGCGACCACGGCGCCCGTGGTGATCCTCTGGGTGGCGGCCATATCCCGCTCACCTTCTTCCTTCTCTCGGGCCCGACGCCGGTGAGGGCGTCTTCTGGTGACGCGACGCCAAGGTCGCATAGGACAAAAGAAGGAATTAGTACGACAAGCCGATCAAAAGTTCAGTTCACTCATCGGAGTGATTAATTGACCCATTTGCCGGGAAAATCCATGCTCAGCCTTTACTCTGCATTACGATTCGTTTACCTAGAGTTGATCCATCCCGCCACTGCACGCCGTGACCCACGGCCGCGACCCGCGACCGCGCCCCGGAGGAGACGGGAACATGTCAGCCTGCGTCCCCACACGCACCGAAGCACTCCGCATCCACCAGCCCCCCAGCCCGCCGCCGACCCGGCCCCGCCGCTTCCGCATCGCGGGCGCCGACGTGTCGGCCTCGATCGCGGTCTTCCTGATCGCCCTTCCGCTGTCCCTCGGCATCGCCCTCGCCACCGGCGCGCCGCTCCAGGCCGGACTCGTCGCCGCCGCCGTCGGAGGCCTCGTCGCCGGCCGGCTCGGCGGCTCACCGCTCCAGGTCAGCGGCCCCGCCGCCGGACTCACCGTCGTCACCGCCGACCTCATCCAGCGCTACGGCTGGCGGACGACCTGCGCCATCACCGTCCTGGCCGGCCTCGCCCAGCTCGGCCTCGGCTGCCTGCGCGTGGCCCGCTCCGCCCTCGCCGTCAGCCCGGCCGTCGTGCACGGCATGCTCGCGGGCATCGGCGTCACCATCGCCGTCGCCCAGCTGCACATCGTCCTCGGCGGCACCCCGCAGAGCTCCGTCCCCGACAACCTCCGCGCACTGCCCGCCCAATTGGCCGACCTGCACCCGGCGGCGGTCTCGGTGAGCGCGCTGACCCTGGCCCTGCTGCTGCTCTGGCCGCGGATTCCCGGCCGGGTCGGGCGCCTGCTGCGCAAGCTCCCGGCCGCGCTCGTCGCCGTCGCCGGGGCCACCGCCGCCGCCTCGCTCGCCGGGCTGACCCTGCCCAAGGTCGACCTGCCGACCTGGAGCAGCCACGCCCTGGCCGGTCTTCCCGAGGGCCCGGTGCTCGGCCTCGTCGCCGCCGTCCTCACCACCACGCTGGTGTGCAGCGTGCAGTCGCTGCTCGGCGCGGTCGCCGTGGACAAGCTCGTGGCCGGCCGCCCCGGCCTGCCCGCCCGCGTCCGACGCTCCGATCTGGACCGCGAACTGCTCGGGCAGGGCGCCGCCAACATCGTCTCCGGCTCACTCGGCGGACTGCCCGTCGCGGGCGTGGCCGTGCGCAGTGCGGCGAATGTGCAAGCCGGTGCCATCAGCCGGAACTCCACGATGCTGCACGGCGTTCTCGTAGTGATCGCCGCGCTGCTGATGGTCCCGATCCTGGAGCTCATCCCGCTCGCCTCGCTCGCCGCCCTGGTGATGGCCGTCGGCATCCAGATGGTGTCCCTGCACCACATCCGCACGGTGACCCGCCACCGAGAGGTGCTGGTCTACGCCGCCACGACACTCGGCGTGGTCTTCTTCGGCGTCCTGGAAGGCGTGACGCTGGGGATCGCTGTGGCCGTCGCCCTCTCCCTGCACCGCCTCGCCCGCACCCGCATCACGCACGACGAGAAGGAAGGAGTCCATTACGTACACGTCCGAGGACAGTTGACGTTCCTCGCGGTGCCACGGCTCAGCCGGGCCCTGCACCTCGTACCCCAAGGCACCCACGTCGTCGTGGAGTTGGACGGCTCCTTCATGGACCACGCGGCGTACGACTCGTTGCAGGACTGGCAGAACACGCACACCGCGCAGGGCGGCTCCGTCGAGGTGACCGGCCGCCGCGCCGGGATCCGGATCGCCGAGCCCGAGAGCCTCGCCGGCAGCGGGACCAACAAGCCGGCCGCGGACCTCGCGCCAGGACGTGCCGGCTGCCGCTGCCGCCCCTGGACGCCCTGGCGCAACCACCAGTGCGAGCTCCCACAGTCGGCGTGGTCGGCCGACGAGGAACGTCCGAGCGAGCCCAGGAGAGGCGGTGAGCCGAGCTCACACCAACTGGCGCGTGGCATCAGCGCGTTCCAGCGCCACACCGCACCGCTCGTGCGGGGTGAGCTGGCCCGGCTGGCCCGCGAGGGTCAGCGCCCCTCCCAGCTCTTCCTCACCTGCGCCGACTCCCGCCTCGTCACGTCGATGATCACCTCCAGTGGTCCCGGTGACCTCTTCGTGGTGCGCAACGTGGGCAACCTCGTCCCGCCGCCCGGCCAGGAGAGCGGGGACGACTCGGTGGCGGCCGCGATCGAGTACGCGGTGGACGTGCTGGAGGTGCGCTCCATCACGGTGTGCGGACACTCCGGGTGCGGGGCCATGCAGGCACTGCTCAGCTCCGAGCCCGGGAGCGCCAGGACACCGCTGAGGCGGTGGCTGCGGCACGGGCTGCCCAGCCTGGAGCGCATGGCCGACGAGAGCCGGCCGTGGGCCCGGCTGGCCCGGCGGGCACCCGCCGACGCGGTCGAGCAGCTCTGCCTGACCAACGTGGTCCAGCAGTTGGAGCACCTGCGCGCCCACGAGTCGGTCGCCCGGGCCCTCAAGGACGGGGCGCTGGAGCTGCACGGGATGTACTTCCACGTGGGCGAGGCACAGGCGTACCTGCTCACCGAGGAGGACGGGGGCGCGGTGTTCGACCACGTACGGGCGGCGGATCTGTCGGCGTGAGCCCTGCGGCCGCGTCCCGCGGGCCGGCGGAGTGTGAAAGGCGTTACAGCCACTGAACTCCGCCCGGTCGGCGTCCGTGGGTACGAATGACCCCGGCCGCAGAAACCGAAGAGACCGAAAGGGACCGAAGACACCGGCACGACGAGGATCCCGAATAGGTCTAAACCAATTTTCGGTCGGCCCTTGTCACCGGGACCCCCGGTCTGATGAGCTGTGGCCTGGGACACAACGGACACCCTGGGAAAGGCAGATGTCGTGAGCAACGAAAGCCTGGCCAACCTCTTGCGCGAAGAGCGCAGGTTCGCGCCCCCCGCCGACCTGGCCGCGAACGCCAACGTCACCGCGGAGGCGTATGAACAGGCCAAGGCTGACAGGCTCGGCTTCTGGGCCGCGCAGGCCCGCCGACTGACCTGGGCCAAGGAACCGACCGAGACGCTGGACTGGTCGAACCCGCCGTTCGCCAAGTGGTTCAAGGACGGCGAGCTCAATGTCGCGTACAACTGCGTGGACCGGCATGTCGAGGCCGGCCATGGCGACCGGGTCGCCATCCACTTCGAGGGAGAGCCCGGCGACGGCCGCGCCATCACCTACGCCGAGCTCAAGGACGAGGTCTCCAAGGCCGCGAACGCCCTGCTGGAGCTGGGAGTTCAGAAGGGCGACCGAGTCGCCGTCTACATGCCGATGATCCCCGAGACGGCGATCGCGATGCTCGCGTGCGCCCGTGTGGGCGCCGCGCACTCCGTCGTCTTCGGCGGCTTCTCGGCGGACGCGCTCGCGACCCGCATCCAGGACGCCGACGCGCGTGTCGTCATCACCTCCGACGGCGGCTGGCGGCGCGGCAAGCCGTCCGCACTCAAGCCGGCCGTCGACGACGCGGTCGAGCGCGCCGGCAACGTCGAGCACGTGCTCGTGGTCCGCCGTACCGGCCAGGAGGTCGCCTGGAACGACAGCCGCGACGTGTGGTGGCACGAGATCGTCGAGCGGCAGTCCGTCGAGCACACGCCCGAGGCGTTCGAGGCCGAGCACCCGCTGTTCATCCTGTACACGTCCGGTACGACGGGTAAGCCGAAGGGCATCCTGCACACCTCCGGCGGCTACCTCACGCAGGCCGCGTACACCCACCACGCCGTCTTCGACCTCAAGCCGGAGACCGACGTGTACTGGTGCACCGCGGACGTCGGCTGGGTCACCGGGCACTCGTACATCGTCTACGGGCCGCTGGCGAACGGCGCGACCCAGGTCATGTACGAGGGCACGCCGGACACCCCGCACCAGGGCCGGTTCTGGGAGATCGTGCAGAAGTACAAGGTCAGCATCCTGTACACCGCGCCCACGGCCATCCGTACGTTCATGAAGTGGGGCGACGACATCCCCGCGAAGTTCGACCTCAGCAGCCTGCGCGTGCTGGGGTCGGTGGGTGAGCCCATCAACCCCGAGGCCTGGATCTGGTACCGCAAGCACATCGGCGCGGACAGGACCCCCATCGTCGACACCTGGTGGCAGACCGAGACCGGCGCGATGATGATCTCGCCGCTGCCGGGCGTGACGCAGACCAAGCCGGGATCCGCGCAGACGCCGCTGCCCGGCATCTCCGCGACCGTCGTCGACGACGAGGCGGGCGAGGTGCCCAACGGCGGTGGCGGCTACCTGGTCCTCACCGAGCCGTGGCCGTCGATGCTGCGCACCATCTGGGGCGACGACCAGCGGTTCCTCGACACGTACTGGTCGCGCTTCGAGGGCAAGTACTTCGCCGGCGACGGCGCGAAGAAGGACGACGACGGCGACATCTGGCTGCTGGGCCGGGTGGACGACGTGATGCTCGTGTCCGGGCACAACATCTCCACCACCGAGGTCGAGTCGGCGCTCGTCTCCCACCCGTCGGTCGCCGAGGCGGCCGTGGTGGGTGCCGCGGACGAGACGACGGGCCAGGCCATCGTCGCCTTCGTCATCCTGCGCGGCACGGCGAACGCCGAGGACGAGGGCCTCGTCGCCGACCTGCGCAACCACGTCGGCGCCACCCTCGGCCCGATCGCCAAGCCCAAGCGGATCCTGCCGGTGGCCGAGCTGCCGAAGACCCGCTCCGGCAAGATCATGCGTCGCCTGCTGCGGGACGTCGCCGAGAACCGCCAGCTCGGTGACGTGACGACCCTGACGGACTCGACCGTCATGGACCTCATCCAGGCGAAGCTGCCGGCGGCTCCGAGCGAGGACTGAGAGTACGTACGGCCATGAAGGGCACCCGGTGACCAGCGCGCCGGGTGCCCCTTTCGTGCCTAACGTGAGGGTCACCGGATTCCTCCCGTGCATATTAGGTAAGCTAAACAAAACAGGTGCGCCGGGAAGTCTGGTCGGCATGCGTTCAGTCCTGCCCACCGACCGGAGGTCCCCGCCGTGTCCGCGCCCAGCCCCACTCCCACGCCCACCCCCACCCCACCCCGCAAGGTTTTCGGACATCTGTCCCTCCCCGAGCGGACCTTCGTCGCGGACGCGCTGCGCGCCGAGACCGTCGGCGGCGTGCTGCTGCTCATCGCCGCGGTCACCGCGCTGATCTGGGCGAACGCTCCCGCCCTGGGCGACAGCTACGACAGCGTCAGCCACTTCCACATCGGCCCCGAAGCCCTGGGCCTGGACCTGTCGGTCGCGCACTGGGCCGCCGACGGGCTCCTGGCGATCTTCTTCTTCGTCGCCGGCATCGAGCTCAAGCGCGAGCTGGTCGCCGGTGACCTCAAGGACCCCAAGGCCGCCGTTCTGCCGGTGGTGGCGGCCGTGTGCGGCATGGCCGTACCGGCCCTCGTCTACACCCTCACCAACGTCACCGGCGGCGGCTCCCTGGCCGGCTGGGCCGTCCCCACCGCCACCGACATCGCCTTCGCGCTGGCGGTGCTCGCCGTCATCGGCACGTCCCTGCCGAGCGCGCTGCGCGCCTTCCTGCTGACGCTCGCCGTCGTGGACGACCTGTTCGCGATCCTGATCATCGCGGTCTTCTTCACCGACACGATCGACTTCGCCGCGCTCGGCGGCGCGGTCGCCGGCCTGGCGGTCTTCTGGCTGCTGCTGAGGAAGGGCGTACACGGCTGGTACGTGTACCTCCCGCTCGCGCTCGTCATCTGGGCGCTGATGTACAACAGCGGCGTCCACGCCACCATCGCCGGCGTCGCGATGGGCCTGATGCTGCGCTGCCACCGCCACGAGGGCGAGGCGCACTCCCCCGGCGAGCACATCGAGCACCTTGTACGACCGCTGTCGGCGGGCCTGGCCGTGCCGCTGTTCGCGCTGTTCAGCGCGGGTGTCTCGATCTCCGGCGGCGCACTCGGCCACGTGTTCACCAGGCCGGAGACCCTCGGCGTGGTACTCGGGCTCGTCGTCGGCAAGGCCCTCGGCATCTTCGGCGGCACCTGGCTCACGGCCCGTTTCACCCGGGCCTCGCTCAGCGACGACCTCGAGTGGGGGGACGTGTTCGCGGTGGCGACACTGGCCGGCATCGGCTTCACCGTGTCGCTGCTCATCGGCGAGCTCGCCTTCGGGGGCGACGCGACGATGTCGGACGAGGTCAAGGCCGCGGTACTCATCGGCTCCCTCATCGCAGCCGTCCTCGCGAGCATCCTTCTGAAGGTACGGAACGCCAAGTACCGCAGGCTGTGCGACGCCGAGGAGCGCGACGACGACCTCGACGGCATCCCGGACATCTACGAGGAGGACGAACCGGAGTACCACCTGCGCATGGCGGCCATCTATGACCGCAAGGCCGCCGAGCACCGCCGGATCGCCGAGGTGAAGGCGGCGGAACGCCACGCGCTTGCCGAAGTGACGGGCGGGGCAGGCGAGGAGAACGACCGTCCGGCATGATCTGACGGGACGGTACAAATGGATCGTCCCCAGTCAGGCACTACAGCAGAAAAGGGAGAACGCGATGAGCGCACCCGACGGCAGCCCGGTCGGCGCCGAACGCAGCATCGGCCAGCTGTTCGCCTCCGCGACGACCGAGATGTCGGCGCTGGTGCACGACGAGATCGCGCTGGCGAAGGCGCAGCTCAGGCAGGACGTCAAGCGCGGCGCGACGAGCGGCGGCGCGTTCATGGTGGCCGGCGCGGTGCTGGTGTTCTCCCTGCCGATGCTCAACTTCGCGCTGGCGTACGGCATCCGGACGTGGACCGACTGGAACCTCGCGATCTGCTTCCTGCTGTCCTTCGCGGCGAACGTCCTCCTCGCGGTCGTCCTCGCGCTGATCGGCGTGATCTTCGCGAAGAAGGCGAAGAAGGGCAAGGGTCCGCAGAAGGTCGCCGCCTCGGTGAAGCAGACGGCGGGCGTTCTGCAGAAGGCGAAGCCGCACCCGCGGGCAGCACCGGAGGACCAGGTCCCGGACGCGAAGGCCATCGAGGCTGTGGCACGCTCATCTTCATGACGGATCCCGCCACCCCTTCGGCGCAACCCGCCTCGGTCGTACGACCGGACGGGCCCTGGACGCACCGGGAGGTCGCCGCCAACGGCGCGCGCTTCCACATCGCCGAGGTGGGCGACGGGCCACTGGTGCTGCTGCTGCACGGCTTCCCGCAGTTCTGGTGGACCTGGCGGCACCAGCTCACCGCGCTCGCCGACGCGGGCTTCCGGGCCGTCGCCATGGACCTGCGCGGCGTCGGCGGCAGCGACCGCACCCCGCGCGGTTACGACCCCGCCAACCTCGCCCTCGACATCACCGGCGTGATCCGCTCCCTCGGCGAGCCGGACGCCGCGCTGGTCGGCCACGACCTCGGCGGCTATCTGGCGTGGACGGCGGCCGCGATGCGCCCGAAGCTGGTCCGGCGGCTCGCGGTGGCGTCGATGCCGCATCCCCGGCGCTGGCGCTCGGCGATGCTCTCGGACGTCAAGCAGACGCGCGCGGGTTCCTACATCTGGGGGTTCCAGCGCCCCTGGGTCCCGGAGCGCCAGCTCACCGCGGACGACGGCGCGCTCGTCGCCCGCCTCATCCGGGACTGGTCCGGCCCGCGCCTGCCGGACGACGAGGCGGTCCAGACGTACCGCCGCGCGATCTGCATCCCGTCGACCGCGCACTGCTCGATCGAGCCGTACCGATGGATGGTCCGGTCGATGGCACGCCCGGACGGCATCCAGTTCAACCGGCGCATGAAGCGGCCGGTGCGCGTGCCGACCCTCCACCTGCACGGCTCGCTCGACCCGGTGATGCGCACCCGCAGCGCGGCCGGCTCCGGCGAGTACGTCGAAGCGCCGTACCGCTGGCGGCTGTTCGACGGGCTCGGCCACTTCCCGCACGAAGAGGATCCGGTCGCCTTCTCCACGGAACTGGTCAACTGGCTGAAAGACCCCGAACCCGATCGGTGACCGCGCCGATGCGCCCGGTATCCGAACCTGAACACATGTACTACGAACGGCCAATTGCCTGGCGCATAGGCCAATTGGGGGGGCGCGGGGGCGGTTATCGACCTTGGGGCAGGGGCAGACGTCGGGGTATGGGCTGGACGCACGACTACAGTGACGCAGCACGCAATCGACGCTCGGCCGGAGGCCTGAGCTCCCACCAGCGAGGCGGTGCCCCGCAGATGCCGGGCGGCACGGACCTGAGGGTGGGCATTCCGCGCATTCTGCGCCGCCGGGCCCGCTGGGTCTCGGTACGCCTGCGTCACCCTCGCGGCTGACCCCTTCCGAGGCCCCGCGTCACGGAGGCGGCTGACGCCCCCGGTCAGAGCGCGCAGCTGTCGCTGTCCACCTGCTGGTTCGCGGTGCGGCCCCGGGCGATGTCCTCCTGGATCTCGTCCGCGGTGAGCGCGTACCCGGTCTCGGCGTCGTCGAGGGACTTCGCGAAGACCACGCCGTAGACCTTCCCTTCGGGCGTCAGCAGCGGGCCGCCGGAGTTGCCCTGGCGGACGGTCGCGTACAGCGAGTAGACGTCGCGGCGGACGGTGCCACGGTGGTAGATGTCCGGGCCGTTGGCCGTGATGCGCCCGCGCACGCGCGCGGCCCGCACGTCGTACGCCCCGTTCTCCGGGAAGCCCGCGACGATCGCGCCGTCGCCGCCCGTCGCGTCCTCGGAGGTGAACTGCAGCGCGGGCGCGTTCAGATCGGGTACGTCGAGTACGGCGATGTCGCGCTCCCAGTCGTAGAGGACGACCGTCGCGTCGTACTTCCTGCCCTCGCCGCCTATCTGCACGGTGGGTTCGTCGACGCCGCCGACCACATGCGCGTTGGTCATGACCCGGCGGTCGGAGAAGACGAAGCCGGTGCCCTCCAGGACCTTGCCGCAACTCTGGGCGGTCCCCACCACCTTGACGATGGAACGCTGCGCGCGCGTGGCGACGGGGCTGTTCGCCAGAGCGGGGTCGGGCGGCTGTACGTCGGTGATCGGCTCGTTCGAGAACGGGCTGAAGACCTGCGGGAAGCCGTTCTGCGCGAGGACCGAGGAGAAGTCCGCGAACCAGGTGTCGGCCTGCTCGGGCAGCACCCGGGAGACGCCGAGCAGCACCTTGGAGCTGCGGACCTCCTTGCCGAGCGTCGGCAGCGTGGTGCCCGCGAGGGCGGAGCCGATCAGCCAGGCGACCAGCAGCATCGCCACGACGTTGACGAGCGCGCCGCCGGTGGCGTCCAGGGCGCGGGCCGGGGACCAGGTGATGTACCGGCGCAGCTTGCTGCCGAGGTGGGTGGTCAGGGCCTGGCCGACGGAGGCGCAGACGATGACGACGACGACCGCGACAACGGCGGCGGTCGTGCCGACCTCCGCGTTGTCGGTCAGCGCGTCCCAGATGACGGGCAGCACGTATACCGCGACGAGACCGCCGCCCAGGAAACCGATCACCGACAGGATGCCGACGACGAAGCCCTGGCGATAGCCGACGATCGCGAACCACACGGCGGCGACCAGCAACAGGATGTCCAGCACGTTCACCGGTTCAAGCCTCGCCTCATCACTTGCGGTCACCACAGGTCGGCCGTGGGGTCCGGGGGCCCGCGGCGGAGCCGCTGATGTCACAGCCCCCGGGAAGACACAGTACGGAGATCACCCTGTCATGCGTGCCAGTCGAGCGGGACCTCCTTGCCCCGGTCCCAGGGCCGCTCCCAGCCTGCGAAATGGAGCAGACGGTCGATGATTCCGGCCGTGAAACCCCACACCAGGGCCGATTCGACCAGAAATGCCGGACCTCGGTGACCTCTGGGGTGAACAGTCGTGGCGCGATTGTCGGGATTCGTGAGATCCGCCACGGGAACGGTGAAGACCCGCGCGGTCTCGTTCGGATCCACGACCCCCACCGGACTCGGCGCGCGCCACCAGCCCATCACCGGTGTCACGACGAACCCGCTGACCGGGATGTACAGCGCGGGCAGCACGCCGAAGAGCTGGACGCCGGCCGGGTCGAGCCCGGTCTCCTCCTCGGCCTCGCGCAGGGCGGCCCTGAGCGGTCCGTCGGCCTTCGGATCGCCGTCCTCCGGGTCGAGCGCGCCGCCCGGGAAGGAAGGCTGCCCGGCATGCGACCGCAGGGAGCTCGCCCGCTCCATCAGCAGCAGCTCCGGGCCGCGCTCGCCCTCACCGAAGAGGACGAGCACGGCGGACTGGCGCCCCGCCCCGTCCTCCGGCGGCAGAAAACGGCTCAGCTGCAGCGGCTCGACCGTCTCGACGGCGTGCACCACCGGGTCCAGCCACGCCGGCAGCCCCTCCTTGCTGAGCGTCACCGGACCGCCCTGTGTGTTGCTCGCCTGCGTCATCGCCACCCCCGTCGTTCTGCTGGATCCAACGGCCGGCGGCCCCGAGATCGTTCCTGGGGACGGACCCAAGAGCGGCTCATCCGGCCCCCAACGGGGGCGCGGGTTTCCCGCCCGCGTCCAGATAGGCCGGCGGAGGCTTCAGGCGCTGGCCCGGGAAGCCGCCCTTCTCGTACTTGAGGAGCTTCTTCGCCTTCTCCGGATCCGTCTCGCCCTCGCCGTACGCCGGGCAGAGCGGGGCGATGGGGCAGGCACCGCAGGCGGGCTTGCGGGCGTGGCAGATGCGGCGGCCGTGCCAGATCACGTGGTGCGAGAGGTCCGTCCAGTCGCTCTTGGGGAAGAGCGCGCCGACGGCGGCCTCGATCTTGTCGGGGTCGGTCTCCTCGGTCCACTGCCAGCGCCGCACCAGCCGCTGGAAGTGCGTGTCCACGGTGATGCCGGGCCGCCCGAAGGCGTTGCCCAGCACGACGAAGGCGGTCTTGCGGCCGACGCCGGGCAGCTTGACGAGGTCTTCGAGGCGGCCGGGGACCTCGCCGCCGTGGTTTTCCACCAGGGCCTTGGAGAGCCCTATGACGGACCGGGTCTTGGCCCGGAAGAAGCCGCAGGGGCGGAGGATCTCCTCGACCACCTCGGGGTTGGCGGCGGCCAGGTCCTCGGGGGTGGGGTACTTGGCGAAGAGGACGGGCGTCGTCTGGTTGACCCTGAGGTCGGTGGTCTGGGCGGACAGGACCGTGGCGACGATCAGCTGGAAGGGGTTGTCGAAGTCCAGCTCCGGGTGGGCGTACGGGTAGACCTCGGCGAGCTCGCGGTTGATCCGGCGGGCGCGGCGAACCAGGGCGGTACGCGACTCGCTCTTCGGCGGCTTCACCGCGACGGCCTTCACGGGGGCGGCCTTCTCGACGCCGACCGCGGCCTTCTTGGGCGCGACGGTCGCCTTCTTCACCGAGGCGGTCTTCTTCATGGGAGCCTTCCTCGCCCCTTTCGTCGCTTTCCTGCCTCCGCCGGGGCCCTGTTCGCCCACAGCGGAATCTCGACGTACAACCACCCGCCCAGCCCCCTTGGACCTGTGCTCTACCGGCGATTTGGACACCCGGCCAGCCTAAAGCCCGGCACCGACATCCGCCCCGGACCCTGGAGATCGGCCCCCAATTGGACCCCTGCCGCTTACCCCGGGACACCTGTGCGGCATCCTTGTGACAGATCACACTGTTTGGACCGTCCGGCAAAATGGGGAGCACGGTCCCCTGGTACGTAGGGGAGCAAGATCCCCTGAGCAGGTCGACAAGGAGAGAACTCGTGGACGACGTCCTGCGGCGCAACCCGCTCTTCGCGGCTCTCGACGACGAGCAGTCCGCGGAGCTCCGCGCCTCCATGAGTGAGGTGACCCTCGCACGCGGCGACTCGCTCTTCCACGAGGGCGACCCCGGAGACCGGCTCTACGTCGTCACCGAAGGCAAGGTCAAGCTTCACCGCACGTCCCCGGACGGCCGCGAGAACATGCTGGCCGTCGTCGGCCCCGGCGAACTCATCGGCGAACTGTCGCTCTTCGACCCGGGCCCGCGCACCGCGACCGCCACCGCGCTGACCGAGGTGAAGCTGCTCGGCCTCGGCCACGGCGACCTCCAGCCCTGGCTGAACGCCCGCCCCGAGGTGGCCACCGCGCTGCTGCGCGCCGTCGCCCGCCGACTGCGCCGCACCAACGACGCGATGTCCGACCTGGTCTTCTCCGACGTCCCCGGCCGCGTGGCCCGCGCGCTCCTGGACCTCTCCCGCCGCTTCGGCGTGCAGTCCGAGGAGGGCATCCACGTCGTCCACGACCTCACGCAGGAGGAACTGGCCCAGCTGGTCGGCGCGTCCCGCGAGACGGTGAACAAGGCCCTGGCCGACTTCGCCCAGCGCGGGTGGCTCCGCCTGGAGGCGCGGGCCGTGATCCTGCTGGACGTCGAGCGGCTGGCGAAGAGGTCGCGCTGACGCTGATCTTGGCCGTACGTCGCGGGGCCCCGTCTCTTGGAGGCGGGGCCCCGTTCGTGTCGCCGTACACCCTGAGGGCTGCCGCCCCCAGAGTCCCGCTCCGGCCTGTGAGCGGCGACCTGCACGGGATGACCGAGGCCTTCGCCGAGTACCACCCACGACGTCGGCCCGTGGCTCGCCGAGGAGTACGCGCGCGTGCACGGCGTCAAAACACCGCGCGCCTAGATCAGCCCGTGCTCCTCCAGGTACTCCAACTGCGCCCGTACCGACAGCTCGGCCGCAGGCCACAGGGAGCGGTCCACGTCGGCGTACACATGTGCGACGACCTCGGCAGGCGTCCGGTAGCCGTCCTCTACGGCCGTCTCGACCTGGGCGAGCCGGTGGGCGCGGTGGGCGAGGTAGAACTCGACGGCGCCCTGGGCGTCCTCCAGGACGGGCCCGTGGCCCGGGAGCACCGTGTGCACTCCGTCGTCGACCGTGAGGGACCTGAGCCGCCGCAGCGAGTCCAGATAGTCGCCGAGGCGGCCGTCGGGGTGCGCCACGACGGTCGTACCGCGTCCCAGGATCGTGTCACCGGTCAGGACCGCCTGATCGGCCGGGAGATGGAAGCACAGGGAGTCCGCGGTGTGCCCCGGGGTCGGTACGACCCTCAGCTCCAGGCCCCCGACGCGCACCACGTTCCCGGCGCCCAGCCCTTCGTCCCCCAGCCGCAGCGCCGGGTCCAGGGCCCGCACCTTCGTGCCGGTCAACTCGGCGAAGCGGCCGGCGCCCTCGGCGTGGTCCGGGTGGCCGTGCGTCAGCAGGGTGAGGGCGACACGCTTGCCGGCCTGCTCGGCGGTGTCGACGACGCGGCGCAGATGGCCCTCGTCCAGCGGCCCGGGGTCCACCACCACGGCCGCCTCGGAGTCGGGCTCGGACAGGATCCAGGTGTTCGTCCCGTCCAGGGTCATCGCGGAGGCGTTGGGCGCGAGGACGTTGACGGCCCGGGGGGTGGCAGGGCCCGAGAGGACCTCGCCCCGTGGCTGGCCGGGAAGGGCTGCGGCGTCCGTCATGCGGGGGCTCCACCGGTCGGGATGTGCTTGGTGAACTCGTCGTGACCCGGCCAGGACAGCACGATCTCGCCGTCCTCCAGGCGCGCCCGCGCCAGGACGGGCGTCAGATCACGTCCGGGAGCCGCGGCGAGCGCCTCGACGGCAGTGCCGTACGACGTCAGCTGGCGCAGGGTCGCGATGGTGGGCGGCATCATCAGCAGCTCGCCCTTGTCGTACGAGGCTGCCGCGTCCTCCGGCCGGATCCACACCGTACGGTCGGCCTCCGTGGAGGCGTTGCGCGTGCGCTGCCCCTCGGGGAGCGCGGCCACGAAGAACCACGTGTCGTAGCGGCGGGCTTCGAACTCGGGGGTGATCCAGCGCGTCCAAGCACCCAGCAGATCCGATCGCAGCACCAGTCCGCGTCGGTCCAGGAACTCCGCGAAGGACAGCTCACGGTCGACCAGGGCCGCACGATCGACCTCCCAGTCCGCGCCCGTGGTGTCGCCGACCACGGAGTCGGGGGTCGGACCGGCGAGGAGGACGCCTGCCTCCTCGTACGTCTCACGTACGGCCGCGCAGACGATCGCCTGGGCCGCGGTCTCGTCCACGCCGAGCCTGTCCGCCCACCACGCACGCGTGGGGCCCGCCCAGCGGACGTGGAGGTCGTCGTCGCGGGGGTCCACGCCGCCGCCCGGGTAGGCGTACGCGCCTCCGGCGAAGGCCATGGAGGCGCGTCTGCGCAGCATGTGCACGACGGGGCCGGCGTCGGTGTCCCTGAGGAGCATCACGGTGGCCGCTCTCTTGGGGGACACCGGCGTGAGGGTGCCGTCCGCGAGGGCGCGGATGCGGTCCGGCCACTCCGGGGGGTACCACTGCCCGTTTGCCATGGGCGGAGGCTATCTCTTGGTGCGCGGATGTTCGAGAGTGACGGTTTCGGGGCAGCAAGGGTTCGCTTACAAGGTGCCCGGCATCGATGCGGGCGTCACTGGGGGCTCCGCCCCCAGACCCCCAGACCCCCGGGCCTGTGCCCACCCCACCACCCGACTCGGTCGGCCAAGAGGTGACCGAAGAAGCCAAGCGGTGGGACAGCCGCGTACGGCGGCAAGGGGACGTGTCGGGTATGCCCGCCCGCAGCGGTTGGCGCGTCAACACGGGCACCCTGGCAGCTGACCGATTCCGCGCCGTTCCGAGGACGGACACCCCCCGACGCGGCCCCGACCCACCACCCCACACAAGGCGCCACCCGCACCCCCACCGAACCCGCACAGGCCGCCGCAGGCATCCCCGCCGAACCGCCGGAGGCACCCGCAGAACTACTCCCCCACCAGCTCCACCTGAACCTCGACCTCCACCGGCGCATCCAGCGGCAGCACCGCCACGCCCACCGCGCTCCGCGCGTGCACGCCCTTGTCGCCGAGGACCTCGCCCAGCAACTCGCTCGCACCGTTCACCACACCCGGCTGCCCGGTGAAGTCGGAGGCCGAGGCGACGAAGCCGACGACCTTCACCACCCGCGCCACGCGATCCAGGTCACCCGCGACGGACTTCACGGCAGCCAGAGCGTTCAGCGCACACGTACGCGCCAGCTCCTTGGCCTCCTCCGCCGTAACCTCCGCACCCACCTTGCCGGTGACCGGAAGCTTGCCCTCCACCATGGGGAGCTGGCCGGAGGTGTAGACGTAGACACCCGAACGCACAGCCGGCTGGTACGCGGCAAGCGGCGGCACGACCTCCGGCAGCGTCAGGCCCAGCTCGGCCAACCGAGCCTCCACCGCGCTCACGCCTGCTTCTCCCGCTTCAGGTAGGCCACGAGCTGCTCGGGATTGTTCGGCCCGGGCACGACCTGGACGAGCTCCCAGCCGTCCTCGCCCCAGTTGTCCAGAATCTGCTTCGTGGCGTGGACGAGCAGCGGCACAGTGACGTATTCCCACTTGGTCATGCGGCCGACTCTAGCCGCTGCCCCGCACGGGTCTTCGCACCAGCCGGACAGCCGACCGCAGCCACGTTATCCACAGCCTCCCGCTTAGCTCGCGCACGGACTGGTTACGCTCGAATACGTGAGCAGGCTCCAGGTCGTCAGCGGCAAGGGCGGGACCGGCAAGACGACGGTCGCCGCGGCCCTCGCGCTCGCCCTCGCAACGGAGGGGAAGCGGACGCTTCTCGTCGAGGTCGAGGGCAGGCAGGGCATCGCGCAGCTCTTCGAAACGGAAGCGCTGCCTTATGAGGAGCGGAAGATCGCCGTCGCTCCCGGGGGCGGGGAGGTGTACGCCCTCGCCATCGACCCCGAACTGGCCCTTCTGGACTACCTCCAGATGTTCTACAAACTGGGCGGCGCGGGCCGGGCCCTGAAGAAGCTCGGCGCGATCGACTTCGCGACCACCATCGCGCCCGGCCTCAGGGACGTACTCCTCACCGGCAAGGCGTGCGAGGCCGTGCGCCGCAAGGAGAAGTCGGGCCGGTTCGCCTACGACTACGTCGTCATGGACGCACCCCCCACCGGCCGCATCACCCGCTTCCTCAACGTCAACGACGAGGTCGCGGGCCTCGCCAAGATCGGCCCGATACACAATCAGGCGCAGGCCGTGATGCGGGTGCTGAAGTCGGCGGAGACGTCGGTTCATCTGGTGACGCTCCTCGAGGAGATGCCCGTCCAGGAGACCGCGGACGGGATCGCCGAGTTGCGGGCGGTGCGGCTGCCGGTCGGACGGATCATCGTGAACATGGTGCGGCCGGAGGTGTTGGACGCGGCCGACCTGGAACTCGTACGGACCGTGCCGCGTTCCTCTGTTGCCCGGGCACTGTCGTCCGCCGGGCTCGGCGGAGCGCGCCGCGGCGGGCACGCCGAGCGGCTGGTGGATCCGCTCGTCGCACAGGCCGACGAGTACGCCGAGCGGTACGCACTGGAACACGAGCAGCGGGGCGTCCTGAGCGAGCTCGGCCTGCCGCTGCACGAACTGCCGCTGCTCGCCGAGGGAATGGACCTGGCGGGTCTGTACGAACTGGCCACCGAGTTGCGGGAACAGGGGATGTCATGAATCAGGCCAAACACGACCCCGCACCCCAACCCGACCACGCCCGCCATCCCTACCAATCCCATCAATCCCACCACCTCTCCCCCGCGCGCCTACTCGACCTCGACCCCCTCATCGACGACCCGAAAACCCGCATCATCGTCTGCTGCGGCTCAGGTGGAGTCGGCAAAACCACCACCGCCGCGGCCCTCGGCCTACGCGCGGCCGAGCGGGGCCGCAAGGTGGTCGTCCTCACCATCGACCCGGCCCGAAGGCTCGCCCAGTCGATGGGCATCGACTCACTGGACAACACCCCGCGCCGGGTCAAGGGCGTCGAGGGCGACGGCGAACTGCACGCCATGATGCTCGACATGAAGCGCACCTTCGACGAGATCGTCGAGGCGCACGCGGACCCCGAGCGGGCGGCCGCGATCCTGGGCAACCCCTTCTACCAGTCGCTCTCGGCGGGCTTCGCGGGCACGCAGGAGTACATGGCGATGGAGAAGCTGGGCCAGCTGCGGGCCAGGGACGAGTGGGACCTGATCGTCGTCGACACGCCCCCGTCCCGCTCGGCGCTGGACTTCCTGGACGCCCCCAAGCGGCTCGGC
Source organism: Streptomyces sp. NPDC002838 (assembly GCF_040295365.1). NCBI lineage: Bacteria > Bacillati > Actinomycetota > Actinomycetes > Kitasatosporales > Streptomycetaceae > Streptomyces > Streptomyces sp. NPDC002838. The sequence continues at coordinate 22,883 of NZ_JBEOVF010000017.1, read as the reverse complement.
TCGTTCCTCGACGGCAAACTGATCCGCGTCCTGCTGGCGCCGGCGAAGGTCGGCGGCCGCGCGGGAATGAAGTTCCTGAACGTCGGCATGTCGATGATGACCGGCGCCCTGGGCAAGCTGCTCGGCGGACAGCTGCTGAAGGACGTACAGACGTTCGTGGCGGCGATGGACTCGATGTTCGGCGGATTCCGCACCCGCGCGGATGCGACGTACAAGCTGCTTCAGGCGCCCGGCACGGCGTTCCTGGTGGTCGCGGCGCCGGAGCGGGACGCGCTGCGGGAGGCCGCGTACTTCGTGGAGCGGCTGGCCGCCGAGGACATGCCGTTCGCCGGTCTGGTGCTCAACCGGGTACACGGCAGCGGCGCCGACCGGCTGTCGGCCGAGCGGGCGCTCGCCGCCGCGGAAAATCTTGAAGAGCCCCGCATTGTGGATCAGAGGGACGGGAAAGCAGTACTTCGTAACTCTCCCGACCCGTACGGCAGTTCAGAATCTCCCGCTTCCGGATCTCCCGCTCCTGAATCTCCCGCTCCCGACGAAGGCTCCCCCGCCGCCGCGGAAGACGAAGGCTCCCCCGCCGCCATGGAGGACACGGAACAGGAGCGGACCGTAGAACAACTCACGGCAGGCCTGCTGAGGCTGCATGCCGAGCGCATGCGGCTGCTCTCCCGTGAGCAGCGCACGCGTGACCGCTTCACCGCGCTGCACCCCGAAGTGGCGGTGGCCGAAGTGGCCGCGCTGCCCGGCGACGTACACGACCTCGCGGGCCTGCGGGACATCGGAAACCGACTCGCGGCAGCCCAACCGGAACTGCCGGAGTCCAACACGGACGCCTGAACCGCAGCCGCCCGACCTCACCGAGGGCCGGCCGACCGCGCCCCCGGACCTTGCCGAGGACTGGCGGCACGCCAGGACCGGCCCACGCCGAGGGGCGATACCCCCTCAGCCCACCGCCGCGTAGTTCTCGTACATCTCGTCGTCGTCGAGAGGCAAAATGCCGGCCCCCCGCTCATACTCCGTACGCGCGGTCTCGAGCAGCCTGCGCCACGAGGTGACGGTCGGCCGCCGACGCAGCAGTGCGCGGCGTTCCCGCTCCGTCATCCCTCCCCACACGCCGAACTCGACGCGGTTGTCGAGCGCGTCGGCGAGGCACTCCGTGCGCACCGGGCATCCGGTGCACACCGCCTTGGCCCTGTTCTGCGCTGCTCCTTGAACGAACAGTTCATCCGGATCGGTAGTGCGGCAGGCCGCCTGCGCACTCCAGTCGACTACCCAGCCCATACCGGCGCCGTCCTCTCCCGAATCGAGGCTCCCCCACGGCGGCAGCGGCATATTCACCGCCGCCAGTTGAGGACGTTACGGAAGGTGGGCACAGCGCAACACCCCCTTCGGGCCCAATCTTGAATGGCCCGAACGGACTATGGGTAAGCGGCAGATCACCCGGGGGAGTGAGCTGGCGACATACATGACTATCCCGGCAAACCAGGACAGTTGTGCAGCGTCACAACGGGCGCCAGGTGACACACGAGGCGGATTCGGACACGTGCCCATCAAAAAAGTTGGGGAACGACCGGAACGATTCGGGGTCGCCGGACGTATTGATACGTAGCCCTACAGCTGTGACAGTTGAGAGCAGCTTAGGCCAAGGCCTGTACGCGTGTCCGGCGAATGAGAACGTAGGCTGCCCCTATGCCAAAGAAGCGTTCGGGCGGTGGCCTGTCCTCAACACAGCAGGCCGCCAAGTTCCTCGGTGTCAGTGTGCTCGCGGGAGCCGTCATGGCCGGCATCGCGCTGCCCGCGGCCGGTGCGCTCGGCCTCGCGGCCAAGGGATCGGTGGAGAGCTTCGACGAGCTCCCGGCCACCCTCAAGACACCCCCGCTGAGCCAGCGCACCACGATCCTGGACGCCGACGGCGGCCAGCTCGCCACGGTCTACTCACGGGACCGCACGGTGGTCGGCCTCAAGAACATCTCGCCGTTCATGCAGAAGGCGATCGTCGCGATCGAGGACTCGCGCTTCTACCAGCACGGCGCGGTCGACCTGAAGGGCATCCTGCGCGCGCTCAACAAGAACGCGCAGAGCGGCGGCGTCTCCCAGGGCGCCTCCACGCTCACGCAGCAGTACGTGAAGAACGTCTTCGTCGAGGAGGCCGGCGACGACCCGACGAAGGTCGCGCAGGCCACTCAGCAGACCATCGGCCGCAAGATCAAGGAGCTGAAGTACGCGATCCAGGTCGAGGAGGAGCTCGGCAAGAAGAAGATCCTCGAGAACTACCTGAACATCACGTTCTTCGGCCAGCAGGCCTACGGCGTCGAGGCCGCCGCCCAGCGCTACTTCTCCAAGCACGCCAAGGACCTCAACCTCCAGGAGTCGGCGCTGCTCGCGGGCATCGTCCAGTCGCCCAGCCGGTACGACCCGGTCAACGACGAGGCGGAGGCCACCAAGCGGCGCAACATCGTGCTGCAGCGCATGGCCGAGGTCGGCGACGTCTCGCGGGCCGAGGCCGCCGAGGCGATGAAGCAGCCGCTGGGCCTGAAGATCAGCCGGCCCAAGAACGGCTGCATCACGGCGGTCCAGGGCGCCAGCTTCTTCTGCAAGTACATCGAGCGGGTCTTCCGCAGCGACCCGGTCTTCGGCAAGACCCGCGAGGAGCGGGCGAAGATCTGGAACCAGGGCGGCCTGACGATCCGTACGACACTCGACCCGCAGGCGCAGAACTCGGTCGAGGAGTCACTCAAGGACCACGTCAACCAGGACGACAAGGTCGCCGCGGCGGCCACCCTGGTCGAGCCCGGCACCGGCAAGATCGTCGCGATGGGCCAGTCGAAGCCGTTCGGCTACGGCAAGAACGAGACCGAGTACAACTACTCGGTCGACGCGGCCATGGGCGGCTCCAACTTCGGCTTCCCGACCGGTTCGACGTTCAAGCCGTTCGTGGCGGCGGCCGCGCTGGAGGAGGGCCGGCCGGCGACGCAGGAGTACTCGTCGCCGTACGACATGGAGTACCCGAGCCCGGTCCAGACGTGCGACAGCAGTCCGTGGACCAACAGGCGCGGCGAGAAGCTGGAGAACGAGACCGAGTCGGAGGTCGGCCCGTACCGGCTGAAGGAGGCCATGGCGAAGTCGGTCAACACCTACTTCGTGCAGATGATCTCCGACATCGGCCTGTGCCCCGTGGTCAACACGACCGACAAGCTGCACGTCCGGCAGGGCAACGGCGACAAGATCCCCGAGACGCCCGCCATCGCCCTCGGCTCGATCGGCCTCTCCCCGCTGACCATGGCGAGCGCGTACGCCGCCTTCGCCTCCCGCGGCATGTACTGCACCCCGGTCGCCATCGAGTCGATCACGCAGAAGGTCGGCGACGAGCGGAAGTCGCTGGAGGTGCCGAAGTCGACGTGCTCGCGGGCGATGAGCGAGAAGACCGCGGACACGGTGAACACGCTCCTGCGCGGCGTGGTCGATTCCGGTACGGGCCGGCAGGCCGGCCTGACCGACCGCGAGAGCGCCGGTAAGACGGGTACGACGGACGAGCGCAAGAACGCCTGGTTCGTCGGCTACACGCCGAACATGTCGGGCGCCGTCTGGGTCGGCAGCGCCACCCAGCAGGTCGAGATGAAGAACATCACCATCGGCGGCGTCTACCGCCCGCTCGTCTACGGCGGTGAGGTCCCGGGCCCGATCTGGAAGGACGCCATGGCCGGCGCCCTGTCGGGCAAGAACGTCGAGTCCTTCAACCTCGTCAACATCCCGGACCCCGACCGCGACCGCGACCGCGGCGACGGGAACGGAAACGGCAACGAGAACGGGAACGGGAACGGGAACGACGAGGACAACGACGGCTTCATCGGCGGCACGAACGGCGGCGGCGAGCCGGACCCGACGTTCTCCATCCCGGAGGGCTTCATCCAGGGCCAGGGCAACGGGGGCAACGGCAACGGCGGGCGCGGCTGAGGCACCTGACGCGGCGCCCTGAGAACGGGGACGGCCCCTTCCTGCCGTACGGATGTCATTCGTACGGCGGTGAAGGGGCCGTTGCTCTTTTGGTAGCGGGTGCTTCTGGTGGCCGGGGGCCGGTGCTTGCGGTAGTCGGCGTTTCCGGTGGCCGGTGCTCGGTGGCCGGCCGGCGTTTCCCGTGGCCGACGTTTCCCGTGGCCGGTGGCCGGCGTTTCCCGTGGCCGGGGTTTCCGGTGACCGGTGACCGGCGTTTCCGGTGACCGGTGCTCGATGGCCGACGTTCGCGGTGGCTGGTGCTCGCTGGCCGGCGTTCGCGGTGGCCGTGCTCCGGTGGTCGGAGTTTCCGGTGGCCGGAGTTTCCGGTGGCCGGAGTTTCCGGTTGGCCGGAGTTTCCAGTGGCCGGAGTTTCCGGTGGCCGGTTTCCGGAGTTGCCGTGCCCGGCGTTCCCGGTGCCCGGAGTCGGTCAGCCGGCGAGCAGCTTCTTGACCGCGGCGGCGACGCGGCCGCCCTCGGCCTGGCCCGCGACCTTCGGGTTCACGATCTTCATGACCGCGCCCATGGCCCGCGGCCCCTCCGCCCCGGCCGCCTTCGCCTCCTCGACCGCCTGGGCGACGATCCGGTTCAGCTCGTCGTCGCTGAGCTGCTTCGGCAGGTACGCGGCGAGCACCTCGCCCTCCGCCTTCTCCCGCTCGGCGCTCTCGGCGCGACCGCCCTGCGCGAAGGCCTCGGCCGCCTCACGGCGCTTCTTCGCCTCGCGGGTGATCACCTTCTGCACCTCGTCGTCGGAGAGCTCGCGCTTCTCCTTCCCCGCGACCTCCTCCTTGGTGATCGCGGTGAGCGTCAGCCGGAGCGTCGAGGAGCGGAGCTCGTCGCGCTCCTTGATCGCAGCGTTGAGGTCTTCCTGCAGCTTCGACTTGAGCGTGGTCATGGGTTTGATTGTCGCAGGTGTGGGAGCAAAGACGCCCGCTCATTTAAGGGGCGTCGGTCCGGGCGGTGTTGAGGGGACGCCCGGCACGGAAACGTCCGGGGTCTGACACGATGGACGTATGCGCGCGCGATACGGAGTACCTCTGTCCATTGCGGCGGCCGGCGCCGCCGGTCTGGTGTACGCGGCGGGTTTCGAGGCCCGCTCCTTCCGCCTCCGCCGGGTGACGATCCCCGTCCTCCCGACCGGGATGCGGCCCCTGCGCGTGCTCCAGGTCTCCGACATCCACATGGTCGGCGGCCAGCGCAAGAAACAGCGCTGGCTGCGCTCGCTGGCCGGACTGCGCCCCGACCTCGTGATCAACACGGGCGACAACCTCTCCGACCCGGAGGGCATCCCGGAGGTCCTGGACGCCCTCGGCCCGCTGATGGAGTTCCCGGGCGCGTACGTCTTCGGCTCCAACGACTACTACGGCCCCAAACTCCGCAACCCCGCCCGGTACTTGTTCGAGAAGGCCCAGGGCCGCCACGGCCTGAACGGCAACGCGCCCGTCGTCGGCGCGATCCACAACCCCTGGGAAGACCTGCGCGACGGCTTCGACGCGGCGGGCTGGCTGAACCTGACGAACACGCGGGGCACGCTGAAGATCGAGGGCGCCTCGATCGAGCTGACGGGTCTGGACGACCCGCACATCAAGCGGGACCGCTACGCGCAGGTGGCGGGCGGCCCGTCGACGGGCGCCGACTTCTCGATGGCTCTCGTCCACGCCCCCTACCTCCGGGTCCTGGACGCCTTCACGGCCGACGGCTACCCCCTGGTCCTGGCCGGCCACACCCACGGCGGCCAGCTGTGCCTCCCCTTCTACGGCGCCTTCGTCACCAACTGCGACCTGGACACGGACCGCGTGAAGGGCCTGTCCACGCACCGGGCGGAGGGCCGTACGTCATACCTGCACGTCTCGGCGGGCTGCGGCACGAACCGCTACACGCCGGTACGCTTCGCGTGCCCGCCGGAGGCAACGCTGCTGACGTTGGTGGGCCGGGAGCAGGGCCGGGAGTAGCCGGCTCCCCGGACGATACGGTCGATTAACCCGCACGGCCCACCCGTATCGCCCCTTTTGTCCGCCCTGCTTAGCGTGAGGGCATGACCGCCCCGATACCCAGGGACATCCCGGACCTGCCCGCCATCCCGCGCGCACCCGCGCTGCTGCCCTCGCCCGTCCCCGCCACGGCGGTGGTGGCCCCTGTACGCCGCCCCCTGGCCGCCGTCTACCGCCTGCTGGTCGCCCTGACGGCGGCCGCGGCGGTGACGATCGACCTGCTCCTGGGCAGCCCGACCCAGGTGCTGGGCCACTTCACGATCCAGAGCACCATCCTGCTGGCGCTGGTCTTCACCTTCTCGGCCCGCCGAGCCTGGACGGCGCGCCGCCCCCTGCCGTCGGCACTGACAGGCGCGACACTCCTCTACGTCGTGATCGCGGCCCTGGTCTACCACCTGCTCCTGGCGAACGGAACGGCCCCGTTCTCGACAGCGGGCTCCACGACAGGCGCCGTGCCGACCGAGCCGACCGCCCCGGCCGGCTGGCACGCACTGACCAACCACGTCCTCCACACCGCCATCCCCACGGCGGCACTCCTGGACTGGCTGCTCCTGACCACCCCCGGCCGCCTCCACCTGCGCCAAGCCGCCACATGGCTGCTCTACCCCCTCACCTACCTGGCCTTCACCCTCACCCGAGGCGAACTACTCCTCCCCGGCACGCCGGGCCGCTACCTCTACCCCTTCCTGGACGTAGGCCTGCACGGCTACAAAACGGTCCTCGGCAACGCCCTCCTCCTCGGCCTCTCCTGCTACGCCCTGGCCATCCTCCTGGTGGCCCTGGACCACACCCGCCCGAACCCCGTCCGCCACCGCGCGAAAACCGGATTTCGTCTGCAGCCACCAGTGGGCTAAAGTAAACGACGTCGCCGCGACGAGCAGCGACAATCGGGGTGTGGCGCAGCTTGGCAGCGCGCTTCGTTCGGGACGAAGAGGTCGTGGGTTCAAATCCCGCCACCCCGACAGGGAAGTACCAGGTCAGGGGCCTGATTCGCGAAAGCGAGTCAGGCCCCTGGTCGTTTGAGTGACTAACTGCGTGACCATCTTCTCCGAACGTGCCTCTTCGGCTCAGATGCTCAGCCAGCGTGAAGCCAACGTTTGCGGGACCGGCCGTCAGACCGAACAGGTCGGGCAGGTGACACGTCAGACCGACCAGGTCGGTGTCTGAGGGAGTACCTCATGTCGTCAGGGTGCGCGACGACGCAGAGCACGCGCTGGAAGGACTCCTCGGGGAGGGCAGGCAATGTCATGTCGGCCATCCTTCCGCGTTTAGGGCCCGCCGTCCGCCGCTTGGAGGTGCCGATGAGCCTCGGCCCAGCGGACAGCGAGCCGGGCGGTGAGCCCGGTCAGGGTGAACAGAGCGCCGGCAGGCCCGCCAACTACTCGGGCTGCGGACCGGTATCCCGGTTGCCGCTGAAGAAATGCCATGAATTTGAGACTGATCTTGGGTGGCAACCCGTGGGACAGCCAGACACCCGCAGGTCGAAAAAGATCGACATGTCGTACGCGGTGAGACCCTACACATCCAACCCAGGCGTTTGACAACGAATCCAGTCGACTCAATCGGCGCAGACGCCGTCAACTCACACCTGCGGGCATTCCACGGCAGGTCAGCGGGGCTCGCAAGCGTCGGGCCGCTCATGCTCAGCATTCATTTCGCCGAACTCGATCGGGTCAGGCCCGCGTAGCGGTGTGCGACTCCGCCGGGAAGCAGGTATTCGGCCAGCAGGTTGCCGGCGCGGCGGGATGGCAACCCCATGTCGTGCAGGAGTTCGTCCGCGCAGTGGATGTCGTAGGGGCCGAAGTCGTAGCCGCCGGAACCTGGCAGCACCCGCTCTTGCCAGGTCAGGCGAGCGTCGATGGCCTTCCGCATCTCCTGCTCGCCCGGGGTGGTGCGCAGCGTCGCTCGGAAATAGCAGGTCAGCCAGTGAGCGGTGAGTTCCACGCCCATGATGTTGTTGAAGACCTGCCGGAAACCGACGAACCCCAGCCGGTCGGCGCTGGGTGGCACGATGCCTCGGTAGAGCCGTAGCCGCCCGGCGGAATCGTGCACTTGCACTCTCGAATCCAGGAACGGGAAGACTTTGTGGTGCCCCGTGGCGAACACGATGACATCCGCCGCCACTTCCTCGCCTGTCGCCAGTCGCAGCCCCTTGTCGGTATACGCCTCGACAGCACTGACCTTGGGGGTGATCAGGCCGCGGCGGACGGCCCGCGCGTAGCCGCGTGGCATCACTCCCGCGTGGGCCAGGTGGAAGGGGAGCGCGTGAGCGGGCCGCAGCTGCCTTGGCAGCCGGTACAGCCCGGTGGAAATCAGCATGTCGCGGGTGATGAGCCACCACAGAGCTCGCTTGACCCGCTCGTCGATGCGGTCGATCGGACGGATGCAGGCCGGATCGTGGTAGCGGGGCAGGAGCGCCTCACCGAGCCGGGTGAACAGGATCCACTTGTAGCCGACCAGACCGAGCAGGAACCGCTCGGGGACCATCCAGTTCACCTTTCGCTGCACGAGGGTGGCCGAGGTCGCCTCACAAGCGGCGCGGGTGATCAGGTCCAATGCGGACTTGCCGCCGCCCACGACGACCACGCGCCGGCCGTCGAATGTCCCGGCCCGCACCTCGTTGGAGTGCAGCACGCTCCCGCGGAACAACTCACGACCGGGCAGCTCCGGCAGCTGGGCATGATGATGAGCCCCACTGGCGACAACGACGTAGTCGAATGTTTCGCTATGAATCTCCGCCGACTTGTCCCCTGCGGCCCGGGAGTCGACCAACCAGCCGGAGGCGCCGACCCGCCCAGGCCCCTCCACTGGCCGGATGGAGATCACCTCGGTGCCGGGCCGGACGCGGTCCAGCACACCGAAAGTCTCCGCGTACTTCTCCAGGTAGCGTTGCGTGTCCACCGCGCTGGCGAAGTTCAAGCGGTTGGGCAGGTCCGCGAACTCGAAGATGCGGAGCGCGGACTGGTTGGCCAGCCCGTCGTAGCAGCCCTGTGCTGACCAGATCCCGCCGATCTGCTGGTACTTGTCGAAGACCGTAACGTCGAAGCCGTTCTCCAGCAGCACCTTGGCGCTGACGATTCCCCCGGGGCCGGCCCCGACAACGCACGCTCTCATCAGCTGCCACTCTCCTTGGGTGATGGCCGCATCCAGCTCGTTCATCATCCCGGTTGCGGACCCCCATGCCCAGGGCATGGCCACAGTGCGTGAGACATCAGAAGCTGAACGATCACGGCCGCACCCCAGGACACGACGTACGCGGTCAACGCCCGCAGACGGAGACGACCGCGCGCATCACGGTGCGTCAGAAACGGGGGTGGCCATATCCAGTTGTTTTTGCGGCAGTCGGCGACGACACGCAAGGACACACCTGTGGAGGGGCTGACGGCCGAGGGCGTCCGATTCGATGACGAAGCCGCCGTTCCGGAAGCCCGCCTGCCGCTGGAGGCACTCCGGCGTCTACTCGACGGCTGACCGCTTCCTTCGACCATGGCCCCTGAGAGGTTCTGGAGAAAAAACCTGATCCTCTGGCCGGCGCCTGGACCACTGCGGGGAGATTGGAGGCCGGTGGCGGTACTCACGGGGTGAACACGGCATGGACTCCTTCGAGTTGGGGCGGTTGACGGACCATGACTTCGAGATGGTCTGCCGTGATCTGTTCAGTGACGTCCTCGGTATCCCGCTGGAGATCTTCCCGCGCGGCCGGGACCGTGGCATCGATCTGCGGCACACCGGTCCCTCCGGGACGACCGTCGGGCAATGCAAGCACTGGCCGCGCGCGACCCAGAAGACGCTGATCGGGCGCCTGATCAAGGATGAACTGCCCAAAGTCCGCGCGCTGGCACCCGACCGTTACATCGTCGCCACGACGGTCGGTCTGACCGTCGACGGCAAGGAGGAGCTCCGCGGTGCCTTCGCCCCGTACGTACGCAACACCGGCGACCTGTACGGCGTGGAGGAGATCGTCGCCGAGTTGCTGCGCCGTCCGGACCTGGTCCGGCGGCACTTCCGGCTCTGGCTGAGCAGCACCGCCGTCCACGGTACTTGCGTCTCACTTTATGAAACGCAAGTTCAATTTCCGAGCAAGCACGCCCTGAGGAGGGGCCGCGTCTACCGTGGTGTAGCCAGGTAGTCCCCGTGGCTTCGCAGGTCGAGGCGCCGACCGACCGCACGCCATCCGCACCGGGCTCGTTTGGATGGCTACACACTTCGCGGGACACGACCGAGCGAGGCCAACATGCCGCATAACAAGGAGTACCAGGTCAAGGGCCTGATCCTCAGCGAGGATCAGGCCCTCCTGCGTCTCCGGTGATCGTTTGAGGGAATCCGGGAGAAGATCTTGGTCAGCGTCTCCCAGGCCAGGACGATCACAAGGGAACGGCAGGCCTCACAGTCGGGCCCTCGTTGCTACACGCTCGCGAATCCGAGGCTCCGCGGTGATCGGTCTTAGTTGTCCGTCCAGATGCGGATCATCTTGGTGGACAAGGTCTGCTGCGCCGGAGTGAGGGACTCGTAGGCGTCCAGTTCGAAGAGGCACGGAAGCTCGAAGGTGTGCGCGGCGCCCATCTTGAAGGAGGGCTTCTCGTAGGCCGGATCCGAGTACCAGAGGGTTTCACTGTCGGCGAATTCGTAGGTGTACGTGAGCACGTGGCCGGACAGCATCCGGCCGGTGTCGACCGTGTGCCGGGCCCACTCGGCATCGGTCAGAACCGCCGCAAGGGCAAGGGCAAGGGCCTGGAGCCGTCGTATGCGCTGACGGGGTAGCGGACGGCGATGACGGCGGTCTGTTCCTTGCCGAACTCCTCCTCCGGATGGGCGTGGTAGTCGGCCTCGTCGAGCTGAGCGTCCGGATCGCCGGTGGCGGCCTTCTTGGCCAACTCCAGGCCGTTGACCCTGGCCCGTTCTTCATGGCGGTTGATGCCCCGCAGCACCGGGACCTTGTTGAGCTGTCCGGTGGCGAACGCCTGCCGAGGGACGCGGGGCAGCAGCTTGCCGCCATAGAGGGGCGTGTACTCGGGGCCTGCGCCGAAGGATTCACGAGCTGCCCGGAGGCCGCAGTACGCCAGTCGTCCAAGCCATGCTCGTGCTCGATCTCGGCAGCGGTCGTCACGCCCTCCGCCAAGGCGTCCTCCGGGTCCCGTCGGCCCATGGTTGCCGTGCACGGGGCGCTCTGCAGGATGACCCGGTCGAAGAGGTCGGCCGATGACCGGGCAGAAAGACCGGCGCGGTCCTGGCTGGAGACCAGCCGCTCCTCGGAGGACGAGCGCCGGCCGAAGTGAGCCGACGTCCACGAGCGGTCCGTTCGGCCTCTTTGGGGAGTAGCGTGACCTCATCGGGAGCACTTCGCACACCGGCCCCGATGCCGGTGTCGTTCCCGGTGAGCGACAACACCGGACCACTGCCCACGCGCAGGGGGCCGGAGACAGGTTCGCGCGATGTCCGCGACCACCGACCATCCCCCGCTACGGGCCGTGCCCTTCAGGGCCCCGACCGCGCGCCTCGCGCTGAAATCCGTGAGCCCTTCCGGAGAGCCTGTCGAGCTGGACGGCGCCTGGTGGCCTCATTCACGTGACCTGACGAGCGAGCTCTCCACTCTGGCCGAAGTGCTGGATCCGCTGTGGGGGCGGATCACCCGTATCGCCGTCAACCCTCGCTACTGGCCGATCATCCCGCCCAAGATCTTCGTCAACGGCCATGTGGTGAAGGTCGGTTGGTTCACCTTGGAGCTGGATCCGCACAAGATCCTGCTGCTGTCCTACACCGCAGGCCGCTGGGACCTCCTGGTGATACCCCCGGAGGCCAGCGCCCCCTCGGCCGCCCGGCTGATGGCCGCCGCGAGCGCGAGTGCCGGCCCGCCGATGACGGCGACCGCCCTCATGGCGACGGAACAGGACGACGACACTTCCTCGTCGTACGAGGCCACCACCGGCCGGCCCTGCCGACTGGTGGTAGGGGTGTGACGGTTGTCGTCTCCGCCTTGGCCGTCAGTGCCCTGATGATTCGCCGGGCAGTCCGTGGTGGGCCGGATCAGACGTGACCACCCGTGCGGCCGGCCGCCATGAGCGGTTCCGCGGCCTCCTCGGTCGTATCCGGCGGCACGACCAGCAGGTCCCAGCGGCCCCGGCCGGGGGCGAGCAGGACGACGGTGTGCGGGGCGGATGCCACCAGGGTCCTGCGCAGTCGTACGACCTGGTTGAAGACGAGCATCCGGCCGGGCGTCGCGGACCACTTCGCCCCGTTGACGGTAACGCTGCTGATGTGGCCCCACGCACGCGGCAACCCGGCGAGCAGTCGCGGGAGTTCCGCGAGCAGGTCGTGCGAACGAGGCCACCACGCCCCGTCGATGGGCCGGGGCAGACCGCCGTGGGGTGCCAGGCGCAGGCGGAGGACGGGGTGGTAGGGAAGCGCGGGTTGCAGTGCGGTGGTCATGAAGGCTCCTGCCAACTGGCGTACGCGGATGAGCGGTTGACGTCAGACGCGACGAGCGGCGACGCGAGCCGACGTCGGCCAGCGCACCTCGTGCACCCAGCCCAGGCGTTCGAGGAGGCGGATGACGGCGGCCGACGGGTCGATCTGGCCCCGGTCGACGCCGTGTCGGGCACTGGTGGGGTCGGCGTGGTGGAGGTTGTGCCAGCTCTCCCCGAAGGAGAGCAGGGCCAGCGGCCACAGGTTCGTGGCCCGGTCATGGCGCCTGGTACGGAACGGGCGCTCACCGATCATGTGGCACAGCGAGTTCACGCTCCAGGTGACATGGTGGAGCAGCGCGATCCGCACGAGTCCCGCCCACAGCAGGGCGGTCACGCCGGACACCCAGGTACCGCCGATCGCCCAGCCCGCCGCGAACGGCAGCGCGAGGGTGAGGACGCACAGCATCGGGAAGGCACGGGCGACGGCACGGATGTCGCGGTCGGCCAGCAGATCGGGGGCGTAACGCTCCGCCGACGTACGCTCGTTGCGGAACAGCCAACCGACATGGGCGTGCAGCAGCCCACGCAACTGGCCGCGCAGATGCGTGCCGTAGCGGTACGGGGAGTGCGGGTCGCCGGGCCGGTCCGTGAAGGCGTGGTGGCGGCGGTGGGTGGCGACCCAGCCGATCACGTCGCCCTGGAAACTCATCGAACCGGCCACCGCGAGTGCGATGCGCACGGGGCGGACGGCCCGGTAGCCGCCATGGGTGAGACCGCGGTGGAAGCCGACCGTGACGCCGAGACCGGTGACCATGTAGAGAACGACGGCCAGCAGGATGTCGGCGGGATGGATGAGGCGCCCCCACAGCAGCCAGCCGGCCAGGCCGAGCGCCACGAACGGCAGGACGACGATCACCGCCGTCACGGCGACATACAGCCGCTCACCGCCGTCACGCGCGGGCACCGAGCCGTCCGGCGGGAAGGGGGACGTCCCGTCATAGCCCGGGGGCGGCGGGGCTGTGTCCGACGGAATCGCCGTCGTGGACGTGGTGGAACTGAACGACATACGGGGCTCCTCGGCCTCGGTGCGGGTGGCGCGGCCGGGGTCACGGGCTGCCCCTGTGATGGGAGTCGCGAGGACGGGGCCGGCTCGGACACCGGCATACGAAGAGTCCTCGTTTCCTCCACCGTACTCCCGCACGCTCCGAAACGAGGCGGGCCGGATCGATTGGCCAACGCGTTGACACGGACCGTCGCCGGACGTTGACTGGCGGCACGGCGCAGGGCCATGCCACTCCGGAACACACGGCGAAGCATTCCTCCTTCCCGCCTCGCCCAGACCCCGCGGGAACCCACCTACCGGACACCAGCGAGGCCGGCCATGACCGTTGCACGGACGATCAGGAACAAGGCGCAGACGATGAAGGGCAGGATCACGGAAGAGTTCGGCCGGGTCACCCGCAACAGGCGACTGCAGCGCCGAGGCAGGATCGACCGGGTCTCCGGAAGCCTGAAACAGGCCGTCGGGAAGGCCAAGGACGCCTTCAGGCGCAACGGAAGCGGCACTCGATGATGTACGACCAGTCACGCGCCCAGCAGCCCGCGGGCCAAACCCGGGGCCCCGCCGAACGCCGCACCCCGGGCCCGGAGCCGCTGCTCCCGTCGGCCGAACGGGACAAGATCGTCCTGCGCCTCCGGCACGCCCTCAACACCTTCGCCGACACCCCGCGCGAGGCGCTGGAAGAAGCCGAGAGCGCCTACGACGAAGCCACCGCCCAGCTCGTGAACGCCCTCGCGGAACGGCGGCGTCACCTCCGCGCCGGCTGGCAGGAGCAGGCCCCCGAGACACAGTCCGACGAACTCCGGCACGCGCTGAGGCAGTATCGGGAGATCACCCAGCGGCTGCTCCAGCTCTAAGTGTGCTGTCCCGGCACGTTGGTGACAGGCGACACGCCTTTGAGTCCTAGTGCCGCCGCAGGTCCGCGCTGCGGCGGAGCGCGGAGTAGTGTGGACATTACCGAGAGCATTTCGCACACCGGCTTCCACGCCGGGTCGTTCTCGGCGAACGATGAAACCCGGGCCGCCGCAGAGACGGCCCGGAGACGGGTCCGCATCATGTCGGCGACCTTGCATCCAACCCTGCCGCACCACGAGCCCGTCGCAGCCCCGGCCGCGCGTCTCGCACTGAAGACCGACGGCACGTCGCGCGGACTCCTGGACGGCGCCTGGTGGCCCCGCTCCCGGGATCTGTCGAGCGAACTGTCGGCACTGACCGACGTGCTGGACCCTTTGTGGGGCCGCATCACCCGCATCGCCGTCAACCCGAAGTACTGGCCGGTCATCCCCCGCAAGGTTCCCGTGGACGGCCGCATCGTCAAGGTCGGCTGGTTCACCCCGGAAATCGACCCGCACAAACTGCTGTTGCTCTCCTACGGCACCGGCCGCTGGGATCTCCTGGTCATCCCGCCCGAGACCGAGGCGGAGTCGGCGGCCCGGCTCATGGCCGCCGCGTCCGACTACGACGGCCCGCCGTTGACCGCGAGCGCGCTCATCGCCGCGGACGAGGCCCGGCACGGCGTATCCGCGACCGACGAGCGACTGGACCCGGACGAGGCATGGGAGTACGAAGGCGGCTCCTCCGCGGTGTCCGCGGCCGTTCCGGAACAGACCCGCCGAACCAGTCGGGACCAGTCGCCTGATCGTCGGCATGTGAGGTGGCTGCCATGAACGCCTTCCTGACAGCAGCCGCCTTCGTGGTTCTCATCGCAGCGGCGGCATACGTGATCCACCGGCTCAACATCCAGCACGCCGACAGAATCGCCGTGCGCTGGTACAGCGTCGCCCTGCCCGGCCGCCGCGGCCGTGGCATGCCACAGCCCCCGGTGGAACAGGACCGGTCCGAGTCGCCGACCGCCGGCGAACGACGGGACCACCGCGACGGGGGCCGTGGCCGCTTCCCGCCGCGCCGCCGCCGTATCACTCACCACACGTGACCAGCCGGTTTCCGTCACCGACCTCGCACACCGATCGTCGACTCGGCTCGTACCCGACGCGTGCGCCCGGGAACATACACCCGGGCCATGGACCGCGCGAGGAGCGGTCGGGACCCATGAACCGAGCGTCATGACTCTTCCGCAGCTGAACATCGACCGGCACGACCGGGGCAGGCGAGCACTGATCACCCTGGCCGGTGAGGTCGGCCCGGCCACCGCGCCCCAGGTGCGGACCGCTCTGGAGCGGTGCCTGGGTGACGGCATCACCATCATCGACGTCGACCTGACCACCGTCGGCCTCTGCGACAGCAGCGGCCTGCGCGTCTTCCTCGACGCGTCGCGGCACGCCGAGACCCAAGCGTTCGGAGCAGCGTTTGATCGCGGAAGTGCAGCAAGCTGGTCGGGTACAGCGGACGGGCGAAGGGGGACTGCTTCCTCGGCCTGCTCGGGGTGAGCGTCGAGGACGACACCAAGTGGAACCGGATCCGGCCGGCGCACAACCATGTGATCACCAACGTTCGTTGGAGAGAAGGGTGCCAGCGAGGGGAGCGTTGGGCACACAGGCGACGACTGCCGCTGGCGGGAGCATCGACGGCCCAGTGCTCGAACTGGACCACCCCTCGCCCAGGGCCCCTCATCCGGTCCACCGCCACGATCACGTTCTCCCGGACCTGTGCGGCGACGTCGGTGACGCTCACACCGTATTCCACGACGACCTGGAGATCGATGACGGTCTGTTTCTGACCGACCTCCGCTTTGATGCCGCGCCCCGCCATCTCGACCACCGTGCGGTGCCTCGGATTTGCACGTGCCACCGCGTTTTTTGACCGTCCATATCCTGGGATTGGGCCGCTTCGGACCGTCCGTCACACGACGCGAGGACTACGCTGTTGTTGTAGACGTCCCAGACCCCGGCGGCATGCTGTTGCTGAACACAGATGGCTGCGGGGTGCGGGCTCTTCGTCTGTCACCCGGCGCATCCCTGGAGGGAACTGGGTGGGTCCTCTGTCCTGCTGCTCAGGCTGTCGGACCGGCCGTTGCTCTGCCTCCGCCGAAAATACACCCTGCCGGGAGCGCGCCCAGAGAGCCGGGACTCCGGCACCACCGCGCCCGCTGCCGGATGGTCTTCCGAACCGAGGCGTCATGCCCTTGCCACAGCTCACCGTCTACCGCCATGACCGAAGGAAACGGGCGCTGATCACCCTGGCCGGTGAGATCGACCTCGAATCCGCGCCGTTGGTGCGCGTGTCCCTGGAACGGTGCTTGCAAGACGGTATCCGCACCATCGACGTCGACCTCACCCCCGTCACCTTCTGCGACTGCAGTGGACTCAACGCATTCCTCCGCGCCGCGCAACAGACCACCGTGGTCGGTGGGACCCTACGACTGCACCATCCGCCGACGACGCTGGCTCGGATTCTCGACCTCGCCGACTGCGGGTTCCTGCTCCTCGGCCTTCCGTTCGGCCACCCGCCACCTCCTCTCGGGGACAACCCGGCCACGCCCGCTCCAGCCCCGCCGCACGGGTCTGTCCCGCTCGTGGCTGTTCTCTCGGGCGATGTGCGGTGAAGGCCGAATTCGGGCGCGGGCAGTCACGGAAGCCGGGGGGCGGCGAGCCGTCCGCTACGGCTCCGGTGCAGTTGCGTCGGGTGAACCGCTGGCTGGTGGACAGCCTGCGTGCGGATCTGACGGATCTGTATGTGGAGTCCCGCGCGACGGCGCCGGGTGATCCATACCGCCGTCCCAGCCGTCAGAACTTCTTGGACCGTCTCACCACGGACATGCGCCGACCGGGGTTCGCCATGGTGATCGCCGGGATGGACAGCCTGATGGGATGCGCTTTCGGACTCCCGGCACGTGGCGACGGCTCCTGGTGGCTCGGCCTCCAAGGACCGTTGCCGCGCAGCACCGAGCAACTCACGGTGTCCGGCGGCGTCTCGCGTTCGCCGACATCATGGTCCGGCCGGGTCCGCGGGACCGGGGGCTCGCCCGTCGTTCGCAGGAGCGGCTGCTGACCGACCACCAGGCATCACTCGGTACCACCTTGGTGGACCAGGCCGATCGCCCAAGCCAGCTTCGGAGGCCGGCCGGCTCCACCATGTTCCGCGCGCTGGTGTTTCCCCTCGGGGAACGGACCACGGCGAGGCTGAAGGGCCTCGTCACGATGCCGGGAGGCGGTGGCTCGGGTGGGGCCTGACAGCCGGTCGGCCCGCATTCGGATGCTGGTGGCCGAGCAGGCGGTCCGACGAGGTGCCCGGGTGGGTGTGGTGGACGTGCGCACCGCGGCCGCGCCTTGCGTGGACGCCTTCGCACACGGCTCGGCCGTCCTGACACCCGATCTGCTCACCACTGAACCGCAGGATCACTGGGCCGCGTTCGCCGACGCGGCTCCGGAAGCCGGAGCCCGTGCGGTGTTCTCGCTCCCCCTGCGGATGGGGGCGATCAGCCCGGGAGTTCTGGAGCTGTACGCCACTGTTCCGACCGTGCTGGACACGGAGGACTGGCCGACGCACTGGCGTTCGCCGATCTCGCGACGCTGCTCCCGCTCGATGCGAGGATCGACGAGACGCGCGCGCCGACCGGCGGGCCGATGCCGGACCGCAGCTTCGAGGGCCTGGGCGCGTACCGGGCGGAGATCGACCAGGCCAGCGGCATCCTGACCGTTCAACTCGGAGTCGGCATCGAAGAAGCCTTCGTCCGGCTCCGCGCCCACGCCTATGCGCAGGGACGCCGGCTCGCCGACGTGGCGGCGGACGTGGTGGCCCACCGGCTTCGTTTCTCCCCGGACGCGAAGCCGGATCAGGCCGAGGAGGAAACCTGACGTATCGGTGCCGGCCGAGGAACGTGCCGTACTTCCCGCCTTTTCGGGCAGGGACTAGTCTTAATCGAGGGTGCCCACGATGGATCAACAGCTTCTGGCCAAGACCTTCGTCGAGCTGGCCGACAACCTCGTCGCCGACTTCGACCTCATCGACTTCCTGCGCCTGCTGACCGACCGCTGCGTCGGCATGCTCGACGCGAGCGCCGCCGGGGTGCTGCTCGCCGACCGGGACGGCAAACTCCGCGTCATGGCCGCCTCCGACGAACAGGTGCGCCTGCTGGAGCTCTTCCAGCTCCAGAACGACGAAGGCCCTTGCCTCGAGTGCTTCCGCACCGGCGCACCGGTGATCATCCCCAACCTGACCCGGGAGGTCGATCGCTGGCCGCGCTTCGTCACGATGGCCCACCGCAGCGGATTCGGGGCCGTCCAGGCCCTGCCCATGCGCCTGCGGGACGAGACCGTGGGCGCCCTGAACCTTTTCCGCGCCGCGCCCGGCCCCTTCGATCCGGCCGCCACACTCATCGCCCAGGCGCTGGCCGACGTCGCCACCATCAGCCTGCTGCAACAACGCACCGCCCACCGCAGCACGGTGCTCAACGAGCAGCTGCAGACGGCGTTGAACAGCCGGGTGCTGATCGAACAGGCCAAGGGGAAGCTCGCCGAACGTCAGGGCGTCGACATGGAGCAGGCGTTCAGCGCGCTGCGTGGTTACGCCCGCTCTCACAATCGGCGCCTGGCCGACGTGGCCCGTGCCTTCATCGACGACTCGGAACCCCTCGCCGGTCTGGGGTTCTGACCCACGCCCTTGCCGGGGCCCGCTACTGCTCTGCGCCGTCCTCGATCAGACGGCGGTGGCGTCTGCTGGAAGGCCGCCTGCCGGAGCCTCCCCAGGCGTGCGCAGCGGAAGCCATCGGCGCAGCCACGGGCCACTGGGCCTGCGCGAAGCTGCGCACGGTCGCGTCACACTGCCCTCCTCCGATCGTGGGCCTCGGCCATCACCTGGTCGCGCAGGCGCGCACAGGTGCGGGTGATCAGACGGGAGACGTGCATCTGCGAGAGACCGAGCCGCAGGGCGATGCGGTTCTGCGTCATCTCACAGAAGAACCTCATGTAGAGGATCTGCCGTTCGCGTTCGGGCAGTGCCCGCAGCAGCGGGCGGAGCGCCTCACGGTTGACGATCAGGTCGAAGCCGGGCTCCGTGCCACCGAGAGTGTCGGTCAGTGGGTGGCTGTGCTCGGAGCGGCCGGGTACGGCATCCAGGGACAGGGAGGTGAAGCTTCCCAACGCCCCCTCGCCCAGCCGCACTTCCGCCTCGGTGAGGCCGGCGTACGCGGCGATCTCGTGGACAGATGGTTCGCGGCCGTAGAGCGAAACGCACTCGTTCCCGGCGGAGCGGACCCTGCCGCGCAGCTCCTGTACGCGTCGCGGTACGTGCACGCCCCAGAGGTGGTCACGGAAGTGCCGTTTCACTTCGCCCAGGATCGTCGGTATGGCAAAGCTCTGGAAGGCGTTGCCAAGGCTCGGGTCGAAGCGGGTTACCGCCTTGATCAGGCCGAGTTGGGCGACCTGCTTGAGGTCTTCGAGGGACTCGCCGCGGTGACGGAAGCGCCGGGCGAGACGTACGGCCATCGGCGCCCAGGCGCACACCACCTCCTGGCGCAGCGCGGTCCTCTCCGGGCCGTCCGGCAGGGCGGCGATACGGCGGAACGCGGCATCGGTGTCCGGGGCATCGTCATAGGAGTGTGCGCTTCGTGGGCTCTGAGTTCGTGCGTACGGCATGGGCACGTGTCTCCCTGATCGGTGGCGTCGCTCACCGTGGGAGCCGTCGGACCGCAGCACGCTGGGGAGCAGCGACAGCTGCTCCCACGGGCGTGCCTCCGGTCTGAAGCACATCGGGCGTGTTCCCTGGCAGCCCGCTTTCAAACAGGGGCAACCGCGGCTGCCTACAGGGGATGTGAAGCGGAGAGCGTGGAGGGCCGGTGGGCCTGTCATGCCTTCCAGCGAAGTATCGACAGCGAAGCAGGGATCAGGCAGAACGGACCAGGAACCGCACGACCGGTGTTTGAGGTCCACGAGGCGGGCTAGACAACAGGCGCGTCCGACGGCCGTCCTGGACGAAGGCACCGGAGAGTTGAGTTCACAGCTTCCGGTGCCGTCCGCTGGGCGCGTGCGCCGTCATCTCCGGTCCGCCGCATGGAGGCGCCGCAGTGCCCGGCGCAGCTCCCGCTGAATCGGTTCCGGGAGCGTCCGGTCCTTCGTCGTGGCGACCAGAGCCGCAGCCACGTCACGAAGCTTGAGGTTGCAGTGCTGCGACACCTCCACCAGGAGGTCCCAGGCCCGGTCGCTGGAACACGGCGCCAGGGCCATCATCATGCCGCGCGCCTGGTCGATCTCCGCACGGCTCGCCAGCGCGCGGCTCAACTGCTCGTTCGTGGCGCGTAGTTCCACGACCTCGGCCAGCAGAGCCGCGTCCTCCGCTGAGGGCACAGTCCTCAACAGCCGCTGTTCTTCACGGGGCGGGGTCACCTGGTGCATGGTCCGTACCTCACAGGGCAGTCATCCCGTCCATAGGTGGTCAACGGCGCGCCAGTTGCCGTTCGCCGCCGCAACAGGCTTGTAGGCCAGTCCGTAGTGCTTGAAGATCGCTTCCTCCTGCAGTTGATCGTTCTCGGCGCGCAGTGCGACGACGTCCGGTCCCGCCGACGCGTTCCCCCACGTGGCCTCGGCCCGCAGATCGCTCCGCTCCTCTTGGATCAGGCTTGTGCGTGGCATGGCGTATACGTCTTGCCGATCTCGACGCGTCCGGGCTGGCTGAAGCCGTCCCGGAACCCGTGGCTACCGGGCCACGTCACGGGTCACCTGCGGTGTTCGTGGTCCCGACGGTCCTCGCGCCGCCAGCGCGCCCGGTTCTGACGCCTGTAGCGGCGGTCCCAGCGTTCCCGACGATCCCGGCGCTCCTGGTAGTCCCGGTAGTCCCCGAGATCGGAACTGCCGCTACGGCTCCGGCCTCCGCCACGATCGCGGCCGTAGCGGGTGGCGCCGTAGACCAACACCGCCGCGGCCACCCACCAGATGGAATTGAGGAAGCCGAAGCCGAACAGGACGATGACGAGGATGAAGAGCAGGACGAACACGGCGGGCCTCCCCGGGAGCGGGACACAGCATCGAACCGGGGACTGGGGCTCATCCCACAGCGTAGTCCTGCCCAACGGATGCGGATACCGTGCGACGTCAGCGCGTCCCGTCCGGCATGGATGGCTACTTGACACCTGTCGGGGAGCTGCGGCGAGGGCTAGCGTGCGACATGCCGCCCCTGCCCCCGGCAGCGTCGCACCGCCAACGCGCTCCCCAGAGGGCGCACCCTGTGCATCGGTGCCCGAACCCGCCGCGTCACGAGCGAGGCGGTTCCCGCACGCGCCCATCGTCACACGATCCCGGCGCGCCCCGATGCGCTCCAAGCGGGCACCGATCTGCTGCCCGTCGCGTCGCACGCATCCCACAACAGGCGGTACACATGTACGCGCTGATCGTTCCCGCTTCGGCCCCCTTCGTCCTGCTCGCCACCGTGCTGGGCCTGTCATGGTGGGAGGACCACATCCTGCCGACGCCGCCGACCGAGCCGGCCGAAGCCCCCGCCGAGGCTCCGTTCGCCACGGCGGGCCCTGCCCAGCTCCCAGAACCCCTCCGTGTCGACACTGCGTTGACAAGGGAGGTTCCCGGGCGTTGACTGGCAGCACGGCGTAGGGCTATGCCACTCCGGATCATTCGGCCGCAGCATTCCACCTTCCCGCTTCGCCCGGACCCCGCGGAATCAGGAAATCCCCGCGATCTGGAGGCCCGGCAATGTTCTGGATTCTTCTCCTTCTGCTGATCCTGGTGGTCTTCGGGTTCGGCTTCACCATGCAGATCCTGTGGTGGGTCGCGGCCGTCCTGCTGGTCCTCTGGATTGTCGGCTTCGCCAAGCGCGGGCGCAGCGGTGGCCGCCGCCGGTACAGCCGTGGTCGCAGGTAACCCACTCCACGCCCGAACTCATCCCGCAGGAATGACGGCCTGTACGGCGATCACGCGCGGGAGCCCCTCCAGCCGACATGCAAAGGACAGTCATGAGCGTCGGACAGACGATCAAGCACAAGACACAGGAATTCAAGGGCCGGATCACCGAACACATCGGCCGGACCACCCGCAATCGGCGACTGCGGCGCGAAGGCAGGACCGACCGGGTCTCCGGAAGCCTGAAGCGGGCCGGAGACAAGGCCAAGGACGCTTTCAGGCACTGACCACAAGCGCCCCGGGTGGTGCAAACGTCGCGTGGACACCACCCGGCCGGCCTCAAGGCTCAAGAGCCGACGGGAATTGACGGCAATGAAGCAGACCAACGTGCGAACCGAGAGCCAAAGAAGGCAGCCATGTTCACCGTCGTGATCACCGCCGTGATCACCGCCGTGATCAGGGCTTCATCGGGATGCCTGCGTTCCCGGATAGCCTGGAAGGACACAGGGCTACCGGGCTCAGCGGGCTGCGACGGCCCGCAGGGGCGGCCCCTAGCGGCCCGGATCAACGGCTCAGGAGGCAGGCCATGATCCATGCAGCCGATATCCGCGAGTGGCGCAACCGCAGCGTCCTCGACCCGAAGGGCCACAAGATCGGCGTGCTCGAAGCGGTCTACGTGGACACCACCACCGACGAA
>NZ_JBEOVF010000016.1:0-181860 GCF_040295365.1 Streptomyces sp. NPDC002838 | reverse complement strand
GCGCGGTCGCCGAGATGATGGACGGCAAGCCGGAGGCCAACCCCCTGCGCGGCCTCGGCTTCCCCAAGGTCCCCGTCCCCTTCTACAACGGCACCGCCTGGTTCCTGCCGTTCGGCGGCGCCTACTACAAAGCCAAAGACCGCCTGCGCTGAGCCGACGCCGAAGACGGTGACACGGTAGGGGCCTTCCGCGAGTGCAAAGCGGAAGGCCCCCGCAGTTTCGGGACAAGGCGTACCCCTGTGAGACGTTCGCTGTGGCTCCAGCGGATCGCCGTCAAGCTGTCCGAGAGCTGCAACGACCTGCGCCTGCTGTCCAGCGGGCCGCGCGCGGGACTGGGCGAGATCAACCTGCCGCCGGTGCAGGCCGGTTCGTCCATCATGCCCGGCAAGGTCAACCAGGTCGCTGGTGCCGCGATCGCCCGAGTGCTTGAAAGCGGACAGTTCCGCTGGGGCGAAGAGGTGCCGGATTTCGAGGAGGAATTCGCGAGCTGGGTCGACGCGCGGCACGCTGTCGCCGTGGGCTCGGGTACGGCCGCCCTGACAGCCGCGCTGCGCGCGCTCGGGATCGGACCGGGAGACGAAGTCATCACGGTCGCAAATACCGATCTCGCCGGATCGGCCGCGATCAGCGCGGTCGGTGCGTCCGTCGTCTGGGTCGACATCGCTCCTGAGTCACGATGCATCGACACAACCGCCTGCGAAGCCGCGATCACGGCACGGACCCGCGCCCTGCTGCCTGTCGACATGTACGGCCATCCCGCCGACATGATCGAGATGCGGCGCATCGCCGATCGCCATGGCCTTGCGCTCGTAGAGGATGCCTGTCTCGCGCTCGGCGCAGAGACGGACCTCGTTCTGGGAGAGCGCGGACCGCAAGCCATCGAGCTGCTCAACGAGGGGGAGTCGACCAAGCGTCCGTACTCCCCATCACGATCAGCCGCCCTCACAAGGCGCATGGGCCGCAAGCAGGTGTCCTGTCCGAGGAGGGAGCAACGGTGGTGCCTGACGACGTAGTCCCCGAAGTCATAGGACTCGCCGGCATCCACCGCGCCTCCGACCGCGACCTCATGGTGCCCCGGGAACCGCGGCAACTGCTCCGACCGCCGATGGACGAGGAACCGCACAACGCCGCTTCGTGATGGTCCTCCATCGGCCGGACGGGGCGGCGGCGAGGTGCTCGGCCGGTACGGCGACCGGAGTTCCGCGCAAAGGAGATTTTATGAAAACGATTATCATGTATCTTCGGTGCGTTCCGGATCCCACGAGAAGAAGCGAGGGCATCGATGCTGCGCTCACCGTCGAGATACGTTCGAGGCTGGATCACCGCAGCGACAGTGGGGTCCGTACTGGTGGGATGTGGAGCGTCCACCGGACCCGCGAGCGAAGAAGCCGCCGCGGCCGGTACCAGGACCGACGTCACGGTGAAACCCATCAAGGCGACACGGGAGTTGACCGACGCCCACGGCGTCAAGGTCTCCCTGAAGAAGGAACCGCAGCGCATCGTCTGCCTGTTCGCGCTCTGCGACGACATCCTGACCGAGCTGGGCATCGTCCCCACGGCCACGAACAGCGCCCTCCTCGCCCACCCCGACTTCCTGGGGAAGAAGAAGGCGAAGGAGGTCGACATCATTCCCGGCGGGTTCATCGCCCCCGAGGTGGAGGCGATCCTCTCCCACAAACCCGATCTCGTGATCGGCCTGGAGGACACCCACGGCAAGCTCGCTCCGGCCCTGAAGGACGCCACCACGTTCTGGCCCATGCAGCCCGAGACATGGCAGGACAGCGTGGGGTACCTGCGTGATGTCGCCGCGCTCACCGGCCGCCCCACCGAGGGTGAGAAGGCCGAGAAGACCTTCCGTACCAAGCTCGCCGAGGCCGAGCGGACCAAGAGTGACAAGACCGCGCTCGTCATCTACGGCAGCGACGAGAACTTCGGTGTCGCCACGCCGGGGACGGACGTGGCCGGTGGACTGTTCCCCAAGCTGGCGGACTATCCCTGGAAGTCCCGTGGCGTGGAGGGGAGCTACAGCCTCGAAGAGATCCTCGCGCGTGACGTGGACGTGCTGTTCGTCGAGACGATCGCCTTCGGCGAGGCGGACGGCAAGCTGTCGGAGAAGCTGGCGAAGAACCCGCTCTGGGAGAAGATCCCGGCCGTGCGGAACGGGGACGTCCACGAGGTGAACTCCGAGGTGTGGGCCAAGGGCCGCGGCACCCGCTCGCTGGGCATCGTCCTCGACGAGGCCACGGCCGCGCTGCGGTGAGCGCACCCACCGACACCGAAAGCGCGGTAGGTGGGGTGACCTCGGGCGAGCGGTTCCCGCGATCCAGTGGGACCCGGCACCGCGCAGTGCTCATCGGGCTGTTGGTCGCGGCGTCCGCTTGCGCGCTGAGTCTGGGCACGCCGTACGTCCCGCTGTACCGACTGCCCGGTGCGCTGCTGGACGCCGACAGCACGCTCGCCGGCGTCGTCGTCACCGAACTCCGCGTGCCCCGGCTGATGCTGGCGCTGATCGCCGGGCTCTGCCTGGGCTCGGCGGGGCTCGTACTGCAGGAGGCGCTGCGCAACGCCCTGGCCGTCCCCGAGATGCTGGGCGTGTCGTCCGGGGCCGCGCTCGGGGTCGCCGCACCGCTGGTGCTCGCGGTGTCCATCCCCGCCGCCGTCCAGCCCCTGCTGGCCATCGGCGGGGCCGCGCTCGGCGGCGGGCTCACGCTGCTCGCCGCCGGGTTGGGACGCAGCCCGTCCGCCGTCCTGCTCACCGGAGCCGCGGTCGCCGCCGCGTTGCAGGCCGCGCTGCTCGTGCTCATGGTGATGGCCGACCAGTTCGACCTCCAGTTGATCTACCGGTATCTGCTCGGCTCGCTCTCCGCCCGCACCTGGGACGACGTCACCGGGCTGTGGCCCTGGCTGCTCGTCGCGTTGCCCGCGCTCGTGCTGTGCGTACCGGTGCTGTCGGTGTTGCGGCTGGGGGACGAGGACGCCGAGGCGCTGGGGGTGCGCGCGCAGCGGGCCAGGTTCGCCGCGCTGGCCATCGCCATTGTGCTGATCGCGCCCGTGACGGCCGTGTGCGGGCCGGTGGCGTGGGTCGGGTTCCTCGCCCCGCACCTCGCCAAGCGGCTCAACCCGGCGGCTGACGCGGTGCGTTGGCTGCCCTGGTCGGCGGCGTGGGGAGCGGTCGTGGTGGCCGTCGCCGATGTCCCGGCCCGGCTGGCGCTGGCGCCCGTGGAGACACCGGTCGGTGCGTGGACGGCCCTCCTCGGTGTGCCCGTCGGCGTCGCCCTGCTTCGGTCGGGCCCTCGGAAACCGACGGCTCGGCGAGGAGCGGCGCGGACCGACGCCGCTCGCCCGGCGCCGCGGGGGACAGGTCCTGAAGCCTCGCCGTCCGCCGCGAAGGAGAACCGGTGAAGCGGCGCTTCGCGGTGTTCGCCGCACTCGCCGTCGTGTGCGCCTGCGGGGAACTGCTGGCTGGGAGGGGGATGTCCCCGGCGGTGGTCCGGGACGTCCTCGGCGGGGGCGGTGACGCGACGGAGCGGCACATTCTGTTCCAACTCCGCCTGCCCCGGATGCTGGTGGCCCTCGCCGCGGGGGCGTGCCTCGGCGTGGCGGGCCTGGTCCTGCAGTCCGCCCTGCGCAATCCGCTCGCCGGCCCGGAGGTCACGGGCGTGACGCCGGGCGCGGTGCTCGGGGCCGTCACCGCGACCGCTCTCGGGCTCGCGGGGTGGGAATCGCCCCTCGCCGTCGTCGTCGCCGCCTGCGTGGGCGGGTGCACCGGAGCCGCGCTGCTGTGGCTGCTCGCGGGGCGTGGCCGGGGAGACCCCGCGCAGACCGCCTTGCACGGGGTGCTCGTCTCGGCGGTGCTCGGCGGGCTCACCGCCATGGTGCTGCTCGTCGCGCCGGGTGAGCTCGGCAGCGTCGTCCAGTGGCTCGTCGGCACGACCGAGGGCCGCGTGTGGCAGCACTGGCACCTGCTCTGGCCGTGGGCGCTCGCGTGGGGTGCTGTGGCGTGGCTGCTGGCCGGGCCGCTGACCCTGTTGCGCTGCGGCGACGACATCGCCGGTGCCGCCGGGCTGTCCGCCGCGCGGGCCCGGAGCCTCGCGCTGTTGTGCGCGGTGGCGCTGACGGCGGGTGCGGTGGCCGCCGTGGGGGCACTGGGTTTCGTCGGGCTGCTTGTGCCGCACCTCGCGCTGGCCGTGTTCGGTGCGGACCTGAGGATGACGCTGCCCGGCGCCGCCCTCGTGGGTGCGGCCGTTGTGTGCGGATCGGACGCGGCCGCGCAACTGCTGTCGCGGCTGCTGGCGGTCGCGCTGGATTCCGGGCGGCTCACGCTGCCGGTCGGTGCCCTCACCACGTGCCTCGGAGCCGCGCTGCTGCTGGCCGTCGTACGCCGCTCCCCGAGCCGAACGTTCTGATGTCGACGAAGGACAGAGCATGACCGAACCCGTGGGGATCCGCGTCGAGAAAGTCCACTTCGGCTACCCCGGACGCCCCGTGCTGCGCGGCGTCGACGTGACCGTCGAACCGGGCGAGCTGACCGCGCTCATCGGCCTCAACGGCTGCGGCAAGTCGACCTTGTTGCGGCTGGCCGCCGGGCTGCTGCGGCCCGACGAGGGGCGCGTGCTGCTCGGCGGGAACGACCTCGCCCGGCTCTCCCGCCGCGCCACCGCCCGGCACGTCGCACTGCTGCACCAGTCGGCCCCGGCCGTCCCCGGCATGACAGTGCGTCAACTCGTCCGTCAGGGCCGGTACGCGGCGCGCGGCCCCCTCGGCATGCTGCGCGAGGGCGACGACCCCGTCGTACGGCGTGCACTGCGCGATGTCGGCGTGGAGCAGTGGGCCGAGCGGGACGTAGACGCGCTGTCCGGGGGTGAGCGGCAGCGGGTCCGGCTCGCGATGGCACTCGCGCAGGACACCCGGGTCCTGTTGCTCGACGAGCCGACCACGTACCTGGACCTGCACCACCAACTCGACGTGCTGCAGACCGTGGTGCGGCTGCGTGAGGAGCGGGGCCTCACCGTCGTGATGGTGCTGCACGACCTGGCCCACGCCGCCCGGTTCGCGGAGCGGATCGTGGCGCTGCGGGACGGCCGCGTGGTGGCCGACGGGACCCCGAAGGAGGTCGTCACCCCAGGGCTGCTCGCGGATGTTCTGAAGGTGGCGGGGCGGGTCGGCCAGGACCCCGAGGGCGGCTGGCCGGTGTGCTACCCGGATCACCCTCTCGCAGGGGACGAATATGCACGCCCTATTCCCTGAGGTGAAGTACGGCGGTCCACGGGACGCCGTACTTCCTTTGCCGGAGTCAGGCCCCGGCGAACCGGGCCCCGTCCGACTGCTCCGTATCTCCCTGGCGGCCTCGGGCGGTACAGGACAGGACGGCTGCGGCCCGCCGGGTCCGCGGGAGCGCCGCCCCCGGTGGACGCCCGGTTCGTCGTGGGTACCAGCTGCCCGCTGCCGCCCCGGCCACGACCCGCGTGCACCCTCTCGGCCCGGCATCCGACGGCGCGCTGCCCGGGGAGACCGCCGAACTCACCGTCACCCCGCGCGGCGCACGATCTCCCACTCCGACCACCACACCGGGCCGCTGATCCTGCTGGACACCGAACACGCCACCGCGGCGCTGTGGCTCGCGAAGCGCGCGCCGGGCAGGGGACGCACCGCGGTCCGCCTCGACGGAGGCGCCGAAGCCCCTCTCGCCGCACCGCATTTTGACCCGCCCGAGTCGCGCGCCGGCTTCGCCGTCCACCCGGCACACGTGACCGCCGGCCGGTCCTCGCCGACAGGCCGGCCCGTCGGCCCTCGGCAGCGGGCCGACCTGGGCGCCGCGCCCGGCCGGGACTGGATCGGCCACAGCCCCGCCCTCGGCACCACCTACTCCCAAGAGGGGGCCTCTTGATCGTCCACCCCGAGCTGCGCCGCGCCGCACGGCACGCACGGCGCCCCCTGCTCGCGGCCACTCTCCTGCAGGGGGCCGTCACCTTGACCCACCTTGCGCAGGCCGTGCTGCTGGCCGTCGCCCTCGCCGACGTGGCCACGGGCGACACCGACCGGCTCCCACTGCTCGTCGGGACGGTGCTCGGCGTCGTCGTCGCCCGTGCCGGGCTCAGCCACTGGCATCGGCGCACCGCCACCCGCGCCGGAGCGCAGGTCAGGATCCGCCTGCGGGACGAACTCCTCGCCCACCTCGGACGGCTGGGACCCGCGCACCTGACCACCGCGCGCGCCGGCGCTGTCCGCACCACCCTGGTCGACGGGGTCGAGGGCGTCGATGCCTATGTCTCCCGCTACCTGCCCCAGCTCCTCATCACCCTCTTCGTGCCGCCCCTGCTGCTCGCCGCCCTGGCCACAGTAGAGCCGGCCGCCCTCCTCGGCCTCGTACCGGCCCTGCTGCTCGCCCTGTTCGGGCCGCGCGCCTGGGACCGGCTCCTCGCCAGGCGCGGCAAGGAACACTGGGACACCTACGAGCAACTGGGCGCCGACTACCTCGAAGCACTGCAGGGCATGCCCGCGCTGCGGGCCGCGGGCGCCGTCGGCCGCACCCGGGAGCGGCTGGAGGAACGCTCGGCGGCGCTGCACCGGGCCACGGTCGCCAAGCTCCGCGTGTCCCTCGTCGACACCGGGCTCACCGACCTGGCCATCCAGGGCGGCACCGCGGCCGCCGCGCTGCTCGCCTGCTGGTCGGCCGTCACCGGATCCACCACGGCGACCGGCACCTATCTGGTGCTGCTCCTGGCCTCCGAGTGCTTCCGGCCCGTACGTGACCTGTCCCGTGAGTGGCACGCCGGATACCTGGGCGTGTCGGCCGCCGACGGACTCGCGGCACTGCGCACCGCCCAACCCGCCGTGCCCGACACCGGAACGGCACCAGCACACTGGCCGGGCCCGCCCCACGTGCGCTTCGAGAACGTGGAGTTCACCTACGACGGCGCCGACGCGCCGGCGCTGCGCGACGTCACCTTCACCGCCGAGGCGGGACGGGTCACCGCCATCGTCGGCCCGTCCGGCGCAGGCAAGTCCACGCTGCTCGCCCTGCTCCTGCGCCATCGCGACCCACAGCGGGGCCGGATCACCGTCGACGGCCAGCCCGTGACCGAGTACACGCTCGACTCACTGCGGCAGGGCATCGCCGTGGTCTCCCAGGAGACCTGCCTCTTCCACGCCACCATCGCCGACAACCTGCGCCTGGCCCGGCCCGACGCCCAGGACGACGACCTGAAACGCGCCGCACGCACCGCAGGCATCCACGACGAGATCGCCGACCTCCCCGACGGCTATGCCACCGTCCTCGGCGAACGGGGCGCCACCCTCTCCGGCGGCCAGCGCCAGCGCCTCGCCCTCGCCCGGGCCCTGCTGGCCGACGCTCCGGTGCTCGTGCTGGACGAGGCGACGAGCGCGGTCGACGAACGCCGCGAGGCGGACATCGTCCGCGAACTGCTCGCCGCCGCGGGTGGCCGGACCGTCCTGGTGGTCGCGCACCGCCTCGCTGCCGTCCGGCACGCGGACCGCATCGTGGTGCTCGACGGTGGACGCGTGGACGCCGTCGGTGCGCACGCCGCCCTTGTCAGGGCCGGGGGCGTCTACGCCGAGCTGGTCAAGGCGGGCCACACGTATGAAGGAGGGCTCGTCGCATGAGCAGCATCACCGACGCCGACGCCGTCATCTCGCACAGCAGCACCACCGACGCGTCCGTCCCCGCACGGGGTTCACTGCGTGCCCTGTTGCCGGCCCTCGGCGGACACCGGGCGATGATGGCCCGCACCTGCGCCGCGGCGCTCGTCGAACAGGGCTCGCTGGTCGCGCTGCTGACGCTGGCCGCGCACACCGTCGGTACCGCCGTCATCACCGGCCGCGCCCCCTCGGCCGGTACGGTCACCGCTCTGGTCGTCCTCGTCCTCGTACGCCCCCTGATGACCTGGCGCGAGATGGACCTCTCGCACGATCTGGCCTACCGGGTGCTGGCCGAGCTGCGTGTGCGGGTCTTCGACGGGCTCGCCCGCAGCGCACCCGCCCGTGTGGCCGGCCGGCGCAGCGGGGACCTGGCCGCGACGGCGATGGCCGACGTGGAGGCGCTGGAGTTCTTCTACGCCCACACCACGGCCCAACTCCTCGCATCCGGCCTGGTGTTCACCGGTGGAGCCACAGCATTGGCCACGGTGGAGCCATGGCTGCTCGCGGCGGTGCTGCCGGTCGCCGCGCTGCTCGCCGTGGCACCCTTCGCCGAGGCGCGTGGACGCGCGGCGCGCGGGGCCCGTACCCGGGCGGCCGCCGCGAAGCTTTCGGCCGACACCGTGGAGGCTGTCGACGGGCTGCGTGAACTGCTCGCGTTCGGCGGGCTGTCCGAGCGGCGCGGCCGTCTCGCCGAGCAGGGCCGGAGGGTGGGCGAAGCCCAGCGCGCGGAGGCCGCATGGGAGGCCATGGCCGCCGCCGTACGCGATCTGCTCATCGTGCTCGCGGTGCTCGGCGTGGTCGCCGCCGCCGCGCAGTCCGTGACCTCCGGACGGCTGCACGGAGCGTGGGCCCCGGCAGCGATGGCGCTCGCCCTGTCGGTGCTGGGCCCGGTCGCCGAGTCGGCCAGGGCGCTGAGCCAGGCCGTGGGTCTGCGCGCTGCGGCCGCCCGCGTCGACGCGGCTGTGAAGGCGCCCGCTCTGGCTCCGCCGCCCGCCTCACCCCGCCCGCTCCCCCCGGGCCCGCTGGGCGTCCGGCTGCACCGGGTGAGG
This sequence comes from Streptomyces sp. NPDC002838, assembly GCF_040295365.1. Classification (NCBI taxonomy): domain Bacteria; kingdom Bacillati; phylum Actinomycetota; class Actinomycetes; order Kitasatosporales; family Streptomycetaceae; genus Streptomyces; species Streptomyces sp. NPDC002838. The sequence goes on along the minus strand of NZ_JBEOVF010000016.1, from coordinate 173,152 downwards.
TTCGACTACGGGGGCCGGCCCGTGCTCGACGGCGTCGAGCTGACGGTTCCTGCGGGCCAGATCCTCGCCCTGGTCGGTGTTTCCGGAGCTGGGAAGTCCACGTGTGCCCATCTGCTGGCCCGTTTTTGGGACCCGTCCGAGGGAGCCGTCCACCTGATGCCCGGCGACGGCGCCTGCGTCGATCTTCGTGACCTGGCCGACGCCGAACTTCGCCGTGCCATCGCCGTCGTGGGCCAGGAAACCCCCCTCTTCCATGGCACCCTCGCCGAGAACCTGCGCCTCGCCGCACCGGACGCGGACGACGACCTCCTCGCCGAAACGGCCCGGTCGTGCGGCGTCGACCGGATCGCCCCCATGGACACCCTCGTCGCAGAGCGCGGCGCCACCCTCTCCGGCGGCCAGCGCGCCCGGATCGCCCTGGCCCGCGCCCTGCTGACCGACCCCAGGATCCTCGTGCTGGACGAGACCACCGCCCACCTGGACAACGCCGGTGACGCCCAACTCGCCACCGCGCTCGCCCAGGGCAACCGCACCACCCTCGTCATCGCCCACCGCCCCGCCACCATCCGCCGCGCCGACCGCATCGCCGTACTCGAAGCCGGCCGCATCGCCGAGGAAGGCACCTGGGACGACCTCACAGCCCGCCCCGACGGCGCGCTCAACCGCGTGCTGACCGTCACACCGTCCTGAACTCGATGCACCGCCGTGGCCGCGACTTCGATTCGCGGGTGCGGGGCCGCGGCGGTGTCGCTTCCTCGCCCCGCCATGCCAGATCAGCGGCGGCACTCAGCCCTCCTCGACCCCTCACCGCGTACTCCGGCCGCGTGTCCGCGGAGAGGGACCGGCGGCCGCGGGGCGTACCGCAGGGTGGTGGAAATGCGCGTCAGGTCGTCGGCGCGGTCGTCGTCCAGGACGAAGCCGATCCAGGCGGCCCGGCCACCGGCTCTTCGTCCGGCGGTGGAGCTGCCGGGCGTGGCCGGTGCGGGGGGCCGCAGGCGGCTCGACAGGAGGCCGTCCGGCGCTGTCTCCCCGTAGACGCCACCGTCACATCTGCTCCGGCCGACCCCAGATCAGCCGACGGAATTCGGTTCGGCGTCACTCGGTCGGCGCGACTCGGGTCAGGTCCGACGTCCGCCATGGGCCGACTGCTCTGGCGGCCTCCGCACGTGTGCCGCGATGCGACGGCCGGCCGGCCCTGGTGCGTGCCGGCGGCGTGAGTAGCGCGGCGGCGGCGAGTGTCGCGGCCGCGGTGACCGGGCCCGAGATGTGCGGTCCCTGAACGAAACCGTCCGCGAAGCCTCCGGTGCCGGGGCCGCCACCGGAGTTGGTGGCGACGATCCCCCCAGGACGGCGCCCCCCGAGCGGGCGCCCACCTGGCGGGTGGTGCTGATGGTCGCGGCGGGCCAGCCCCGACTGCCGCACCGGCAGGGCGGCCACCCCGGCGAGCTGCGCCGGACCGATGGCCGCGCTCATGCCCGCTCCGAGGACCACCGGAGACGATCGAGTCGACACCCCGCAGATGTCCTGGCTGCTCGGCACGTCGGCCGTGGTGCTCGTGGCGTTGGCGGTCATGTGGCGGCCGCTGTCGTTCGCCAGCGCCGATCCGGAGGTGGCCGAGGCACGGGGAGTGCCGGTCCGCGCACTGTCCTCCGCCTTCAAGATCGTCCTGGGGCTCGCGGTCGCGCTGCCGGTGCAGATCGTCGGGGCGCGCTTGGTCCTCACCCTCGCCGTCACTCCCGCGGCCGCCGCGGCCCGGGTCACCGCCTCAGGTGCTGCTGCCCGTGCAGAGCGTGGTCTTCGCCGACGATCTACATCGTTTGCCGTTCCGCCATGCCCGGCCGTTCACGCCCTCAGATGTCACGGCAATCTCATTGCCAACCGTTTATGAAAACGATTATCGTCTTTGTTGTGCCCGAGGTGGGCATGAACATGACCCAGGGGGGTTTCTTTTGCGTACCCACAGACGCCTGCTGACCGTCACCGGCATCGCCGCCGCCGCACTCGCCACGGCCGGTCTCAACACGTCGGCCTTCGCCGCCACCACGCTCAGCAGCGGCCACGTCGACGTCCTCGACGCCGAGTGGGACGGCGCCGACCTGCATCTGCACGTCCACGACGAGGAGGCCGGCACCGAGTACGAGCCGGCGGACGTGACGCTGGCGGTGCCGGCGGCCGCCAGGGTCGCCAACCCCGGCCACGGCTGGCTGGGAACGGGCAGCCAGGTGTGGCTGCTCCCCGACGACGAACTCGTCGCGGACTCCCGCGGCGTGCTGTTCCCCGGCATCTCCACCGAGCACCTGGCCACGGGTGTCTTCGCCAACAACACGGTCACCTACAGGCTGGTCAGCGCCACCCGCAACGGTGCCGCCACCGAGGACTTCAGTGTCTACGCGGGCAGCACCCGCTGGTACGACAGCAACACCGCCACCACCTCCTTCAAGTCCAGGACCTTCGGAGTCGGCACCCACAACCACGCCAACTGGGCATTCGAGGAGGCCGGTACCTACCAGCTGACCTTCAGGGTCCAGGGCACGGTTAGCGGCGTGACAGAGCAGGCCACCGCGACCTACACGGTCGTCGTCAGCTCGTGATGCGGGCCCTGACGCGCGACAGACGCGCCTTCACAGCCGCGGCTCTCACCACGGCGACCGCGGTGCTCCTGGGCGCGGCAGGGCTGGCCGCCGCCGGCGGCAGCGGGCCTGCCCGCGCCGCCGGCGGTGCCGTCGTGCTCGACGAGGGCGAGCTCGATTTCACGCCCCGACTGGTCGACGGGAAGCTGGAGTTGAAGATCGACGACCGGAGCAGCGGCACGACGGCCGTGCGTGAGCCCTCCGACGTGGTGCTGCACGCGGTGCAGTCGTCCCTGCAGTCCACCCTGGACCCGGTGGCCAACGTGCTCGGCATGACGACCACGGACACCTCCTGGCAGCTCAACGGCTGGGAGGCGGAGAACATCTTCGCGCCGGAACCGGGCTGGAACGGCTCCGAGGCGGGCGGCGACACCGAGGTCACGCTGTCCGGATACGACGGGCCCGGGGACTTCGGTATGGCCACGTACACCCCCGAGATGGACAACGTGGACGCTCCGGCGATCCCGTATCTCGGCAGTGTCGCGTCGGTCCAGCGCACCTTCACGCTGCCCGGCGACGAGGAACGGCTGCTTCCCATCTGGCAGTTCACCGCGGAGGGCGTCTACCGGCTGACGTTCACGGTGACCGGCGGCGGCTCCACCGACACCGAGACGCTGGCCGTGGTCGTCGGCGACGACGTCGACCCGAACGACGTACTGCCCGGCGACGGCTCCACTCCGACGCCTTCGACGTCCCCGCCGTCCTCGACGTCCTCGAGCACCTCGCCCTCGACGAGCCCGACGCCCACCGCACCGTCCGCGCATGTCATCGACAACGGCCACCTCGATCTGGCCGCGCGCCCGGTCGACGGCTCGCTGCAGTTCCAGCTCAAGGAGGGCACGGCCCTCGACTACGACTGGTATCAGCCCGACGAGGTCGTGCTGCATGTGAAGCCTGCGGCCAGGCGGAAGATCACTGAGGGGTACGAGTTCTTGGGGCCTGTGGGCGGCCCCGTGTGGTGGCTGCCGATCCAGCAGCTCGACGGTCTGATCTGGCCCGGCTGGAGCACCGACCAGTTCAGGAGCTCCGAGATCGACGGCCGTGTGGCCTTCCGGCTCGATACCCTCCAGGGACCGGGCGCGTTGCACATCTTCGGCGAGGACGCGCTCGGCAAGGTGATCATGCAGGCCGACAGCTCTGACGGGCTGCCGGACAGCTTCGACCTGTCCGTGCCGACCCACCGTCACACCGTGTGGACCTTCGCCGCCGAGGGCGTCTACCGCACCACCTTCACCGTCAGTGCCACCCTCGCCGACGGCACGAAGGTCAGTGACACGGAGACCATCGCCTGGGTGGTCGGGGACGACGTGGACCCGTCGACCGTGAAGCCGGGTGAGGGGGACGAGCCGACCGCGACACCGACGGCCGGCCCCTCGGGGTCGGCCTCCGAGACGACGACCGCGACCGCATCCCCGTCGGTGTCCGCATCCGGCTCGGCGAGCCCCTCGGGCCCGACTGCGGCCCCGGGCTCCAACTCCTCCGGAACAAGCGGAGGTTCGTCGACCGGCGGCAACGGCACCTCGACGTCCGGCGGCCTCGCCTCCACCGGCGCGCAAGTCACTGTGATCGCAGGCGTCGCTGTGGTCGCCCTGCTGGTGGGCGGTGGTGCGGTGTTCTTCGTACGACGTCGCCGTACCGCCCAGTGAAAGCTCCGCGTACGACGGACCGGCGCCTGGCAGCCCCCCGGTCCGTCGTACGCGGCACTGTCGTGTTTCGAGAGAAGGAGGAGCCCCATGCGGGGCCATCCCAGACGCACCATCACCACCGCCGCGCTGATCGCGGCGAGCGCGTTACTGTCCGGGTGCAGCGGGGTTCAAGCCGGTTCGTCGGATGCCGAGTTGACGGTGTCGACGACCACCGCGATCATCGCCGACCTCGTCGAGCAGGTCGGCGGTGACCGCGTCGCCGTCACCTCGATCGTGCCGCACCACGGCGACCCGCACTCCTACGAGCCCAGCCCCGGCGACGCGGCCACGGTCGCCAAGGCCGATGTCGTGTTCAGCAACGGTCTCCTGCTCGAAGAGTCCGGGATCATGAAGATGGTCCACACCAACGCCCAGAAGTCCGCCCCGAAGATCGAGGTCGCCGAGAAGCTGGAGGAGTACGGCGGCACGGTCATGAAGCTGGAGGAGGACCTTGGGCTGGACGTGCTGTGGCTCGGCTGGGCCGTCGAGGGCGAGGTCGCCGGAGACGGCTCCCAAGTCCGCACGACCGCCACGAAGCTGGAAGGGCCCGGCGAGCTGCGCGTGTATCTCACCGACACGCTCGGCAAGCCCAAGGTGTACATCGACTCCGCCGACGGCCTCGACGACGCCGACTCCTTCACCCTGCCGCCCGAGGCGCACACCCATGTCAACTGGGCGTTCAGCGAGCCCGGTACGTACCGGCTGACCGTCGGGGGAGAGACCGAGACCCTCGACGGGAAGACCGCGGAGATCGGCAGCGGCACCTTCACCTTCACCGTCGGCGACGACGCTGGTGCGCCCGAAGGAGCGAGAGTGCTCGACGGCGGCCACGCCGACCTTGCCCTCAACGCCGATACAGGGAAGGTGTACGTCCGCGCGGACGACGACAAGAGCGGCGAGCCGGCGCGGCTCGCGGCCGACGACGTGGTGCTCAACGTGCCCGACCGGGCCAAGGCGGCCGTACCGAAGGAGGAGCCGTATGCCTTCCTCGGCAAGGCTGGCGACGAGCTGTGGGTGCTGCCGCAGGCCGTGATCGGCAAGCACGTGCACGGCGACATGGACCCCCACGCCTGGGCGGACGTCGCCAACGCCGAGGCGTACGTGCGGCGGATCGAGACCGAGCTGATCAAGGCGGATCCCGAGGGGAAGGCGACGTACGAGAAGAACGCCGCCGCGTATTTGAAGACGCTCGGCGCCCTCGACGAGGAGGTCGCGAAGAAGCTCGCGACCGTGCCGGAGCAGAACCGGAAGCTGATCACCACGCACGATGCCTTCGGGTACCTCGCGAAGGCGTACGGCATGGAGATCGCGGGCTTCGTCGTGCCCGTGCCCAACCAGGAACCGAGCGCAGCCGAGGTGGAGGAACTCGGCGACACGATCCGGGAGAAGAAGGTCCCGTCGGTGTTCCTGGAGCCGAACCTCGCGGCGCGCGCCGACGTGTTGCGCCGGGTCGCCGAGGACGAGGGGGTCGGGATCTGCACGATCTACGGCGACTCGTTCGACGACAGGGTCGACGACTACGTATCGATGATGCGGCACAACGCGACCGAGCTCGCCAAGTGCCTGGGGGAGGACGCCTGATGAAGGGCATGCGGAGGATTCAGCGGGTCGCCGTGGCGGTGGTCCTCGCGGCCACACCGGTGGGACTGGCGGGAGGTGGGGTCGCAGTCGCGGACGACAGTACGGCACGTACCGCAGGACCCGGACTCGGCCGGATCGCCTACGCGGACGGGGCGTTGACCCTGGATCCCGCGCACGGCGCCCATGTGATCGATGTCGACGACGCGGACGTGGCAGACGCCTCGGCGCCCGGGTGGGACACCACCGGCGTGCCCGACGGAGCGATGGCCGGGGACACCGTGCGGTGGTCGCTGACCGGGCTCGACGGTCCGGGCGAGCTGAAGGTGTACTCGGACGAGGACGAGGACGAGGAGGGAGGCGACGGCGCCGAGGACGCGCTGCTGTTCGACAGCTCGGACAAGCTGCCGGACGATCACGAGCTCCCGGTGGGCCACCAGGGCGAGACACGCTGGGAGTTCAGCGAGGACGGCACGTACCAGGTCATCTTCACCGCGGAGGCCACGGCGGCGGACGGGCGAGAGCTGTCCGTCGGGACCGTGTACACGGTGGTGGTCGGGGACACGGCGGACGGGGAGGACACGGCCACCGAGGAGCCGGTCGCCGAAGAGGCCCCTGCGGAGGAAACCGCGGAGGAGGCGCAGACTCCGACGGCGGTCGGGAAGGCCGTGACGGAGGCGGTCGAGGCCGAGCGGCGCACCGCCCTGGTCGCCACCACGGCTGCCACCGACGTCGTGTCCGACAAGAAGGTCCTCGACGAGGGCCACGTCGACTTCGCCGCCCGCGTCGTCGACGACAAGCTGCAGATCCACATCAAGGACGGCACGGTCTCGGGGAAGACGAGCTGGCGCGAGCCCTCCTCCGTGGTCCTGCACGTCAAGCCCGCGGCAAAGAACACCCTGCCGGCGGGAGACGAGTTCGCGTTCCTCGGAAAGGGCGGCGACCCGGTGTGGCTGCTCGACCAGGTGCAGCAGGAGGGGCTGCTGTGGCCCGGCTGGTCGACGGACAACATCGAGGCCGGGGCGACCAAGGGGGGTGTGGAGTTCTCGCTCACGGCAGTCGAGGGTCCGGGCACCTACGCGCTCTACACGTACGACGCGATGTCGGGCGCGAACGTCCTGTTCAACAGCAAGGACGGGGTGCCGGACTCCTTCGACGTGCCCGCCAACACGCACGCGCACGGCGGATGGGCTTTCACCAAGGAAGGGACGTACCGGCTGACCTTCAAGATGAGCGGCACGCTGGCCAACGGTACGAAGGTCTCCGACACGGAGACGGTGACGTTCGCGGTCGGCGACACCGACCCCGGAAAGGTGACGCCGGGCGACGGCTCCGGCAGGGGAACCTCCGGGACCGCCGGGTCCTCCGGGACATCCGATTCCTCTTCCTCGGACACGGCAGGCTCCGCGTCCGACTCCGGCTCCACGGGCGGCTCTTCGACCGACGACTCCAGCGACGGCACGATGGCCTCCACCGGCGCCGGTCAGGCCCTGCTCCTGGGCTCGGCCGCCGTCGCCCTCACCGCCGTGGGCGCCGCGTCCTTCCTCGCCGCCCGGCGAAGGAGGACCGCACGTGGCTGACAGATCGGACCCGCTGCTGCGGGTCACCGGCGCGACCGTCGTCCTCGGTGGCAGGACCGCCCTGGAGCGGGCCGACCTGACCGTCGACGCGGGCGAACTGGTCGGGCTCATCGGGCCCAACGGCGCCGGGAAGACGACTCTGCTGCGGGCCGTGCTCGGGCTGGTGCCGCTGGCCGGGGGAGAGGTGGCCGTCGAGGGACGGACCGGGCGGAGGGCCGGGCAGCGCATCGGATACGTGCCCCAACGGCACGAGTTCGCCTGGGACTTCCCCATCGACATCGCGGGCGCGGTCCTCACCGGCCGCACCCGGCAGATGGGCTGGCTTCGCCGCCCGGGCGCAGCGGACCGGGCGGCGGTGGACGAGGCGCTGGAGCTGACCGGGCTTGCAGAACTGCGCCGACGCCCCGTCGGCGAGCTGTCCGGTGGCCAGCGGCAGCGGGTCCTGGTGGCCCGGGCCCTGGCTGCCGGCCCGCGCATCCTGCTCCTGGACGAGCCCTTCACCGGAGTCGACGTACCTACCCAGGAGTTGTTGAACGAACTGTTCGGCCGGCTGGCCGCGGAAGGCAGGGCGCTGCTGATGACCACCCACGACCTGGCGGCCGCCGCCCGCACCTGCCACCGGGTGGCGCTGATCAACCGCACGGTCGTCGCAGAGGGCGGTCCCGAACTCCTCGCCGACCCCGACCAGATGCTGCGGGCGTTCGGCCTGGACCGCGCGATCGGAGCCGTAGCGTGATCGAGTTCCTCACCGACCCCTGGCAACTGCCCTTCATGCAGCGAGCGTTCGCCGTCGCCGCGGTCATCGGCCTGGTGTGCGGAGTGGTGGGCGTGTATGTCGTGCTGCGCGGCATGGCGTTCATCGGTGACGCGGTCGCCCACTCGGCCTTTCCGGGCGTCGCGCTCGCCTACGCCTTCGAGGGCAACCTGCTCCTCGGCGGCGCCGCGGCCGGCATCACGACGGCCGTGTTGATCGCCTTCGTCTCCCAGAACCGGCGGCTCAAGGAGGACACCGTCATCGGTGTCTTCTTCGCCTTCGCCTTCGGACTCGGCATCGTCCTGGTCTCCACGCGCGACAGCTGGACAACCGACCTGTCGTCCTTTCTCTTCGGGCAGGTCCTCGCGGTCAGCACGGCGGACGTGTGGACCGTGGCCGCCATCGGGGCCGTACTCGTGCTCGTCGTGCTCGCGATCGGCAAGGAACTGGTCGCCGTCAGCCTGGACCGGGAGGCGGCACGTGCCGCGGGCCTGCCGGTGTTCCGCCTCGACCTGGCGCTCTACGTCGTCGTGACCACGACGATCGTGATGTCCCTGGAGGCGGTCGGCAACATCCTCGTCCTCGCCCTGCTCATCACCCCCGCGGCCGCCGCCCGCATGCTCACCGAACGACTGTGGGCGATGACCTTGCTGGCGTCGCTCATCGGCTGTGCCGGAAGCGTGGCGGGCCTGTACGTCTCCTACACCTACGACCTGGCCGCGGGCGGCTCGGTGGTCGTGGTCCTCACCGGCCTGTTCGTCCTCACCTGGTGCCTGGCACCGCGCCACGGCCTGCTCGCGAAGCGCATCCGGCGTCCGGACGGGGCCACCCTCGTACCCGCCGGACGGTGACACTTCGACGGCCGGCCCATCAACCACGGGGGCCGGCCGTCGAAGTGTCACCGGACGGGAGTGCTGTGTACGGTGCGTCGCCTAGCGGGTCGCCACCACCACGTAACTGTTGCCGTACTGCCAGACCGGACCGGCATGCGTGAAACCTGCCTGCCGCAGCAGCCGTACATGCGCGGACAGGGGCAGCCCGGTTCCTCCGCCCGTGCCGTTCCGCGGCTGTTTGTGGCGGCGTGCGGCGAGGAGGTCCGCCAGCTCCGAGTCGTCGGCCACGGCCGCCCACCAGGATCCCCAGTCCTCGTGGGCGAATGCCTGCTGCCGCTCCGCCCCGCGTCGTGCGACGTGGGTGACGATTCCGGCGGCCTCGGGGCCGCCCTCCGGCGGGAGGTGGTCGCCGTTGACGAGGACGCCGCCGGGGCGCAGCAGCGCGGCGAGTTGCCGGTACGTGTGCTGCAGTGCGTCCGGGGAGAGGTAGTGCAGCGCGGTCGTGGAGACGGCCGCGTCGAGGGGGCGGTCGAGGCCCAGGGCCTGGATCCAGCCGGTCTCGCCGACGACCGCCTCGACGTAACGGGCGGCAGAGCCGTGATGGGTGCGGGCGAGCTCCAGCAGCAGGGGGTCCATGTCCACGGCCACGATCTCCGCGTCCGGCAGCCGACGGGCCAGCCGTGCCGCCAGAGAGCCGGGTCCGCAGCCGAGGTCGAGTACGAGGGGCGTGGCCGCCCGGCCGGCCGTGATGTGCTCGACGATGTCGGCGATCACGGTGAACCGCTCCTCGCGGCCGACGGCGTACCGCTGCTGCTGGCGTTCCCAGCGCTCCACCCACAGTTCGGCCGTCGCCATGCTCAGCCCCATCCGGTCGCGCCACCTCGCCGTTCGCACCTGTCTTCCGGAACTCCTCAGCACCCTACAGCTGAAAACGGTTCCCATTCACACATGGGTGGCGTGTCACTGAAGGCCGGCGAGTATGGACAACAACCGGTCGATTTCCTCAGGGGTGTTGTACAGGTGCATGCTGACGCGGACCGAACCGGTCGTCTCGCCCGAGCTGCCTTGGCAGTGGTTGTCGGAGCGGATCATGAAGCCGTGGCTGAAGAGGATGAAGCCCAGGTCACCGGAGTCGATGTCGCCGTGCCGGAAGGTGACGATGCCCTGTCGCTGCTGGACGGGTGAGTCGGCGGCCAGGCTGAGGTGGCAGCCGAGGATCTCGTAGGCGTCCAGGTGGCGCAGTCCTTCGGTGAGCCGGGCCGCAAGGGCCACGGTCCAGCGCTCGATCCGGTCGGTGCCGGCGGCCTCCAGCCAGTCGAGCGCGGCGGCCAGGGAGGCGATGCCGGCGGTGTTCGGGGTGCCGTTCCACCCGCCGGGCGTGAAGGCCGGGCCGCGCGTCTGACGGGCCCAGACCGCTCCGGAGCCGGGCAGGGCCAGGGCCTTGTGTCCGGAGAAGACGACGAAGTCGACGTCCAGGTCGGCCACGGACACCGGCAGATGGCCGATGCTCTGGGCGGCGTCGAGGCAGATGACCGCATCCGGGCCGACCGCCTGGCGGATGCGGTGGATGTTCATGTTCCCGCCGTAGACGTGGTGCACATGGGTGGCGGCGACGAACCGCGTCCGAGGGCCGGCCTGCGCCGCCAGCGCGTTGTGGTCGTAGTCGTGGGAACCGGGCTGATACGGCATCTGACGGATGTGGACGCGCACCCCCTGACTGGCCAGGAGCCGCTGGGTCTCCAGCCAGGGTGCGATGTTCGCCTGGTGGTCGGCGACGGGGACGACGATCTCGTCCCCGTCGGTGAGGTACGAGGTCAGCCAGTCGCGCGCGATCGTGCGCAGTCCCTCGGTTGTGCCGCTGGTGAAGTGCGCGGCGGAGCGTTCCGGTGCCGGGTCGGCCAGGAACTGCTTGACGCGGTCCCGGGTTCGCTCCACGAGCTCCGTGGTGCGGTTGGCCCAGGTGTAGGTGCCGCGGCCGGCGTTGGCGTTGGCGGTGGTGAGGTAGGTCTGGGCGGCGTCCAGCACGGCCTGCGGCTTCTGGGAGGTGGCCGCGCTGTCCAGGTAGGCCAGCTCCGGATGGGCCGTGATGATCGGGAACTGGGCGCGCAGCTCGCGCTGCCAGTCGCGCAGGTCCTCGGGGAAGCCCATGCCGTTTTCCCGGGCCGAGGTGACGGTCATGTCAGTCCCGGACCAGGGGCGCGCCCGCATCGCGCCAGGCGACGATGCCGCCGGCGAGGCTGCGGACGTCCGGATGTCCCATGCGGGTCAGCAGTGCCGCGTACTGGGCGGACTTCTCGCCCACCGGACAGGCCAGCAGCACCGGCCGGCTCCGGCTGAAGGGCAGGCCGCCCCGCAGGAGTTCGTCGAACAGCTCGTCGACGATGTTCACCGAGTCATCGATGTGCAGTGCCGCGTACGCGAACGGGCTGCGCAGGTCGACCACGAGCGGCCCGTCCTCGGCGATCCACCGCTGGGCGTCCGCCACCCCGACGGCCGGGGCGGCGCGCACTTCGGCGGCGGACAGGTCGGCCACCGAGTTCTTCCGGCGCGGCCGGCCCAGCAGGTCGGGCCGGCGCTGCCGGACGTAGCTCAGGTAGCTCTCGACACGGTCGCAGACGATGAAGACGGCTGTCTGACGCTCGGTGAGCTGAGCGTCCACCTCGCGCAGATGGCGCACCGCCCCGAAGTAGGCCGCCCCGCCGGTGGGTCCGGCCAGCATCCCGCAGCGGCGGACCAGGGTGAGCATCCCGTCGATGGCCTCGTCGGCGCTCACCGTCTCCATCGTGTCGTACGTGTCCGGGTCGAACAGGCCGACTTCGTGGACCTCGTCGATGGTGCGGATGCCCGGGATGAAGTCGGACTTGCCCCCCACCAGCCCGATGACCTGTACCCGCGGGTCCTGCTCGCGCAGCACCCTGGCCACGCCGGTGGAGGAGCCGGCCGTGCCCACGCAGGCGATGAACCAGTCCGGGGCGCGGCCGTCCAGGTCCTTGACGATCTCCGGGCCGGTGCCGGTCAGATGGGCTTCGGTGTTACGGGGGTTGAAGTACTGGTCGGTGTGCAGATAGGCGTTGCCGGACTCGGCGAGGGCGTGGTGGAAAAGGGTGAGCGGGTCGTCGGTGTTGGTCGGGTCGAGGCATTCGCTCTGTCCTGGCAGCTCCTCGATCTCCGCGCCCAACAGCAGGAGCAGGTCCTTGATCTCCGGCACTCGCATGCGGTTGGTGACGCTTTTGAAGGTCAGGCCGTGCATTCCGGCGATGACGGCCAGGGCCTTGGCCGTGTTGCCGCTGGAGAGTTCGACGATCTGGCTTGCGTGTTCGACCGCGTCGGCCAGGTGGGGGCGCGCCATGTTCCAGGCGGCCCGGTCCTTGACCGAGCCGAAGGGGTTGAGCATTTCCAGTTTGGCGAACAGGTCGATGTTCCGCAGACCTGTGACGGTCGGGTCGATGCGCACCAGAGGGGTGTTGCCTATGACCTCGGTGATGCTGTCGTACCTCACTCATGTCCCCCTGAGGGCGTCGTCGGCCAGTATTGTTCGTCGAGGCTCCAACGCCATGAGCCGCCGTCCTGCCAGGCGGCGACCTTCCGGGCGACGGGCTGGTGTTGTGCGTGGCCGGCGTGGAAGTCCATGGCGTAGCCGGCGGTGTTCGCGAAGGCCATCAGATCGCCCGGCTCCGGCCGACGCGGAAGGAAGACCGTGCGCCGGGTGATCAGGTCGGTCTCCAGGCAGAGACTGCCGAAGAGATGGACACCCACAGGTTCCGCGTCGGCGGGGACTCCGGTGCCGTCCTTGGGAATGACGACGGGGTCCATCAGCACCCCGTGCTCTTCGAGGGCCACGTCTTCGGCCTTCAGCGCCAGCCGCACCAGCAGGTCATCACCGGCGCCGGAATCGCGTACCTCGAGTACCGTCGCCAGCGTGATCCCGCACTGGTCCACCAGGGCCCGCCCGGGTTCGACATGCAGGTCGTACAGGTGCTCCAGCAGCAGCGTGGCCAGCGGCCGGCCGCCCAGCGAGGCGGCGGGGTGCGCCAGCAGTTCGTCCAGGTACCGCTCACCGGCGATCGGCCGGTGTGCCGGGTACAGCCCCAGCGTTCCCCGCAGTGTGCCGGCCTCGTTGCGCAGCCCGTAACCGTGCCCCTGCCAGGTCAAGGGCGGGCGCCTGCCCAGAACGGCGCCCGTGAGCTCCGTCGTGTACCGCTCCCACTGCTCGGAGTGGGCGAGGTAGTTGACGCCGAATCCGCCACCGACGTCCACGGCCCGCGGACGCAACCCCCGGCTCCGGCACTCTTCCAGAACCGTGAGGCAGCCCTCAAGGGCCGTTGCCTTCTCGGTAAGACTCGTGGTGTCCAAGTGGTAGGCCACGCCGTGCAGTTCGACCGTGTCACCGTGCCGTTCGACCGTCTCCAACAGGCGGTCCACTTCCGGTACGGGCGAGCCGAAGCGACTGCGTCGGCTCAGCACCCTCACGCCGGATGCCTCGAACCCCGACAACCGCAGCAGGACGCGGGCGCGGGGGAGGGCGTGCTTGCGGACCAGCCCGGCGAGCTGCTCCAGCTCGCCGACCGAGTCGACGCTCACGGTCACCCCGGCGCGGACGGCCAGCCACAGGAACTCCGGGTTCTTGGGTCCGGTGGCCAGAATCCGGTCGGACACGAAACCGCCGCCGAGAGCGTGCTGCAGTTCGCCCAGTGACGCCACGTCCACGCCCGCGTCCGTCGCGGCGAGCCGTCGCACCAGGGCACTTGACCGGTTGGCCTTGTGGGCGAAGAAGACCTGGCCGGACAGGTGGTGCTTGCGGTACACAGACCGGAACCGCTCCAGATTCTCGGCGATCTGGTCGGGCACCAGCACGTTGAGCGGTGATCCCAGCGCGTCTGTGAGCGTGTGCAGTAAGTCGGGGGACCGCAGCAGGGATTGCAACCGGGGACCGAGTCGGGGTTCCAGATACAAGGGCCTGCCCATGCGTGTCCCTTCCCTGAGAATGCCAAGGTCCGGCATGCCGAGCGCGGCCGACACTTCCTCCCGCGGTTCGCCGTATAGCACCTTTCCCTCACGTGCGCTCCCTTACGCCCCGAGGCGCCGGTGTCGTACCGCAAGGGCAGGGTTGACGCGGAGACGCCGTGGTTCCCGGCGGCGCGCTGCCGTACCCGCGAAGGCCGCTGACGTTCCCGCCGGCGGATCGGTTTTCGGCCATCCGCTCCCGGGTCCGTAATCGCTCTCACGTCTGAAAAGTTCGTTATGCGCTGCGTCACAGGACAGCCAAAAGGGGCGTATGTGGCGCAGTTGGCGCCGGGAGGGGTGCCTGTCTTGGGTTTCGGCCAAGAGTGACAGCATGCCCTGGCCTTGCGCCTGCGTCTCATTCAGATGAAAATGACAATCGTGTTTATCTAGCTCCGGGGGTTGCAGTGTTGGATCCGTACGAACGCTCGGCCGAGTACCTCGACCTCTTGATCGCCGGGACATGGCAGGCCCTTGGCCCGGCGCTGGCCGAAGCGCTTCAGCAGGTGAAGGCGGGGCCCGGACCGGTAGTCGATGTCGGGGCCGGCACCGGCCGGGGAGTCCAGGTGATCTGTGCCGCGCTTCCGGGCGATGACCCCGTGTTGGCCGTCGAGCCCTCTTCCGCCATGCGCGCCGTGCTGCTGGCGCGCGTCCACGACGCCCCTCAACTGCGCGAGCGCGTGACGGTGTTGGCGGAAGACGCCGTTCACGCCTCACTCCCTGACGGCTTGCGCGCGATGGTCGCGGTGAACGTGCTGGGTCACTTGCCGCCGGCCGAACGGCGAGTCCTGTGGGGGAGCGCCTCACGCCGTCTCGCACCCGGCGGCGCATTCATCGTCAGTATCACTCCGCCCTTCGCACCCGAGCCGATTCCGCGCACCCGGATGGCTTCGGCGACCGTGGGCGCCCTCCACTACGAAGGGTGGGCCACCGCGGAGCCCTCGGGGGAGGACGAGATCACCTGGCGGATGGACTACCGCGTCCTTCGGGACGGTCTACCGCTGTCCGAGGTCACGGTCGACTACCGCTGGTGGGTGGCGAGCGAGAGCCGGCTGGCCGCGGAGGCCGCCGAAGCCGGGCTGGTCATGCGGCCCGTAGGGAAGCCCGACCTCGGGCTGCACCTCCTGACTCGCCCGGGCGAGTAACGCCTGGTGTCCGAAACGACCCATCACACCGTCCACATCTTCCACGGAGCGGAGGCCGGATGAGTCAGCTCGTCCCTGCCGAAGACGTCCTCGCAAGCACCATCGAATGTATCGGCGAAGTCCTCGGCATGCAGAGCGACTTGATCACGCCGGACACAGCCTTGTCGGCTCTGGGACTGGAGTCGTTCACCGCTGTGCGGCTGCGGCGCCGGATCCGCGAGCGCACCGATGCCGATCTCCCCCTCACGACCTTCCTCAACGGCGCCACTGCTCAGGACATCGCGAACCGGCTCGCCGCCGAGGTGCGGGAGGCACCTTCTCAAGAACAGGCCCGGAGACCGGGCGAGCGAGCGGCGCCGGGCGGCACCCAGGCCGATGCCTCCGCCGGGAGTCCGCAGGACGACGGCGGCCCCTTCCCCCTGACGCCCATTCAGGCGTCCTACTTCGTCGGCCGGCAGCAGGGGCTGCCTCTCGGAGGGGTGGCCACCTTCTACTACTACGAGTACGACCGCGTCGCCGAGGATCCCCTCGCGGATCTCGGACGCCTGGAAGCAGCCTGGAACCGGCTGATCGAGCACCACCCGATGCTCCGTATGACCGTGGACGAACGCGGCCGGCAGCGCATCCTCGCCGACGTCGGGCCCTACCGTATCGGCACCACCGACCTGCGGAACGCCTCCCCGGACGACGCCGACCTCGCGCTGTCCCGACTTCGCCACGAACGCTCGCACCAGGTGAGGCCCACCGGCACCTGGCCGCTCTTCGACATCCACGCGGCGCTGCTGCCGGACGGCAGGACACGGCTCCACGTCGGCGTGGACGTGCTCATCACCGATCTCGCGGGCTGGATGCTCCTGATGCGCCAGTGGGGTCGGCTCGTCACCGATCCCACCGCACAACTGCCGGTTCCGGAAACGGACTTCGCGCGCATGCAGCAGGCCCGTGCGACCGATCCGGAGTGGGCCGCACGGCGGACACGCGACCGTGCCTACTGGTCCGAGCGCGCTCCCCGACTCCCCGACGCCCCGCGTCTTCCTGTGCTGCGCGAGGCGGAGGACACCACGCCTCCCCGGTTCGTCCGGAGTGCCGCGGCCCTCGACGCGCCGACGTGGGCCGCCGTTCGTGCCCGCAGCGCGGAATTCGGCGTCACGCCGACCGCCACCCTGCTTGCCGCCTTCGCCGTCCTGCTGGGCCGCTGGGGAGCCGGTGAGCGAATATGCCTCAACACCACCCTGTTCGACCGGCCCGAGACATCGGGGGAGACGGCCGATGCGGTGGGCGATTTCACCACCACCGCCCTCGTCGGCACACCTCCCTTCACGCCCGGCCGCTGGGAAGGGTTCGCGGGCTACGCCGCGGAGGTCAACCGATGTTTCTGGGAAGACCTGGACCACCGCTCGGTCTCCGGGGTGGAGGTGCTCAGGGACCACGTCCCCGCACGGAGCTCCGACACCGCCCCCGCTCCCCGCTGTCCGGTCGTGTTCACCAGCGGGGTGGGCCTCTGCGGTGATGACGAGCCGCCCGCCGCGTGGATCGGCGAGGAGGTCTACGGCATCTCGCAGACCCCTCAGGTCCTCCTGGACCACATCGTGTGGGATGAGGGCGGCCGGCTCCGGCTCGCCTGGGACTGGGTCGACGGCGCGTTCCCGGCCGGTTACGTACAGGCCCTGCTCGACGCCCATGTCCGGCTGCTGAGCAGACTGGCGGAGAGCGCCGCGTGGCGGGATCCCGCACTGGGCTGGGACCCGACCTTCCGTTCGGAAGAGCCTCTTGACGTCGTGCCCTTCCCCGACGCGGGGCCTCTGCTGCACTCGCCGGTGCAGGAAGCCGCCCGACGGTACCCGCAGCGGCCTGCCCTGCACGGGGCATCCGGTGCCGTCACGCACGGTCGGCTCGCGGAGAACGCCGCCGCCACGGCCGCACTGCTGACCGCCCATCAGGCCGGGCCCGGTGATCTCGTGGCCGTGGCCTGCGAGAAGGGCGTCGCGCAGATCACCGCCGTCCTCGGGGTCAGCGCCGCCGGGGCGGGCTACTTGCCCATCGAGCCCACGTGGCCCGACGCCCGGGTCGCCGCCGTCTGCGAACGGGCCGGTGTCCGGCACGCGCTGGTCGGCCGCGGAGTGAAGATCGCCTGGCCGCCGGGTGTCACCGTGCACCGCCTGACCGCCATGGGCCGGCCCGCACGCCGTGCCGTCCCCGAAGACCTCGTGGCCGCCAAGACGCCGAGCCCGGACGACCTCGCCTACACGATCTTCACCTCCGGCTCCACGGGCAGCCCGAAAGGCGTCGAGATCCAGCACCGCGCGGCCCGGACCACCATCGACGACATCGTGGATCGCTTCGGCATCGACGCCGACGACCGCGTACTCGCCCTGTCCGCCCTCAGCTTCGACCTGTCGGTCTTCGACATCTACGGCGTCCTGGGCGCGGGCGGCTCCCTGGTTCTCCCCGACCCCGCGCGGCAGCGTGACCCGCAGCACTGGCTGGAACAGGCAGGACGTCACGGCGTCACCGTGTGGAACACCGCCCCGGCCCTGCTGGAGATGCTGGTCGAGTACGCGGAGCTGGAAGCGGAAGCAGCCGCCGAGGCCCTGCGCACCCTGCGCCTGGTGATGCTGTCCGGCGACTGGATCCCCCTGACCCTGCCCGAGCGGCTGCGCAGACTTGCCCCGCAGGCCGAGTTCATGAGCCTGGGCGGCGCCACCGAGGCGTCGATCTGGTCCATCACTTATCCCGTCAAGAACACCGACCCGAGCTGGCGCAGCATCCCCTACGGCCGGGCCCTGCGCGGCCAGTCCTTCCACGTACTGGACGAGCAGGGTGCGCCGTGCCCCGTCGGTGAGGCCGGTGAACTGTTCATCGGCGGTGACGGGCTGGCCCGCGGCTACGCCGGCGACCCCGTCCAGACCGCCGAGCGCTTCGCGATCCACCCGGTTCTCGGGCAGCGTCTCTATCGCACCGGTGACCTGGGCAGGTGGACGGTGGACGGGACCATCGAGTTCCTCGGCCGCGCCGACCGGCAGGTGAAGATCCGGGGGCATCGGATCGAGCTGGGTGAGATCGAGGCGGTGCTGGGTCGGCATCCCGGCGTGCGGCAGTGCGTCGCCTCGTCCGTGCGGGGACCTGATGGGCGGCCGCGGCTCGTCGCCCATCTGTCACCGAAGGGAACCGCCCAGGCTCCGTCTCCCGAAGAACTGGCGGCCGCGCTGCGTGAGCGGCTGCCCGAATACATGATCCCCAGCCGGTTCGTCGTCCTGGACCAGTTGCCGGTCACCGCCAACGGCAAGATCGACCATGCGGCCCTTGCGAGCCCGTACCGGGAGCAGGAGGTCCGGAGCGACGGCCTGTCCGAGACCGCGGAACCCGTGGTGGCCGCCGGGCCGAGGTCCGCGGCAGGCGTGCCATCACAAGAGACCGGTACCGAGTGGGCCGCCGTAGCGCTCGACGAGGCCGCCGCGCTCGGGCTCGAGGCCGCGATCGTCCTCAGGCCCGGCGTGCTTCCTCCCGACCAGGCGCTGGAGGCGACCGCGTACTGGCTGCGACGTGTGCGGCAACTGGCCGGGCCGGCCCCCCTCGAGCCACGGCTCGCCACCGGGGGACTGGCTGAGGTCGTCCTCCGTCCGGCTGCCCCGGACACGGCAGTCGCCGGACCGGTCCCTTCTCCGGGCGCCACGGCCTCCATCGCCCCTGCCGACCCCGTGCGGGACGCCACCGTCTCCCTCCCGCCTGTCGCGAAGCACGCCGACCCGGTGCGGGACCAGGCCGTGTTCGACGAAGTCACGTCCGTCTTCGCGGATCTCACGGGAAGCCCGGTCCAGGCCGACAGCACTTTCGCCGCCCTGGGCGCGACCTCGCTCACCCTGGTCCTGGCGCATCGCCGGCTCTGCCAGGGCATCGCCCCGCGACTGGCGCTGGGCGACATGTTCGCGCACGCCGACGTCGGCTCGCTCGCCGCCCGGATCAGTGAACTGCACCGCCGGACGCCTGGTCCACAGCTTGGGACCGGTGCGGCCCCAGCCGGAGGCGGCCCACGTCACACGGCGCCCTCGGAGGCCGGTGCCGCCGACCTCGTACCCCAGACACGCCGGGCCTCGCGGGTCGCCGCGCGTGCCCTTGCCCGGGAGACCGCCGGATGACCCAGTCCCCTGAACAGAGCTGTCCGTCTGAACAGAGCTACCCGTCGCGGGCGGTGGACCGGGGAGACGACGAACTGATCGCCGTCACCGCCCTCGACTGCCGTTTCCCGGGTGCCCCGGACACCGAGTCCTTCTGGGACCTGCTCGCGACGGGACGCGGCGGGCTGACCCGGCAGACCGAGCAGGAACTCGCCGAGAGCGGTCTGCCGGCCCGGCTGCGGCGCAACCCGGCGCATGTGCCGGTGAGTGGGCTGATCGACGGCCAGGACCTGTTCGACCCGGAGCCGTTCGGGCTCACCGATGCCGAGGCCGCCGTGATGGATCCTCAGCAGAGGCTGTTCCTGGAGGCGTGCTGGCGGGCGCTGGAACGGGCCGGACACGGATCGGGCGTCGGGGCAGGTGCCGTGGGAGTCTTCGCCGGCGCCGCCCACAGCGACTACCTGACGCGTCACCTCGCTCGCCGTTACGCCAACTCCGCCGCCGACCCGGTGGGCAGTCTCCAGGCGGCGATCGCGGGCGTCGGCGACTACCTGCCGCTGCATGTCGCCCACCGGCTGGCCCTCACGGGACCGGCCCTCTCGGTCGGCACCGCCTGCTCCACCTCGCTCGTGGCGGTCCATCTGGCGGCGCAGTCCCTGCTGGCGGGGGAGTGCGACACCGCCCTGGCCGGCGGTTCCTCGCTGATCGTTCCGCAGGGCAGGGGCTACCTCCATGTGCCCGACGGCATTTTCTCGGTCGACGGGCGGGTGCGTCCGTTCTCCGCGGAGGGCACCGGCATCGTGCACAGCCAGGGGGTGGGCGTCGCCGTACTGCGCCGCCTCGCGGACGCCCTCGCCGACGGCGACCCGGTCCTCGCCGTCCTGCACGGGTCCGCGGTGAACAACGACGGTGGGGACCGCACCGGTTTCACGGCGCCGTCCCCGCGCGGACAGGCGCGCGCGATCTCCGAGGCCCTCGCCCTCGCCGGCGTCACACCGAGGATGATCAGTTACGTCGAGGCCCACGGAACCGCCACCCGACTCGGCGACGTGGTCGAACTCGCAGCCCTGAAGAAGGTCTTCGGCGAGACCGGCCCCGCGTGGTGCGCCCTCGGCTCCGTCAAGAGCAACATCGGGCACGCCAACTCGGCGGCCGGAATCGCCGGATTCGCCAAGACCGTGCTCGCGCTGCACCACGGCGTGCTTCCCCCCTCCCTCGGCGCCCTGCCCCTGAACCCCGATCTCGAACTGGAGAACTCCCCGTTCACCGTGCCGCATCGAGCCGATTCATGGGCCGGGCCGCGGTACGCGGGTGTCAGTTCCTTCGGTATCGGCGGCACCAATTGCCACGTGGTGCTGGGCAGCGCACCGAAACGCACCATGGCCCCCGCGGACGGCCGTCCCCAGTTGGTCCTGCTGTCCGCGCATCGCGACGACGCCCTGGAAGGCCTGGCCGACGCCACGGCCACCGCCCTGGACCAGCCGGACGTCGATACGGCCGACGCCGCGTACACCCTGCACACCGGCCGCGGTGAACAGGCCCACCGGACCGCCGCGGTGCTCGGTGAGACGCCCGGCGACACGCACCGCCTCCTCGCCTCCGCACCGCGGCGCGCCGTCCCGCCCACGAGGCCGAGAATCGTCTTCGCCTTCCCCGGCGGCGGCGCCCAGTACCCGGGCATGGGGCGTGAACTCCTCGCCGAGGAGGCGGAGTTCGCCCGCACCGTCGAGGAGTGTGCGGCGCTCTTCGACGGGCGTGGCGATGGCACCGGCCCCGGTCTTGTCCCGCTCCTGGCCGCGGCTCCCTCGGACGAGGAGGCCGCCAGGCTGCTGCGGGATCCCGTGCACGGGCTCCCGGCGCTGTTCACCGTCTCGCTCGCCACGGCACGCACACTGCGCGCCTGGGGCATCGAGGCGGACGCGCTCATCGGCCACAGCCTCGGCGAATACACGGCCGCCGTCGCGGCCGGAGCGCTCCGGCTGACGGATGCCGTCGCCTTGGTCGACGTGCGCTCCCGCGGTATGTCCCGCACCGCGGGCGGAGGCGCGATGCTGACCGTGGCGCTGCCCGAGGACCAGGTCGTGAAGCTGCTGGGCGACCGTCCGGAGCTGGACCTGGCCGCGGTGAACGCGCCGCGGTCCTGCGTGGTCTCCGGACCTGCCGAGGCGGTGACCGTACTCGAGCGCCGGCTGGCCGCCGAGAGCATCCACACCGCACGGCTCCACCTGGACGCGGCCGCCCACTCGCGGCTGGTCGACCCGGTGCTGCCGGCGCTGCGCGCCGCCGCCGAGACGACCGTACCCGGCGTCCCGGCCGTGCCACTCGCCACGACGCTCACCGGGCAGCTACTGCTGACCCCGCCCGGGGCCGATCACTGGGTGCCCCATCTGCGGTCCGTCGTCAGGTTCTCCGACGCTCTGACCACAGCGCTCGGCACGGGACCGGCGGTCGTGGTCCAAGTGGGTCCCGGCAGCGGCCTGTTGCAGCTCGTCCGCCAGCACGGGGCGGCGAACGTCGTCGCCACCCTGCCCACCGTGCCAGGGCGCGACGAGCGCCGCGGAGCACGGGCCGCCCTGCTCACGGCCGCGGGCGAACTGTGGACCCACGGCGTCCGGCTCGATCCCGAAGCCCTTCACCGGCCCGGCCGGCGCCGGATCGCCCTGCCCGGTCTGCCCTTCGACCGGCGGCGCCTGTGGATCGACGAGCCCGAAGACGTACGGCCCGGTCACTCGCCCGTGCCGTACGCCTCCGCTGCCGAGCCCGACGAGGAGGAGCCGTTCCAGGTGCCGGTGTGGCACCGGACGCCGCCCGCCGACGCACCCCCGCGACTGGAGGGCCGCTGGCTCGTCGAAGGCGACCCGGACTCCCCGCTGCTGAGCAAGGTCTGTGAGCAACTCGCGGCCGCCGGGGCCCGGCCCGTCACCCTCGCGCAGGCAGCCGCAGAACCGTCACTGCCCTGTGCGGGCCTGGTCCTGGTCGATACGTACGGCGAGGACGACCGGGTCCACCAGGAGGCGTTCGCCGATCCGGCCGACCGGGTCACCGAGTCGGTCCTGCGGTACGCGCGGCTCGCCCGGGCCGCCGCCCCTTGGGCCGGCAACGCATGCCTGCTCCACGTCAGTGTCGGCGCGCACCACGTGGAAAGCGGCGACCGCCCGATACCGGAGGGCGCCGCATCGCTGGCCGTCCCCCGCGTCCTCGCCCAGGAGTTTCCAGGGCTGCGCTGGCGCACCCTCGACCTTCCGACCGGACCGGTACGTGGCGAGGACGTTCGGAGGGTGTGCGCGGAGGCGGGTGCCCTTGCCTCCGGAGAGCCGAGTGGTGTGGAGGCCGCGTACCGCGGCGGACACCGCTGGGTTCGTGGCGTCACCCCGTGGCACCCCACGGCATCCGAGCAGGCGCGGGACGGCGGAACCGCCGTTGTGATCGGCGGACTCGGCGACGTCGGCATGGCCCTCTCCGCCCATCTCGTACGCAACGGCTGGCGGGTCGTGGTCACCGGCCGCGACGGACTGCCCTGCGACCCGGTGCCGGGAACTCCGCAGGCCGATCGGGCCGAGGCCGTACGACGGCTGCGGGAGGACGGCGTCGAACTCGACGTACGGGCCGTCGACGCGGCGGACGCAGACGCCACGGCCGTCCTTCTGCGGACCGTGTCACAGCAGTACGGTCCGCTCGACCTGGTGGTGCACGCGGCCGGTGTCGTGGCCTCGGCCGCGGTGGCCCCGTTGCGCGCCGTGGAGCAGGAGACCGTGCGAGCGCACGCCCGGGCGAAAGTGTCGGCGGCGATGGCGCTGCGATCCGCCCTGCACGGGCTGCCGGACGACCTGCACCCCGCGAACGTTCTGCTGATGTCGTCGGCCACCACCTTCGTCGGCGGCCTGGGGCTGGCCCCGTACGCCGCGGCCAACCGCTTTCTCGACGCCTTGGCCGAACGAGAGGACGCGGAACGGAAGGACTCCGGCGAGCGCTGGATCAGCGTGGCCTGGGACGGCTGGCGGATAGGCCCCGGCGGCACCGAACGGGTGGTCGCCTCACGCCACTCGATCGGCCTGCGGGACGGCATGCGATCCGTGGACCGGCTGCTCAGCCTCGCCGAGGAGGGCCGCGCACCCGCGTGCCTGGCCGTCTCTCCGGCGGATCTGGCCGGCCGTACCGCAGGCGTCCCGACCGTCGCACCGGGCCGGGAGTCGCCGGGCGGCACCCCGCAGCAGGGAGGATCCGCGCCCCGGGGCGCCGCCGAGGAAGTACTGGCCGCTCTGTGGTCCGAACTGCTGGGCTTCCCCGTGACCGACCGCGACGCCGACTTCTTCGCCCTCGGCGGCCATTCCCTGCTGGCCACCCGCATGCTGGCCAGGCTGCGCGACGAACGGGGAGCCGAACTACGCCTGCAAGACCTTCTGACCCGGCCCACGGTCGCGGCACTCGCCCCCCTGATACCCGCGCCCGGCGGAGCGGCAGATCCCGGCGGCGACGACGAGCCGGAAGTGCCGGCCGTACCACCGGAGGCCGAAACCCGCACCGCGCCGAAGCAACCGACCGGTGCCGCGGGCGAGTTCCCACTCACCCGGGTGCAGCACGCCTACTGGGTCGGCGGCTCGGGAGGCTACCGGCTCGGAGACGTGCCCTGCTCGTTCCATCTGGAGTACGACTGCCCCGGCCTGGACACCGCGCGCTACGAGGAGGCATGGAACCGTGTGATCGCCCGCCACCCGATGCTCCGCGCGGTCATCTCCCCCGAGGGACGCAACCGGGTACTGGACCGGGTGCCCCGCTACCGCATCCGCGTCCAGGACCTGAGCGCGCTGGGCGAGGAGGAGCGCGCTCACAAGCTCGAACAGATCCGTACCCGCCTCGTCCGCCGGGAGCCGCGTCCCGGGCGCTGGCCACTGGTCGACATCAGGGCAGCCCGCCTGCCCGGCGACATCGTGCGCCTGTTCGTCAACGTGGACGTCCTCGTGTGCGACACCGCCAGTTACCTGATCTGGGACCGGGAACTGTGCGCCCTGTACCGGGACCCGGAACTCCGGCTCCCACCGGTACGCACGACGTTCGCCGAGTGCGTGGCCGCCCTGGAGCAGCGTGCCGAGTCCCCGGAACGCGCACGCGCCGCGGCCTACTGGCGGGCGCGGATCGACAGCGTGCCCGGTGCTCCCGCGCTGCCGCTGCGCGCCCCGGAGCCCGATACGCGTCCCCGCTTCGGGCGCCGCAGCGCACGGCTCGAACCGGACGACTGGGCGTCACTCAAGGCCGAGGCGGCCCGGCGCGGCCTGACACCGACCGCCGTCCTGCTCGCCGCTTATGGGGACGCTCTCGCCGACTGGTCGGGTCAGGACAGGTTCGCTCTCACACTCACGCTGTTCGACCGGCCCTCCGATCTGCCCGGCGCGGACGAGGTCGTCGGCGACTTCACCTCCCTGATGCTCCACACGGTGGACAGGTCGAACGACACCTGCTTCGCCGATGCGGCCACCCGTGCACAGCGCTCGCTGTTCGAGGATCTGGACCACCGGGAGTTCTCCGCGCTGGAGTTGCTCGCCGAGAAGTCCACCCGTACCGGGCGCACCGAATCCGTGCCCGTCGTGTTCACCAGCGCCCTGGGCCTTTCCGGTCCGCTCGGCGGAGGCCACGACCTGGACTGGGCCGGCACTGCGGTGTACGGGGTGAGCAGCACCCCGCAGACCTGGCTGGACCATCAGGTGCTCGAACAGCACGGCGCGCTGCTGCTCCAGTGGGACGTGCTCGAGAGCGAGTTGCCGGCCGACGAGGCGGACAGGGCGTTCGCCTCGTACGTCGCACGCATACGCCGCCTGGCTCAGAGCCAGGCCGCCTGGGAAGCCGACACGAGGCGGCAGGCGGGTGCGGAACCAGGCGGGCGGCAGGCGCCCGCAGCGCCGGAACGTCGCGCGGCGACGCAGCCGCCGAGGCGGCAGCCGGCCGGTCCCGCTCTCCTGAACAGCGCCGATGACCTCGACATCGCACTGCTCCTGCGCGACGGCAACACCGACCGGCCGCTGTTCCTGGTCCACCCCTCCGGTGGCGACGTGCTGTGCTACGGCGAACTGGCCAAGCCGCTCACGGACGGGCGGCGCGTCGTGGCGCTCGCCGATCCGGCACTGACCGGAGGAACGGCCGCCGAGGACATCGCCGGTATGGCCGAGCAGTATCTGGCGGCCCTGCGCCCGTACCAGGCGAACGGTCCGTACCTCCTGGGCGGCTGGTCCATGGGCGGCACCCTCGCCCATGCCATGGCCTGCGAACTGGAACGTCGGGGAGAGCGCACCGATCTCCTCCTGATGATCGACTCGAATGTGCCGGACCGCATCACGCCGCTCGGCGGAGCGGGCCCCGACGAGGACGCGGCGATCGCGGCCGTGCGGTATCTGCGGTCGCTGGAGGCGTTCCTCGACATGGATCTCGGCCTCGGTCAGGACGAAGCCGCCCGGCTGCTCCGTACGCCGTCCCGGGCTGCCCGGTCCGTGGTGGCCGCACGGCTGCGCGAGGCCGGCCTCGTCGGCCCCCGGGAGACCGCCGAGGTACGCCTGAGGGTCTTCGAACGCCACCTCCGTGCCCTGGGCGATCACAAGGCGGGTCGGCTCGCCGACCCCGGCACCCGGTTGCTGATGTTCCGTGCCACCCAGCCGTCCCCGAGCAACGCCGGAGTCGGCATGGGGGTCGACGACGCCCCCGACCTGGCCTGCCTGGGCTGGCGGCCCCATGTGTCCGGCCCGGTCGACGAGGTGGCCGTCGACGGACACCACTACTCGCTGCTGACCGGGCCGGCGGCAGCCCGGATCGCCGCCCTGACCGACCGGGCGCTCGCCGCCGTATCCGCCGGGCCGCTCCAGAACAGCTGAGCCGGCCGACCGCGCCGGACATCCGCCTCCTCACACGGAAAGCACGGAACGAACCATGAGACTCGACACGCCCTTGCGGACACCGGATTCCCTCCGGGCGATCCGGCCGGGCCGCGCTTTCCTCACCGTGGCCGCGGTCGGGGCCCTGCTGCTGACCGGATGCTCGTCTTCCGACAACCCCGGTGACGCGGCTGCGCCCACCGGCAAACCTGTGGACGGCGGAACCCTCCGCTACGCCGTGACCGGCTCACCCGCCACGGCGAGCGACGACCCGCACGGCGGTCTCGGCAACGAATCCGATCTGCTGCGCTTCGCCCTGGCCTACGACGTGCTGACCGTCCCCGGCAAGGACGGTGAATCCAAGCCACGACTGGCCGTCTCCTGGAAACCGAACAAGGCCATGAACCGCTGGACGTTCATGCTCCGGGACGACGCGAGGTTCACCGACGGCCGCCCGGTGCGAGCCGCCGACGTGCTGTACTCCCTGCGGCGCATCGCGGACAAGTCGGCCGAGAACTACGGCCGGCTCGCCGACTTCGACATGAAGGCGTCCAGTGCCGACGGCGACCACACCGTGGTCCTGGCCACCCGCGCGCCCATGGCCCAGGCGGCCAAGGCCCTGGAATCCGTCAGTTTCATCGTGCCCGAGGGCACGAAGGACTTCTCGAAGACGGTCCCCGGCTCGGGTCCCTTCAAGGTGCGGACCTCCGGGGCACAGACGGCCGTACTGGTCCGCAACGACCGCTGGTGGGGGTCGCGCCCGCATCTGGACCGTATCGAGATCCAGGCCGTCGCCGACCCCCAGGCCCGCGCCAACGCCGTCACTTCGGGGCAGGCCGACGTCGCCGGAAGCGTGAGCCCCGCCGCCGTCAAGAGCGCGGGGAACAGCGGCGGGCTCCAGGTCGTACGACGCAAGGGCGTCACCGAGTATCCGTTCATCATGCGGATGGACACCAAGCCCTTCGACGACCCGCGGGTCCGGGAGGCGTTCCGTCTCGCCACGGACCGCAAGGCCCTCGTCGACACGGTCTTCCTCGGCTACGGGCAGATCGCCAACGACCTGCCCACCCCGTACGACCCCTCCTACCCCGCCGACCTGCCGCAGCGCGGCCGCGATGTCGCGGAGGCCAAAGAACTTCTCCGGCAGGCCGGTCACGCCGACGGGCTGAACATCACCCTGCACACCACGACCGCTTACCCCGGCATGGACACCGCTGCCACCCTGTACGCGCGGCAGCTGTCCGAGATCGGTGTGAAGGCCAAGGTCAAGGTCGAACCGGCCGACACCTACTGGACCGCCGTGTACGCCAAGAAGGCGTTCTACACCGGCTACTACGGCGGCATCTCCTTCCCCGACCTGGCGCGGGTCGGCCTGCTCTCCACCTCCCCGACCAACGAAACCGCCTGGAAGAACAAGCAGTTCGACGCCGGCTTCACGCGGGCCATGGGAACGCTCGACGCCGACCGGCGCAACACCCTGCTCGCCGAGATCCAGCGGGACCTGTGGAAGGACGGCGGCTACGTCGTGTGGGGCACCGGCGACGGGCTGGACCTCGCGGCCCGCGGCGTGGCCGGACTGCCCGACGGCCCCGGTTTCCAGCGGATGTTCATCGACCAGGTGTGGATGGCGAAGTGACCCTCCGCCCGTTTCCGCGGCCGGTCCTGCTCACCGTGGCAGCGACGGCTGTCGTCTTCACCGCCACCGAGCTGCTGCCCGGCGACGCGGGCGACCTCCGGCGCGCGGGACGGGCGTCGGAGCAGGACATAGCGGACGAGCGCGACCGGCTCGGCCTCGACCGGCCGGCCGCGGTCCGCTATCTCGACTGGCTGTACGGTGCGGTCCGCGGCGATCTCGGCCGGTCCCTGGTGAGCGGCCGCACCGTGACCGGGCTGTTCGCCGAGCGGCTTCCCGCCACGGCCGCCCTCGTCGTCTTCGCGCTGGCCGTCACCGTGCTGCTGACGGCGGCCGCCCTGACCGCCGCGTTTCTGCGCGGCGGTCGTGGTGGCGCCCTCGCGACCGGGCTGGCCGCCGTACCGCAGTCGGTCCACGCGGCCGTACTCGGCACGGTCTTCGCCGGGATCCTGGGCTGGCTGCCGGCCGTGTCCCTGCTGCCGCCCGGCGGTTCGCCGTTCGACGCGCCTCAGGCGCTGGTGCTGCCCGGCGTCACCCTGGCGCTGCCCTCGGCGGCGTACGCCACCGCGCTGCTGCGCGGAACGCTCGTCGACACCCTGCGCCGGCCCCATGTGAGCGATGCCCGCATGCGCGGCGTGCCGCCGCCCCTCGTGCTGGTCCGGCACGTCCTGCCCTTCCTGCTGGTTCCGGCGCTGCGGGTGACCGCTCTGGTGGCCGGCGGACTGGTGGCCGGCACGGCTCTGGTGGAGACGATGTTCGGCTATCCCGGCACCGGCAGCCTGCTGGTGTCCGCGGTCGCCGTGCGTGACGTACCCGTGGTGCAGGCCGCCGCGTTGCCTCCGGTCGTCGTCCTGCTGCTGTGCATGCTCGTCGCCGACCGCCTGGCCGTGCGCCACTCGGGGCGGTCCGGTTCCACCGTGTACGGCAGGGGCCCAGCCGTCGCGGCGGCTGTCGGAGGGCGAGCCTGATGCGCTCCTTCCTGACCGGCCCGGTTGCCGCTGCCCCGGTCACAGCTGGGGCCATCGCGCTCCTGGTACCGCTGGGGCGATACGCCGCCCCGCACGACCCGGAACAGCAGATCGGCCCGCCCTGGTCGCCGCCGGGCTCAGCGGCTCCCCTGGGGACGGACGGCCTCGGACGCGACGTGCTGTCGCGGGTGCTGCACGGGGGCACCGAGCTGCTGACCGTCTCTATGCTCGCCGCGGTGGTGGCCGTGAGCTGCGGCACTGCGCTCGGCCTGGCCGCCGGGTGGGCAGGCGGGCACACCGCCCGTGCGGTGTTCTGGCTGTGCGACCTGCTACTCGCCGTTCCCGCCCTCGTCCTTGCCCTGGTGCTGGCCGTGGCACTACCAAGCGGGACGGCGGTGGTCGTGGCGTCCGTGCTCAGCGGCACGCCGCTCACCGCCCGAGTGGTGGCCGGCGAATCGGCCCGGCTGCGCACCAGCGGCCATGTGCACGCGGCCCTGGAGCGGGGCGAGACGGTACCGTCCGTCCTCGCCCGCGAGGTGCTGCCCGCGCTGCGCGGCCTGGTGACGGCCGACGCCGGACTCCGGCTGGTGACGGCACTGCAGATCGCCGCGGCGCTCGCCGTCCTGGGGTTGGGCCCACAGCCGCCGGAGCCCGACTGGGCGCTGATGCTCAGCGAGAACCTTCCGGGCGCCTCGCTCAACCCAGTGGCGCTGCTGGCGCCAGCCGTGCTGCTGGCCGGCTGTGCCTGGGCCCTGGCCGCCGCGGCCCACCGGGCAGGGCCGGGCAGGGACGGAAGCCCATGACCGCCCCAGAGCGCGAGTCACCGCTGCTCGCGGCGGACGGGCTGACCGTGCACCGGGCGGCGGACGGTGCCCTCGTCCTGCCGCCGACCGATCTGCGGGCCGCGTCCGGACAGGTCGTCGTCATCGCCGGGCCCTCGGGGGCAGGCAAGACCACTCTGCTGCACGCTCTCCTCGACACCCTCCCGGCGGGCTTGCGCCGGTCGGCCGGAACCGTGCGCTGGGAGGGCACGCTCCTGAAGAAGGGGGGCCCCGCCCGGAAATGGCGCCGTATCCGGTGCGGCCTGCTGGGCCAGGACCCCGGCGCCGCGTTGCATCCGCTGTGGCGCGTCGGACGCCTGATCGGCGAGGACCTGGTCGGCGACCGCGGTGCCCGAGCGGCACGCGTCGCTGAGCAACTCGACCTCCTCGGGCTGCCGCCCGAGATCGTTTCCTGCCGCGCGGGCGAACTCTCCGGTGGCCAGGCGCAGCGGGTGGCACTGGCCCGCGCGCTCGTCGCGGACCCGGCCCTCCTCGTCCTCGACGAGCCGACATCGGCCATGGACTCGGCCACGGCGGCCTTGGTGAGGCGGGCCATTGCGGCCCGGCGAGGCTCGCCGGGCCGCTGCGTGGTCCTGGTGACCCACGATGAGCGCCTCTTCGGCGAACTGGCCGATGTCACCGTCCGCGTCGCACCGGCCGACAAGGCCGGTGTGCCCTGCGTGCCGTCGGAGGCCGGCCCGACTGGACCGGGGCTGCTTCCCACGCTGTCGCATGCCGACCCCGGCGATCCTGTGGCCGCATCCTCGCCTCTCGCAGGGGACGGCTCCCACACCCAGGCATCTCCCGGGGCCGAGAGCGTCGAGCGGCAACCGGCGCCCCACGTCACCGCAGCGCCTCGGCAGGCCATGGCCCTGTCGGCCCGGGGCCTGCTGCTGACCACCCCTGATGGCGCGGTGCTGCTGGAGGACTGCGATCTCGACCTGTCCGCTGGAAGCGCGACCGCCGTGGTCGGGACCTCGGGCGTCGGCAAGACGACGTTGTTGCACGCCCTCGTGGGCCGCCGTCCCGCGGCCGCCGGGATGCTGCTGCTGCACGGCACACCGTTGCCGGCCGCCACCCGGCACCGCAGCCGGGACCAGCTGCGCGCTGTGCAGCTCGTCGGACAGAGCGCTGTCGACGAACTCAACCCCGCCCAGCGCGTGGGGCGGGCCGTGGCCAGACCGCTGTCCGTGCTGCACGGCCTGGACCGGGCCGCCGCCCTGGCCGAGGCTCAGGCGGTGCTGGCGGCTGTCGGGCTACCGCCCGGTACCGCGGCACGTCGCCCGCACATGCTCTCCGGCGGCCAGCGCCAGCGGGCCGTTCTCGCCCGGGCCTTGGCCGCGCGCCCCGACGTACTGCTGCTCGACGAACCGACCGCGTCCCTCGACCCCGACACCGCCCGGTCCGTGCTCGACCTGCTGGACCGGATCCGCGAGACAGGGACCGCGATCCTGGCCGTCACCCATGATCCGGCCGTGGCGGCCCGCGCGGATGACGTGTTGGCGCTGCGGGACGGCCGCCTCGTCGCGATTCCCCCGGCTCCCCTCGGCTCTCCGGTTCCTTCCGCCCACCCGCCCGCCGCGCCTGCGCGACCCCGCACCGAACGAACGGAGCCTCCCGTTGTCCGATGAAGCGACCACTGACCCCACCACCGACGCAGTCAAGACAACCGCTCTGATCGCCGACCACCCCTGGGTGGCCGACGCACGCCCCGCACCCGGCGGAGTCCTGCTGGTCACCCCCCATCCGAGCGCCACAGCCGTTCTTCCCGCACCCGGGCCCCTGGTCCGCGAGCACCTCGCGCACTGGGCGGAGGTGTACGAATGGGTGTACGAGACGGGTGAGGGCCGGCACGCCGACGACCTGGACCTGTCCGGCTGGCGCTCATCCGATACAGGAAAGCCGCTGCCGGCCGCCCATATGCGTGACTGGGTCGACCGTACGGTCGACCTCGTCCTCTCCCAACGGCCCC
The DNA here is from genome assembly GCF_040295365.1 of Streptomyces sp. NPDC002838. Lineage (NCBI taxonomy): Bacteria > Bacillati > Actinomycetota > Actinomycetes > Kitasatosporales > Streptomycetaceae > Streptomyces > Streptomyces sp. NPDC002838. The sequence continues at coordinate 141,580 of NZ_JBEOVF010000016.1, read as the reverse complement.
GTCGGCTGCTGGAACTCGGGTGCGGTACGGGCCTGTTGGCCCACCGGCTGCACCCGCGGCTGGACGGCTATGTCGGTACCGACGTGACCGAGGTGGCGGTCGCCCGGCTGCACGCCGCCGGACTGCCCCGTACCGCCTTCGTGCGCGCGGCCGCCCACGAGGCGCAGGCGCCCGCAGTCCGGCAGGCGATGGACCGGGTGTTCGGCCCCGGCGTACGTCCCGACTGCGTCCTGCTGAACTCCGTCACCCAATGCTTCCCCAACCTCGTGTACCTGACGGCGTTCCTGCACCACGCGCTGGCCGCGGTCGAGGACGGCGGCACGGTGATCGTCGGCGACGTCCGCCACTCCGGGCTGCTCGAAGACCACTTCGACCGGGTGGAGAGGGCTCGCGACCCCGAAGCGGCCGACGCGGACATCGCCGAGCGGGTCGCTTCGGCCGTGGCGGGGGATGAGGAACTGTCGTTCGCCCCCGAGGCAGTGCGCGAGATCCTGGCCGCCCAACCCCGGACCGTCCGGATGAGCGTCCACGCCCGGACGATGGCCCAGGACACAGAACTCACCCGGTACCGCTACGACCTCGTCCTGCACGTCGGCCCCACCTCCGGCCTCCCGGACGGGTCCGAGGTGCGCCGGCTGCCCTGGCAGGGGCTCGCAGGCCAGGAACTGCCGACGGTTCTGCGCGCGGCGCCGGCAACGGGGCCGGTCGTCCTGCACAGCATCCCCAACGCCCTCCTCGTGACAGCCCCGGACGCCGTCACCCCCTATGACCTGCGACAGGCACTGACAGGTACGGACGCTGCCGTGCTGCTCGACTCCGGCGACCCCCGGATGCTCGCCGTGGCCGCGCCCGCCGACTGCGCCACGGCGGCGTCCCACGGCCCGGTTCGGGCACCGGTCGGCCGCCTGGCCCACGAGCCGCTGCCCGCGTTCGTACGGCGCCGACTGCCGGAAGTCCTGCGCGACCATGTCCGCCGTGCCGCACCCGGCACGGTACCGCCGAAGATCGTGGTGGACGACGCGCCGGCGGGGGAGACGCGATGAGGGTGCCGGACGTGGCCGACGTCCTGTCCGCACTCCCCGAGGTCGCCGCCTGGCAGCTGGTGCCGGGCGGCGCGGGGGACACCCTGCTGGTCGCCGGGCCGGTCGTCGACGGACCAAATGACGACCTCCCCATGGAAACCGGCTGGGCCGAGAGAGCCGTGTCTGACGCCGCCGCCTCCGGCGACGCCGCCGTGACCGGCACCGACCTCGCGGAACTCCCGGCCCTGATGCGCCTGCTGGACGAGACCGCGCTGCTGACCATGGCCCGCGTGCTGGACCGTACCCGTCTCTTCCGCGACGCGGCGCCGCACACGGCCGCCGAGATCGTGGCGGCGCTGGGTACGGCGCCCCGCCACGCGTGGATCGTGCGCCGCTGGCTGCGCACCCTGGCCGCGGAGGGACGGCTCGCCCATGACCCGGCCACGGAGCACTACCGGGACCTGACCGCGCCCGGCCGTGCGGAGTACGCCCATGCCCGTCGCACCCTCGACGAGGCCCGTCGCGGCATGGGCTATCCGGAGTCCATGACGCGTTTCTTCTTCGCCGCGGCCGACCGGCTCCCCCTCCTGCTCCAGGACCGCGCGAGCCTGCAGGAAGTGCTCTTCCCCCAGGGAGAGACGGACACGGCCGAAGGCAACTACCGCGACAACGTGCCGAGCCGATGGGCCAACCACGCCGCCGCCGACCTGATCGCGCGCGAGGCCCGCAGACGAGAAGGAGGGGAAAACGGCAGTCGGCCGCTGCGTGTTCTGGAGGCTGGGGCCGGGGTGGGCGGCACCACGGAAGCGGTGCTGAGAGCCCTCGGCTCCGCTCCGGTCGATTATCTGTTCACCGATGTGTCCCGGTTCTTCCTTCAGACCCCGCGCACCCGCTTCGGCACCCACCGCGGCCTGCGCTCGGCCCTGTTCGACATCAACCGCGACCCGTTGGCGCAGGGTTTCACCCCCGCTTCCCACGATGTGATCCTCGCGGCGAACGTCCTGCACAACGCGCGCCACGTCGGCCGTGCTCTCTCCGCCCTGCGGGAACTGCTGGTGCCGGACGGCCTGCTGGTGCTCGTCGAGTCCTGCCGGGAGCACTACCAGGCACTCACCTCGATGTACCTGCTGATGTCGCCTCGGGCGGACGAGGAGGGCTGGTTCACCGACCTGCGGGCCGGCCAGGACCGGGTCTTCCTCACCGAAGGGGAGTGGGCGCGGCAGCTGGACGCGGCCGGATTCCGGCCCCTGCCGGTCCTGCCGCCCGACGGGCACCCCCTGACCGCCCTCGGCCAGCACGTCGTCGCGGGCCGCCCCCGACCCGGCCGAGGCCGGCCCGACCCCGGCCGCGTCACACGGGCGCTCGCCCAACTGCCCGAGACGGCCCGTCCCGCACGCGTCCACGCCGTGGACCGCGTTCTGCCCACCACCACGTCTGGAGTCAGCCGTTGACTTCTTCACCCCCAGTTCCCGCACCTGACGCCCTTGACGACCTCGTGCAGGCCGTGCGCGGTGTCTGGGCCGACGTCCTGGAGACGGACACCGAGTCCATACCAGCCGACATCAGCTTCCTGAGCCTGGGCGGAGACTCCGTGCTCGCTGTGCGCATGGCAGCGCTGATCCGCAAGCGGCTGGGTGTGAACCTTGCCCTGTCGGACGTACGCGTCGAACACACCGCAGCAGTTCTGGCGGCGCTCCTCCACGAGCGCGGCACTGCGGGCGGACTGCCCCGCAGTCTGTCCCTGGACCTTGAGCGGCGAAAGGATCCGGACGCGCCCTTCCCCCTCCTGCCGCTCCAGCAGGGCTACTTCGTCGGCCAGCAGGATGCCTGGGAGCTGTCCTACCGTTCCGCGCACCACTATGTGGACATCCAACTGGAGGACATCGACAACGAAGAGATCGCCGAGGCGCTTCAGGACGCGCTGGAGCGGCTGGCGGAACACCAGTCGGTGCTCCGGGCACGCATCCTGCCCGACGGCAGGCAGCGGATCCTCCCCCTCGACGACCCCGATGCCATGCCGCAGTTGCGCGTGACCGATCTCAGCACCGCGGGGGAGGAGGAGACAGCCACCGCGCTCTCGGCGATCCGGCGGGAGATGAGCACCGAGGGCCCCGACCCGGCCGTGGGCTGCGGACTCGACATGCGGCTCACCCTGCTACCCGGGAACCGCGCCCGGTTGCACTCCTCCACCAGTCTGCTGATCATCGACGGCTGGTCGTCCGGAGTCTTCTACCGGGATCTGTTCGCCCTCGTCTCCGACTACAACGCGGTACTCGCCCCCCTGGAGGTCGACTTCGGAGACTACGTCGCGAGCCTGCGCGACCTGCCCGACACCGAGGAGTGGCGCCAGGACCGCGACTGGTGGTGGAACCGCCTCGACGACTTCCCGCTGCCTCCGGCGCTGCCTCTTGTGGCCGACCCGGCCGATGTGCGGCCGACGTTGATGGGTACGCGGCAGGCCGTGCTCGACGCCGAGCGGTGGGCCGCGCTGCGCGCTCACTGCGCCGAGCACGGTGTCACCCCCTCCGCGGCCATGTTCGCCGTGTTCTCCGCCGCCGTGGCCCGGGCCTGCGGACACCGGCGCTTCCTGCTCAACACCCTTCAGCTGAACCGGTTGCCGCTGCACCCGGACGTGCCCCGGCTGGTGGGAGCCTTCTCGTCCACCATGCTCATGCCGGTCGAGCTGCCCGAGAACGCCGTGTTCTCCGATCTGGCGATCAGCGCCCAGCATGCCGTCTCGGACGCGCTCGCGCACCACCTGGTCTCGGGAGTCGAGGTCTCCCGGGAGCTTGGCCGCCGCCGTGGCACCCGGCGTCCGGTCGCCCCTGTGGTCTTCCAGAGCACTCTGGGAGTGGATGCGGCGCTGGGCAGCGAGGTCCCCCATGAGGCAGGTCCGCTCGGCCGGATCGATCTGCTCAGCCATCATCAGCAGCTGAGGACTCCTCAGGTGGCCCTGGAGCTCCGGCTGTTCGAGCTGCGCGGCGAACTCGTCGTCGTCTTCTCGCTGGTGGAGGAGCTCTTCGCCGCCGAGGACGTGGACCGTATGTTCCAGGACGTGGTGAGCACCGTCGAATCCCTGGTGGAGAAGGAGGCATGGTCGGCCCCGGTCACACTGCCCACCACACGGGACGCACCGCAGTCGGACACCGTCGGCACGGCGCCCGGCGGACGGCTGTCCGTCCCGCCGGCACAAGACGTGTCCGGCGAGGAGCCCGGGCCTCCCCGTGACGATCTGGAGCTGGCCGTCGCGGCGGAGTGGGCCGAGTTGCTCGAGTGCGCGGTGACCGACAGAGCATCGGACTTCTTCGCCTTGGGCGGGGATTCGCTGCTGGCGGTACGGATGCTCGGCGTATTGGCCCGCAAGGGTGTGGGACGGGTGACGCCGCGCCGCTTCCTCGAACGACCCACGGTGGCCGGTCTCGCCGATGCGGTACGTGACGGCGGACCGGCCGCCGCGGGATGACCGCACGCGGCGAGGGCGGCCAACGGACGACCGTCCGCGGCGGGAGCACCCTGGCGCTCCCGCCGCCGGCCGGGTCAGCCGGCGAGCCCCGCGTCCTCGCGGAAGAGCTCCTGGTCCAGCCAGACCGCGGCGCGCGCTCCGTCGGCGGCCCCCGTGATCACAAAGGTGAGCGCGTCCGGCAGTGCCTCCAGGCGTGCGGCATCACCGGCCGCGTAGACGCCGGGCACGCTCGTCCGCTGAAACTCGTTCACGCGGATGCACCCGTCGGGCAGCATCTCGCAGCCGAGTTGCTCGGCGAGTGCGGAGTGCTGCCTGGTGGGCGCCCGGTGGTAGACGGCCTGGCGTTCCAGCACCCGTCCATCCTCCAGTACCAGCCGCACCTCGCCCTCCTTGCCCTCGATCCGGGAGACCGGGGTCTCGTCGACGGCGATCCCGGCGGCGGCGAGCCTGCCGGCCGCCTGCTCGGGCACCGGATGTCCGTCGGTGCACACCACCACGTCGTCGCTGAACCGGTCGGCGATGTACAGCGCCTGCATCACCTGCGGCAGCTCGCGGCCCAGAACGGCGATGGTCATACCCCGCGTCTCCCAGCCGTGGCAGAAGGGACAGTGATAGACACCCCGGCCGAAGAGCTTGTCGACTCCCTCCACCTGGTCGAGGACATCGACCTGTCCGGTGGCGAGGATCAACTTGCGAGCCGCCAGCCTGCTGCCGTCGGCGAGCGTCAGCGTGAACCTGTTCGCCTCCTCCGCCGCGGCCGTGGCCACCAGCGCCTCTCGGATCTCCACACTCGGGTAGGCCGCGAGCTGTTCACGGCCTATGCGGCGCAGCTCGGCCGGGGACGCGCCGTCACGGCTGAGGAACATGTGCATCTCGGCGGCCGGTGCGTTGCGTGGTTCACCGCTGTCCAGGAGCAGCACCCTCCGGCGCTGACGGCCCGACACCAGCGCCGCGTTGAGACCCGCAGGGCCCCCACCGACCACGACTACGTCGTACGACATCGTTCTCCTCTGCCCAGAGTGATCACGGTCCACTGCTCAGCATCTTAATGATAATAGTTTTCATTTGTATGTGATGGTGTGTAATTTTCCACGACGAAGGGCGAACTCATGGACTCCACCGCGGCCATCGGCATCCTCGGCGGCTACGGAGCCGTCGGAACCGCAGTAGTACGCCGGCTGTACCGCGCGGGTGTCGGCCCGCTCCTGGTGGCCGGCCGGGATCCGGCCCGTGCCGAAGCCTCCGTCGAGTCGCTCGGCGCGACCTCAACCGCTGTCCGTGCCCAGGCCGTTGACCTCTGGGACGCGTCACTGGACGCGTTCCTCGCCCGTTGCCGCCTCGTCGTCAACTGCGCGGGCCCGTCCTACCGTGTGCTGGACACGGTGGCGCGGGCCGCACTGCGCCACGGCGTGGACTACGTGGACGCGGCGGGCGACGACCCCCTCCATGCCCGGCTGCGCGCACAGGGCGGCGCCGATGAGTGGGCGGCCGCAAGCCGCACCGCCGTCCTCTCCGCCGGAGCGCTGCCGGGACTGTCCGGGCTCCTTCCGCGCGTCCTGCTGGATCAGGTGGCACGGCCCATCCGGCTGGAGGGATACCTCGGCGGCGTGGCTTCGCTCACCCCCGCCGCCGCGGGAGACGTGCTGCTCGCCCGAGGTCCTGAACACGGAATCCCCTCTGCGGCCTGGGAAGACGGACAGACCCGCGACCGCGCCCTTGAACCACGGCGCGGCCTGCGGCTCCCCGCGTTCCCTCAGCCGGTCACCGCCTTCCCCTTCCTGTCCACCGAGGCCGTCCGACTCGCGCGGGCCGCCAGGATCCGGCGGGTGCACTGGTACACCGTCTTCGGCGGTGAGCACCTCGCCGAAGAACTGGCCATGGCCTGGGCCATGGACGACACGGAAACGGCGGGTCTGGTCCGGGCCGCCGAGGCGGACGTACGTCGCCACGGCTCCTGGTACGGGCAGGAATTCCGCCTCTGGAACGGGACGGACGACGGCCCGCCCACCCGCACTCTCACCCTCCGCGCCGAGGACTCCTACGAACTCAGCGGCTTTTTGTCCGCCACCGCCGCACATCACGTCCTCGCCGGCCATGTGAAGCCCGGTGTTCACTTCGCGGCGGACGTGCTCGACCCGCTGTCGACTGTCCAGACCTTGGCGACGGACCCGGTGGCCGAGCTGGACATGGCGTGATCGCCGGTCGGCTTCTCGCCACACCGTGGTAGTCGTCCGGCACGGCGCTGGTGCTCAACGTCGGTGTCGCCCCCCCGGGCTGACGAACCGGCTGACTCGCCGGGCCCACGACGCGATGGGCGGGCGCCGAGCGGCTCGATCCGTCAACCCTGGGATGCCACCGCTCACCGCGCCAAGCGGCGGCGTCCTGGCGCCGGCCATCACCCGGTACGGCTGACACTCTCTGGCCCGCCCGGGGCTCCCCTGCCGGCCGTGCTGGAGGCGCTGTTGTGGGCGGCGGCCCGAAGCCCTGTGCAGCGGCCGCTCGACCAGGCCCGCCGGGCTCGCACGGATGCCGCACAGGATGCCTTCCAGGGGAAGGCCGATCGCGTCCTGACGCGCACCGGGGAGGCCTTCCCGACGCGAACCAGACGCGGCAGGCCCTGCTCACCGACACCGACGGCACCGCCTGGTTCCCGCCCTTCGGAGGGCCTACTACAAGACGAAGGACCGACTGCGCTGACGGCACCGCCCGCTGGGGCCTCCCACCGACTCCCTGTGGAAGGCCCCAGCGGCGTCTGCTTCCGCGTTGCCCTCACGCGGCTGATCACGGTTACCCGGCGAGCTCCTTGGTGATCCGGTCCAGCATGAACGCCGAGGACTCTTGGGCCCGTTCCTCCCAGGCGAAGACGCAGGACGTGGCGACGCCGTCGAAGTTCATCTCGCGCAGGGTGCCGAAGAAGGTGTCCCAGTCGACCTCGCCCTGGCCGATGTCGAGGTGCTGGTGGATGCGGGCCGGGGTGCCGGGCGGGTTGAGGATGTAGCGCAGGCCGGAGGAGCCCTTGTGGTTGAAGGAGTCGGCGATGTGCACGTGCTGGAGCTTGTCGCCGGCGTGGCGCATCATCGCCGCGATGTCGGCGCCGACCTCGGACGCGCCCGAGAGGTGGAAGGTGTGCGGGGCGCAGTAGAGGTAGTTCACCCAGGGCTTGTTGATCGCGCGGACGAGGTTGACCGCCGGGGTGTTCTCCTCGCAGAAGTCGTCGGGGTGCGCCTCCAGGTTGAGGGCGATGCCCTCCCGCTCGAAGACGGGCAGCAGTTCGTCCATGGAGCGCCAGAACGCGGCCTCGCTCTCGGCGGCGCGCTCCGGTCGCCCGTTGAACTCGGAGTTCATGAGCGGGCATTCGAGCTCTGCGGTGATCTCGATCATCCGCTTCCAGTAGCGGACGGCGGTCTGCCGCTCGGTCTCGTCGGGCGAGGACCACTTGTACAACGGCAGCACGGAGGACAGCTGCACGCCGTACGTGCGCAACGACCGCTTGAGCGCGGCGACCCGCTCGTCGTCCGCCCGCGGGTGCACGAAGAACGGCATGAAGTCGTCGCGCGGTGACAACTCGATGTACTCGTAGCCGAGTTCGGCGACCGTGCGCACCATCGCGTCCATGGGCAGGGCGCGGAGCATGTAGGGGTCGAGGGCGATCTTCATGCGGTGCCTCCGTAGAGGGTGGGGCGGGGCTTCATGTCGACGGTGACGACGGTGCCGTCGGATTCGAGGGACTTCACGGCGGCGTTGGTGATGACGGTGGCGGCGTAGCCGTCCCAGGCGGACGGGCCGGTGAGTTCGGCGCCCGACTCGACGGAGGCGATCCACTCGCGGAACTCGGTGTCGAAGGCGTCCGCGAAGCGGGCCTTCCAGTCCTGGAGGACGGCGGTGCCGTGCCGTCCGGCCGTACGGACCCCCACGGCGGCCGGGTCGGGCAGCCGGACCTGGCCCTCCTCGCCGACGGTCTCGCACTGGATGTCGTAGCCGTACTGGCAGTTGACGAAGACTTCGAGGTCGATGCGGACCCCGTTCGCGGTCTCGAAGTACAGCAGCTGCGGGTCCTTGAGATGCGCGAACCGCTTGCTCGTGGCGCGCGGGGTGATCACCTGGGCGGAGACGATCTCGTCGTCGAGCAGCCAGCGCAGGGTGTCGATCTCGTGCACGGCCGTGTCCTGCGCGGCCATCGCGGAGTGGTACGACTCCGGCACGGTCGGGTTGCGGTGCGCGCAGTGGACGATCAGCGGGGCGCCGATGGAGCCGGCGGCGATGACCTCCTTCATCTGGCGGTAGCCGGCGTCGAAGCGGCGCATGAAGCCGACCTGGACCAGGCGGCGGCCGTGGGCGCGTTCGGCCTCGACGATGTTCAGGCAGTCCTCGGCGGTGGTGGCGAGGGGTTTCTCGCAGAAGACGGGTTTGCCGGCGGCGATGGCGTTCAGGACGTGCTCGGCGTGGGTCGGGCCCCAGGACGTGACGAGGACGGCGTCCACCTCGGGGGAGGCGGTGAGGTCGGCGCCGGTCGGCAGGGCGGTGGCGCCGACACGGGCGGCCACCCCGGCGGCGCGGGCCCGGTCGATGTCCGTCACGGCGGTGACCCGTGCTCCCGTGACGACCTCGGTGAGTCGTCGTATGTGGTCCTGGCCGATCATTCCGGCGCCGATGACACCTACACGTACGGTCATGGTCGAGTCCTTACTGCTGAAGGTCAGGAGAAGCGGGCGCGGAGTTCGGCCTCGAGGCCCTCGAGCGTGCGGCCCTTGGTCTCGGGGACGTAGAGCTTCACGAAGGTGAGCGAGAGGACGCCCGCCGCCACGAACAGGAAGAAGGTGTTGGAGATCCCGATCCCGTCGACCAGGGACGGGAAGACCAGGCCGATCACGAAGTTGGTCAGCCACAGCACCACGGCCGCGACGCCCATCCCGAAGCCGCGCATCCGCATCGGGAAGATCTCCGACAGCATCAGCCAGGTCACCGGCGAGATCGCGCCCTGCTGGAAGGCGAGGAACGTGACGGTCATGGCGAGCAACGCGTACGCCCGGCCGTCACCGGAGGGCAGCGTGAGGGAGAAGATGCCGATCATCAACAGGGCGACGGTGGTGCCGATCTGACCGGTCATCAGCATCGGGCGCCGGTTGACGCGGCCCAGCAGCCAGATGCCGACGAACGTGGCCAGCACCGAGATCACACCGTTGGCGATGTTCGCGGTCAGGGCGCTGTCGGAGGCGAATCCGGCGTCGGTGAGGATCTGGGTGCCGTAGTACATGATCGTGTTGACGCCGGTGATCTGCTGCACGATCGCGATGCCGAAGCCGACGAACATCAGCCTGCGCACCCACGGCGTGGACTTCATGTCCTGCCAGCCGCCGAGCTTCTCCTGCTCCTCCTTGACGGCGAGCGCGGAGACCTCGCTCAGTTCCGCTTCCGCCCGCTGCCGGGACCGTACCTGCTTGAGAACTTCCAGCGCCTCGCCGAAGCGGGTTTTCGAGGCCAGCCAGCGCGGGCTCTCCGGCATGACCAGCATGCCGAACCAGAGCACGACGGCCGGCAGAGTGGCGACCACCAGCATCCAGCGCCACACACCGCCGGACTCGCCGCCGACGTCGGCGATGATCGCGTTGGAGGTGAATGCCAGCAACTGCCCGCTGACGATCATGAGTTCGTTACGGGTGACGAGTGCGCCGCGCCGCTCGGCGGGGGAGACCTCGGCGAGGTAGACGGGCACGGTCACCGAGGCGCCGCCGACCGCGAGGCCGAGCACGAAGCGGGCCACCACCATGACGGCGGTGGTCGGCGCGAGTGTGCAGCCGAGCGCGCCGACGAAGAAGACCACGGCGAGGATGAGGATCGTGCGGCGGCGTCCGCGCGCGTCCGAGAGCCGGCCGCCGGTCACCGCGCCCAGCGCGGCGCCGAGCAGGAGCGAGCTGGTGACCATGCCCTCGGTGACCGGGGTCAGGCCCAGGTCGTCGGTCATGTAGGGCAGGGCGCCGTTGATGACACCGGTGTCGTAACCGAAGAGGAGGCCGCCGAAGGTGGCGATGACGGTGATGAGCCGCAGCCGCCGGGACACGGCGGGCGGGGCGTCGTCCTTGACGGTGGTGGCCGGTGTCGGGTCGTCCCTGACGTCCATGGGCGTCTCCTACTTGTCGTCGTTCGGACGCCGGGTGCCCGCGAGGCCGCAGCCGACCAGGTGCTCACGGGTGCTGACCGCGATGGGCAGCGGCACCTCCGGAGCGCACGGGTACAGGTCCTGCTCCACGATCACGAACAACTCGGCGTCGAGCCGGGCGAGTTCGGCCACCACGTCAGCGGGTTTCGGCACGCCCGCGGGCGGCGAGACGCACACTCCGCGCCTGACGGCCTCGCCGAAGGAGAGGTTCTCGGCGTCGACCTGGGCGAGGATCTCCGGGTCCATCTGCTTGATGTGCACGTAGCCGACGCGCTCGCCGAACCGGCGGATCAGGTCGAGGCTGTCGCCGCCGCCGTAAGCGACGTGCCCGGTGTCCAGGCAGAGGTTCGTGTAGCGGCCGTCGGACTCGTTCAGCAGCCGCTCGATCTCGGGCTGTGTCTGGATGTGGCTGTCCGCGTGCGGGTGGATGACGAGGCGTACGTCGTACTCGTCGAGGAGCAGCCGGCCGAGCCGGTCGGCGGCCCGGCCGAAGCCCGCCCACTGCTCGGCGGTCAGCTCGGGCGACTCGGTGAACGCGCCGGTCTTCTCGTCCCGGTACATGGGCGGGATGAAGACGAGATGGTGGGCCCCCGCGGCGGCGGTCAGCGCGGCGACCTGCCGGACGTGGGCGAGCGTCTCGTCCCAGGCCCCGGGGCGGTGCAGCGCGCCGAACGCGGTACCCCCGGAGACCTGGAGCCCACGGGCCTCCAGTTCCTCCTTCAGGCGCTGGGGGTCGGCGGGGAGGTATCCGTACGGCCCGAGCTCCAGCCACTCGTAGCCGGCCTCGGCCAGCTCGTCGAGGAAGCGGGTGTACGGCACCTGGTGCTCGTCCTCGGGGAACCACACGCCCCAGGAATCGGGGGCCGAGCCCAGACACAGGTTGCCTGCGATGGTGCGGAGCGGGGTGGGCGCCGTTGCCATGACGTGTCCTTCGGGGAGGGGACGGTAGTCAGTGGACGAATATGCTGTCGCGCTCTACTAGCGCGCTCTAGTCCGAGTACGATGAGCCCTGTCCAAATGTCATGTCAATAGCTTGCTGCCGGGAGATTTCGAGAGCCAGCTAAGGTGGCCGGCGTCGGAGGGTGGTTTCACAGGTGAATGCATCGGGCAAGCAGCGGCCCACGATGGCGGACGTCGCCGAGAAGGCGGGCGTCTCCCGGGCGCTCGTCTCGATCGTGTTCCGCAACCAGCCGGGGGCGAGCGAGGAGACCCGGGAACGGGTGCTGCGGGTCGCCGACGAGATCGGCTACCGGCCCGACAGCGCGGCCCGGCTGCTGGCCCGCGGGCGCAGCCGCACGCTCGGTGTGATGTTCACCGTGCACCAGACCTTCCACACGGACCTGATCGAGGGGATCTACCCCGAGGCCGAGCGTCTCGGTTACGACGTCCTGCTCTCCGCGGCGGCGCAGGGCCGCAGTGAGGAGAAGGCGGTCGAGGCGCTGCTCAGCCATCGCTGCGAGGCGCTGATCCTGCTGGGTTCCGGCGCCGACGCCGCCTACCTGGACGAACTCGGCCGCCGCACGGCGACCGTGTCGGTCAGCCGCCGCGTCCCCCACGCCCGGGTGGACTTCGTGCACAGCGCCGAGGGCAAGGGCGTACGGCAGGCCATGGACCACCTCGTCGAGCTGGGGCACCGCCGGATCGCGCACATCGACGGCGGCCGCGGCCCCGGGTCGGCCGAGCGCCGACGTGCCTACCGGGCCGCTATGCGCCGGCACGGGCTGGAGCCCGAGGCGCGGGTGATCCCCGGCGAGCACACCGAGCAGTCGGGCATCGAGACGGGACGCCTGCTGCTGGCCGAACGCGACCGGGGGCAGGCCCTGCCGACGGCGGTCCTCGCGGGCAACGACCGGTGCGCTTGGGGCCTGTTGATGGCGCTGACGCGGGCGGGCGTCGAGGTCCCGCGCGACGTCTCCGTCGTCGGCTACGACGACAGCCACCTCTCCCACCTGATGCCGATCGGCCTGACCACGGTCCGCCAGGACGCCTTTCTCATGGCGGAGCATGCGGTGCGGTTCGCCGTGGAGCGGCTGGACAACCCCGCGTCGGAGCCGCGGGAGGCGGTGCTGGACCCGAAGCTGGTGGTGCGGGGGACCAGCGGTCCTGTGCGCTCGTGATCGATACACCTGGGGCCCGCCCTGGCGGTCGTGCCTGTCGCCGTGGCGGGCCCTGTGGTTCACGTGTCGGTCAGCGCGTCCCCTTCGCCGCGAACTCGGCGACGGCGTCCACGTTGTCCTTCGTGATGAAGGCCGGTCCGGTGAGGACGGGTGCGGTGCCGCCTCCGCTGAAGTTTCCGTTGGTCTTGTACAGCCACAGGGCGTCGACGGCGAGGTACCCCTGAAGGTAAGGCTGCTGGTCGACCGCGAACTGGATCTTGCCGTCCTGGATGGCCTTCACCAGATCCTTGTTGAGGTCGAAGGTCGCGACCTTGGCCTTGCTCCCCGCGTCACCCACCGACTGCACCGCCGTCAGCGCGACCGGGGCACCGAGGGTGACCACCTGGTCGATGGAGGAGGCCTGACTGAGCTTCGCGGTGATCGTCGACTTCACGGACGGCATGTCCGTGCCGTTGACGTAGAGGATGTCCGTCTTGCCGCTGAAGCCCTTCTTCAGGCCGGCGCAGCGGGCCTCCAGGGCGACCTGCCCCTGTTCCTGGACGACACAGAGGGCGTGCTTGGCGCCGAGCTGGTTGAGGCGCTCGCCGAAGGCCTGGCCCGCGATGTTCTCGTCCTGGCCGAAGTACTCGAGCATGCCGAGCTCTTTCCAGTCGCCCACGCCGGAGTTGAAGCCGACGACCGGGATGCCGGCGGCCTTCGCCTTGGCCACCACGTCCTTCATCGCCTGCGGCTTGGCCGCGGTGAGCGCGATGCCGTCGACCTTCTGGTCGATGGCGTTCTGCACCAGGTTGGCCTGGGTGCCGGCGCTCGGATCGCTGGAGTGGACGAGCTTGATGTTGTCCTTGGCCGCGGCGGCCTGGGCGCCCTTGCGGATCAGGTCCCAGAAGGTGTCGCCCGGCGAGGCATGGGTGACCATGGCCACGGTCATGCGGGGGGTACTGGCCTTGCCCGCGGCAGCGGCGCCCCCGCCTTCCTCGGACTTCTTGCCGCCTGAGCTGCTGGAGCAGCCGGCGGCGAGCAGTGTGCCGGTGAGGACGGCGGCGGTCAGAGCTGCGGCCCGGTGATGTCTGTGCATGTCCCTTGCACCTCGCTGTGCTGGTGGGTGGCGCGAGATTGACTAGAGCGCTTTATTAGCGCGCTCTAGTGGCAGGAACTATGGAGTGCCCTCCGGGGGATGTCAACAGGTATGTCAGGACGTTCCAACAAAGGGTGCCGTGGGGGTGGTGGTGCGCCGCCGGTGTCCGGTGGCGCACCACTGTCGGGGTCAGCTCTGCTTGGGCTCAGCCTGCTGGACCACCTCGAAGGACCACAGCGTCGAATCCGTCGCGGCGGGCTTCGGCCGCTCGCCGCCCTCCGCGGACCCGCCACTGTGCGCCGCCTGCCCGCGACCGGACATCCAGTTCTGGAAGTCCTCCTCGGTGCGCCAGCGCGTGTACACGAGGTAGGTGTCGGTGCCCTCCACCGGGCGCAGCAGCTCGAACCACTCGAAGCCGTCCGAGCTCTCCACCGTGCCCGCACGCGCGGCGAACCGCTTCTCCAGTGTCTCCCGCTGCTCTTCGGGGACCGTGAGTACGTTGATCTTGACGATGCTCATGGCCCCATTGTGCAGGCCGCCGGGGTCGGCGAAGGCGGCGGTTAGGTGGTTTTCACCGACGCGGGCGCACCTGGCGTACGGCCATCGTGGCGGCATGACATACCCCGAGCGGATCGACACCGCCGCACCTGTGATCGCCCGGCACGAGATCAGCATCGACGCGCCCTTGGAGCCGGTCTGGCGCCTGCACACCGACGTCGACCGCTGGCCGCTGTGGCAGCCGGACATCAGCGCCGCCCGCAGCGACGGTGCACTGGCCGTCGGCGGTACCTTCCGATGGAGCACGGCCGGGCTCGACATCGCCTCCACCGTGTACGCCCTTGAGGCCCCGCACCGGATCCTGTGGGGCGGCCCCGCACACGGCATCACGGGCATCCACCTGTGGAGCTTCCACCCCGCGCCGGACGGGACGGTGCTGGTCCGCACGGAGGAGTCGTGGGACGGCGAGCCCGTGCGCACCGATGTCCCCGGCATCCAGCGGGCCCTCGACGACTCGCTCAAGCACTGGCTCGGCCACCTGAAGAAGGCCGCGGAGAGCGGCGCGGCGTGACAGAGCTCTCCGGCACCGCGGGCATCGACCGCGCGGGGCTCGGCCGACCGGACTGGGCACCCCTGGCGGTGCTCGCCACCGGCCAGTTCCTGGTGGTCCTGACGACCTCGATCGTCAACGTCGCGCTGCCCACCGTCAGCGACGGCCTCAGGCTGTCGGAGCAGGGCCAGGCCTGGATCGTGAACGCCTACGGGCTGGCCTTCGGCGCGCTCCTGCTGGTCGGTGGCCGCGCCGCCGATCTGCTGGGGCGGCGCACGGTTCTGCTGGCCGGTCTGGGGCTCTTCGCCGCCGGGTCCGTCCTGGCGGGAAGCGCCCCGACGGCGTGGCTGCTCATCACCGCCCGCGCGCTCCAGGGCGTGGGCGCCGCCGCCCTGGCCCCTGCGGCCCTCGCCCTGGTGATGGTGGTGTACCCGGCGGGGGCCGCGCGCAGCCGGGCCCTCGCGGTGTGGGGTGCGGTGTCGGCCGTCGGCGGCGCGGCCGGCGTCCTGCTCGGCGGCCTGCTCACCGAGGCGCTGGGCTGGCGCTCGGTCTTCTGGGCGCCGGTTCCCGTGACCGTGCTCGTGGTCCTCGGCTGTCTGCGGTACGTCGACCGCGACGCACCACAACCAGCGGGCGGTGGCTCCGACTTCCTGGGGGCAGCCGCGGTGACCGCGGGACTGGTCGCCTTCGTTCTCGGCGTCAGCGGTGCCGGACGTACGGGATGGCTGTCGGAGGCGGTCCTGGCACCCGTCGGGTCGGCCGTCGTCCTGCTCGGCGTCTTCCTCGTCGTCGAACGCCGCACAGCCCAACCCCTGTTGCCGCTACGGCTGTTCGGCACCGGCACGGTGGGGCCGGCCAATCTCGCCATGGCCCTGCTGGGCGCCGTATGGGTCGCGATGTTCTTCTTCCTGCCCCTCTACCAACAGCGGGTTCTCGGCTACGCCCCTCTCGTCACCGGACTCGCCCAGCTCCCGCTCGCGGGCGCCAACGCCCTGGCCTCGTGGGCGACCCCGCACCTGGCCGTACGGTTCGGCGCACGGCGCACCCAGACGGCCGGGGCGCTGCTGCTGGCCGCCGGGCTGCTCTGGTTCGGGCGGCTGCCGACCGACGGCGGCTTCGCCGCCGACATGCTCGGCCCGTCACTGCTCGCCGGAGCCGGCCTCGGCATCGCGTTCGTCCGGCTCACCGCCGGGGCCGTGGAGGGCGTTCCCGCCGCGGACGCGGGCATCGCCGGCGGGCTGGTCAACACCACCCGGCAACTCGGCGGCGTGGTCGGCCTCGCCTTCCTGAGCACCCTGGCCACCGCCCGCACCGACGCCGCACCGGCGGACCTGACACACCTTCAAGCACTCAACGAGGGGTACCGACTGGCCTTCACGGCCGGGGGAGTCCTCACCCTGATCAACGCCCTGCTCATCGCGACCGCGCTGCGCCGTTCCACGGCCCGCCGCGATTCGCTCGTCACGACTGGAGATCACCGATCATGACCGACCGCCCCACCACGGACCCGACCGCGGACATCGGCACCAAGCCGTACATCGCGGGCCACTACACCCCCGTCGCGGACGAGATCACCGAGGTGGATCTCAAGGTCCGCGGCACCCTCCCGCCCGAACTGACGGGCCGCTACTTCCGCAACGGACACAACCCCAGGCCCGGCGACGTCCCCACCCACTGGTTCCGGGGCAGCGGCATGCTGCACGGCGTCCGCCTGGAGGAGGGCCGGGCGAGCTGGTACCGCAACCGCTGGGTGCGCACCCCCGCCCTGGACGGCGCCCCGTACCTGCGCGAGGACGGCAGCGTGGACCTGACCGCCAGCATCGCCGGCACCCACGTCGTGGAGCACGCGGGCCGCATCCTGGCCCTGCAGGAGGCCAACCTCCCCTTCGAGGTCACGCCCGAACTCGACACGGTCGGCGCCTACGACTTCAAGGGCAGGCTCACCACCGCGATGACCGCCCACCCCAGGGAGGACCCCGAGACGGGAGAGCTGCACTTCTTCGGCTACTCGCCGTTCCCGCCGTACCTCACCTACTACGTGGCCTCGGCCGCCGGCGAGATCGTGCGCGGCGAGGTGATCCAGGGCGCGGGGCCCAGCCTGATGCACGACTTCGGGCTCACCCGCCGGCATGTGGTCTGGCTGGACCTGCCCGTCGTCTTCGACCCGGCCGAGCACTCGGGCATCCCCTACCGCTGGAGCGACTCCTACACTCCCCGGATCGGCGTCATGCCGCGCACCGGACCGGCGGAGGTGACCTGGTACGAGGTCGAGCCGGGCGCCATGATCCACGTATCGGGCGCCTACGAGGACGAGCAGGGACGGATCGTCGTCGAAGGACCCCGCTACGACCGTGCCGCCTGGACGACCAGCTGGAAGTGGTGGGTCGGCGCCCCGGGCCATGTGTCGGAGCCGCTGATCGGCGCCCTGCCCCACCGCTGGATTCTGGATCCGGCCACCGGTACCGCCCGGGAGGAGGACCTCGACTCGCTGGTCACCGAGTTCCCCACCATCAACGACGCGGTTCTCGGCACCCGTCACCGCTACAGCTACGCGATCGCCTTCCCCGGCGCCGGGCTGGGAGAGCACGCCCTGGTCAAGTACGACCACCGCGGCGGCACCCGGCAGGTGGCGCCGGCCGGGCCCGGCCGGCTGCCCGGCGAGGCTGTGTTCGTGCCCGCGGCGGGCGGCAGGGCGGAGGACGACGGTTATCTGCTGACGATCGTCAGCGACCTCGCCGAGGACTCCTCCGAACTCCTGGTGCTGGACGCGGGCGACATCACGGCGCCGCCGATAGCCGCCGTCGAACTGCCGCGCCGCGTTCCCGGCGGGATCCACGGCTCCTGGATACCCGACGAGGCCGGTGCGGGAGCACCGGGCATGCGGTAGCCGTTCGGTGGCTCCGCGGCGCGCGTCGGCCGGAGTCCCGCCCTCCGCCCGCCCCGTCGTGCCATGCTTCGCACATGCGTGCCATATCACCATCCGTTCCTCGCGAGTTGTACGGCCGTGAGGCCGAAGTCGGCGAACTGGAACGGCTGGTGGCCGGTGTGCGCGCGGGCCACGGCGGGGCGCTGGTGGTGCACGGCGAGCCGGGCGTCGGCAAGACGGCGCTGCTGGAGCAGGTACTCGGCGGTCCGGCCGGACGGGTCCCCGGCGCCCGGAACCTGTACGCCGGCGGTGTGGAGTTCGAGATGGAGCTGGCGTACGCCGCGCTGCACCAGCTCTGCCTGCCGTTGCTCGACCGCCTCGACCGGCTGCCCGAACCGCAGCGGACGGCGCTCGAAGTGGCCTTCGGGCAGGGCAGCGGGCGGGCGCCGGACCGCTTCGGCGTGGCGCTGGCCGTCCTCGGGCTGCTGTCGGAGGCGGCCGGTGACGGGCCCCTGATCTGCGTCGTGGACGACGCGCAGTGGCTGGACCGGGCGTCGGCACAGGCTCTGGCGTTCGTGGCCCGCCGGATCGAGGCCGAGCCGATCGCGATGGTGTTCGGGCTGCGGGAGCGCGGCGGCGTCCCCGAACTCGACGGTCTGCCGGGCCTCCACCTGACCGGTCTGGCCGACGCACCCTCCCGGGCGCTGCTGGCGTCCGGTGTGCACGCGCCCCTCGACGACCGGGTGCGGGAGCGGATCCTCGCCGAGGCCGACGGCAATCCGCTGGCCCTGCTGGAACTGCCCCGCGGCATGGGCCCGGCTCAGCTGGCCGGCGGTTTCGGGCTGCCGACGCCGGCCCCGCTGTCCAGCAGGATCGAGCGCAGCTTCCACGAGCGGGTGGCCCAACTCCCCGCCCCCACACGGCTGTTGCTCCTGCTGGCGGCCGCCGAACCGCTCGGGGACGCGGGCCGGCTATGGCGGGCCGCCGATCTGCTGGGCATCGACGCGGACGCCGGGGCGCCGGCCGAGGCCGCCGGACTCATCGAGCTGGGCGGCAGGTCGCGCTTCAGGCACCCGCTGGTGCGGGCCGCCGTCTACCTCGCCGCCTCACCGGCCGACCGCCGCCGCGCGCACCGGGCGCTGGCCGAGGCGACGGACCCGGCCGCCGACCCCGACCACCGGGCCTGGCACCGCGCCCAGGCGGCGGCGCGACCCGACGACGAGGTGGCCGCCGAACTGGTCGGTTCGGCCGACCGGGCCCAGGCCCGGGGCGGTGCCGCGGCGGGCGCCGCCTTCCTGGAGCGCGCCGCCGCGCTCACCGCCGACCCCGCACTGCGCGCCGGGCGGTTCCTCGCCGCCGCCGGGGCGAATCTGGAGGCCGGAGCGCTCGACGCCGCCCTCGGTATGATCACCGCCGCCGAGTCGGAGCCCCTCGACGACCGGCTGCGCGCACGGGCCGACCTGCTGCGCGGCCGCGCGGAGTACTTCCGCAGCGGCGGCGACGCGGCGGTGCGCCTGCTCGTACGGGCCGCTGAGCGCATCGCCCCGGTGGAACCGAGTACCGCCCGGGAGTACGTCCTCGACGCCCTCCAGGCCGCGCTCGTCAGCGGACAGGCCGGCCAGGGCATGACGCTCGCCGTCGCCGCCGCCCGCTCGGCGCCCCCGGCTCCCCGGACGCCCACCACCACCGACGAGCTGCTGGACGCGCTGCTCGGCTGCCTGGACGGGAAACCGGACAGTGTGCCGGTACTGCGGCGGCTCCTCGCGCACGCGGACGACGAGATGTGGACGAAGCGGCTGACGCTCGCCGCGATGCTGTCCGTCGTCCTGTGGGACATCTCTCTGGCGACCGGCGTCCTCACCCGCCGCCTCGAACAGGCCCGCAGCGAGGGCTCGTTGACCACGGTGACCGTGAGCCTGGCACTGCTGAGCGCCGGCGCGATCCACCACGGTGACATGGCGGCGGCGGTGTCGATGATGAGCGAGGAGGAGACCCTGACCGGCGTGACGGGTGCGGCGCCGCACCGGAACACCCGTCTGCACCTGGCCGCCTTGCGCGGCAAGAAGCAGGAGGCCACCGCACTGATCGAGGAGGCCCGCGCCGAGGCCCGCGACCGGGACAAGGGCCTGCTCACCGTGTTCGCCGACTGGGCGGCGGCGATCCTGCACAACGGCCTCGCCGACTATCCCACCGCACTGGCCGCGGCCGAGCGGGCGAGCGCCCACGGAGACCTTCCGGTCGCCGGACTCGCCCTGCCGGAGCTGATCGAGGCGGCCGTCCGGTGCGGCGAGCCGGAGAGGGCGACGGCGGCGTTCCGGACGCTCGACGACCGGACCACCGCCGCCGGCACGGACTTCGCCCTGGGCGTCAGGTCGTACGCCGCCGCCCTGCTGGAGGAGGACGGCGCCACGGCCGAGGGCCACTACCGCGCGGCCGTCGGCCACTTCACCGACTGCGGCATCGGTACGTTCCTGGCGCGGGCCCATCTGGTGTACGGCGAGTGGCTGCGCCGGGAGGGCCGTCGCCGGGAGGCACGGCGGGAGTTGGGGGTGGCCTTCGAGAAGCTGTCGGCCCTGGGGGCCGGGGCCTTCGCCGACCGGGCCCGCGCGGAGCTGCGCGCCACCGGGGAACGCGTGAGACGCGTCACCCCCGACTCGACGGACCGGCTCACCCCGCACGAACTCAACATCGCCCGACTGGCCGCCACCGGCACCACCTCCCGCGAGATCGCGGCCCGGCTGTTCCTGAGCCCGCGGACGATCGACGCCCACCTGCGCAACATCTTCAAGAAGCTCGGCATCACCTCCCGCCGCCAACTCGCCGCCGCGCTCTCCCGCTAGCGTGCGGCGGGGGCCAGGAGGCGCTCCCCTGTGAGAATCATTGTTGTTGCCACGCAACGGAAACCGCGAAACTACACTCGCGCCCCATGCGTAACGCGAGCCCTCTCATGCGGACCTCTCATCCCTCACCGCGCTCCGGTGGCCTGGACGGGAGAAGAATCAACTCGGCTGCGCGGCACGCCACTTACGCCCCTCGTGGTGGCTCTCCCGGAAGGAGGGCGGACATCACATGAAGGGCAGGCACAAACAGTCCCGCGATCCTCGGGGACACTGGCTGTTACTGATACTCGTCCTTCCCGCGATGTTCGCGGTCCTGCTCTTCGAGGGCTGGACCGACCACGAGGTCGACGCCGCGAAGACGCGGTCGCCCTGCACCTCACCCGCACCGGACGCGGTGGCGGAGGGCAACGGCCCCGTCGTCGGGATCAACCGCAACGGCATACAGACCGGCTCCATGCCCGCCCGCACCGTCGCGCTCACCTTCGACGGCGGCCCCGACCCGGTGTGGACCCCACGCCTGCTCGACCTGCTGCGCCGCCACCAGGCACGCGCCACCTTCTTCCTCTTCGGCTCCCAGGCCGCCCGCCATCCGGAACTGGTCCGGCGGATCCGCGCCGAGGGCCATGAGATCGGCTCCAACACCTACACCGGCGCCGTCCTCGGTGAGGCGTCGCCGATCCGCTTCTCGACCGAACTCGACCTCACCCAGACGGCGTTGGCGGGCGCCGCGGACGTGCACACCACGCTGCTGCGGATGCCGCGGACCACCTCGCCGGACACGCTGTGCGGCCGGGAGTGGAAGGCGGCGCGGCAGGCCGCCGCCCGTGGCTATGTGCTGGTCGCCGCCGACAAGGGCTCCCAGAAGCCGGCGCAGGGGCTGGTCCGCCAGTTCAGCCAGACGGACATCGCGTACCAGGAGACGAAGAGGCTGCTCGACAACCGCGGTGTCGACCGCTTCACCACGGTGTCGGACGGGCTCGACCTCACCCCGTACACACCGGTGTCGACCGTCGAGCGATGGCAGGGCACCGCTCTGCTCTGGGGCACCAGCCTCGGGCGCACCTTCTCGAACACCATGACCTGGATCCTCGGCATCGCGGGCGGCCTCGGCGTACTGCGCCTCGGGCTGCTCGCCCTCTTCGCCCGCGCCCACGTCCGCCGGCTGGAACGCTTCCGGCCGGGCGCGCCCTGGATGCGGGAGGTGACGGAACCGGTGACGGTGCTCGTCCCGGCGTACAACGAGGAGGCCGGCATCGAATCCACCGTTCGTTCGCTGCTCGACTCCACACACCCGGACCTGCAGATCGTCGTGATCGACGACGGGTCGACGGACCGTACGGCCGAGATCGCCGCGAGTACCGGAGACCCGCGGGTGGAGGTGATCCGCAAACCCAACGGGGGCAAGGCCGCCGCCCTCAACGCCGGGCTGGCCCTGGCGAGGCACGACATCGTGGTCATGGTCGACGCCGACACCGTCTTCGAACCGGACGCCGTCCGCCAACTCGTCCAGCCGCTGGCGCACCCGGCGGTCGGCGCGGTCAGCGGCAACACCAAGGTCGGCAACCGGCGAGGTCTGCTCGCCAAGTGGCAGCACCTGGAGTACTGCTTCGGTTTCAACCTCGACCGCCGCATGTTCGAGGTCCTGGAGTGCATGACGACCGTTCCCGGTGCCATCGGGGCGTTCCGCCGGGACGCGCTGCTGGCAGTGGGCGGGGTCAGCGACGACACCCTCGCCGAGGACACCGACCTCACGATGGCCCTGTGGCGGGCCGGCTGGCGGGTGCTCTACGAGGAGTCCGCCGTCGCCTGGACCGAAGTACCCACCACCCTGCGCCAGTTGTGGCGACAGCGCTACCGCTGGTGCTACGGAACCATCCAGTCCATGTGGAAACACCGGCGTGCCGTCCTCGACACGGGCACCGCCGGGCGGTTCGGCCGCCGGGGGCTGACCTATCTCGCGCTCTTCCAGGTGGTCCTTCCGCTGCTCGCGCCGGTCATCGACGTCTACGCCCTGTACGGCGTGCTGTTCCTCGATCCACTGACGTCGGCGGGCGTGTGGTTCGCCTTCCTCGGTCTCCAAATGGTCAGCGCCGGTTACGCGTTGAGGCTGGACGGCGAGCGGCGGTGGTCCCTGTGGTCGATGCCGTTCCAGATCTTCGCCTACCGGCAGCTGATGTACCTGGTCGTCATCCAGTCCGTGGTCGCCCTGCTGCTCGGCAGCCGGCTGAAGTGGCAGCGCATGAAACGTTCCGGTACGGCCGCTGAACAGATCGGCGGCCCGGCGCCGTATAAGAGCCTGCCGACGAGGTGATCCCGATGCGCTGAGGTACTGACACGCCAATGGACGACTGGACCGACCGCCCGGCGGGCGATGAGTGGAGCGAGGGCAGGGCAGAGCCGGCACGCGCCATCACGGGGCGGGGAATGCCCACGGCACCCCCGCCCTCGATACGCACCGCACCGCTGCCCGGCATGGCCTCTCCCGCCCCGCCCGGCCGCACGGGCGAGGGGCAGCCGGCCCGCGCACGCCGGGCCGGCGCCCGCGACCGGGGCAGCAGATCGCCCAAGCCCCGGCCCACCCGGCGCCGCCGGATCGTGCGTCTGGTGATCCTCCTGCTGTGCACGCTGATCGCCCCCTGCGTCGGCATGTACGTCTGGGCCGACACCAGACTCGACCAGGAGGTGAACCTCGGCACGCTCGCCGACCGGGCGCCGCAGGGCAAGGGGACCAACTACCTCGTCGTGGGCTCCGACAGCCGCGAGGGACTGTCCCAGCAGGACAGGAAGGACCTGCGCACCGGTTCGGCCGAGGGCCGCCGCACGGACTCGATGATCCTGCTGCACACCGGTGCGGCCGGCACCACGATGATGAGCCTGCCGCGCGACTCCTGGGTGACCATCCCGCCGTACGTCGATCCCGACACCGGCAGGAGCTACCGCGCCGAGCCGAACAAGCTGAACGCCGCGTTCTCCATGGGCGGCCCCGAACTGCTCGTGGAGACCGTGGAGCGCAACACCGGAGTGCGCATCGACCACTACGCCGAGATTGGCTTCGCGGGCTTCGTCGGCGTGGTGGACGCGGTCGGCGGCGTGGACATGTGCCTGGACCGGCCGGTCAAGGACAAGGCGTCGGGGGCGAACCTGAGCAAGGGCTGCCAGACACTCGACGGAGCCGAGGCGCTGGCGTTCGTCCGGCAACGCAAGCAGGAGGCCGAGGGCGACCTGGGCCGTACCCGCAACCAGCAGAAGTTCCTGGCCGCACTCGCAGGGAAGGCGGCCACGCCGGGCGCGCTCCTCAACCCGGCCAAGTCCGTCCCGACCCTCTCCGCGGGGCTCGACACGCTCGTCGTGGACGAGGACACCGGTCCGCCGCAGCTCATGTCGCTGTTCCAGGCCATGCGGAAGGTCACCTCCGGCGGCGGCAGACAGCTCAACGTGCCCGTCTCCGACCCGGATTTCACCACCCCCAAGGGCAGCGCCGTGCGCTGGGACGCGGACCGGGCCCGGCAGCTCTTCGGGGAGCTGCGGGAGGACCGGCCGGTGACCGGCGGACAGCGGAAGTGACCGCCCTACAAGAAGGGCGTGCCCGGATCGAGCCCCGACAGGACCCGGCCGTACAGCTCCAGGTTGGTGGCGGGATTGACGAAGGAGTGCAGGCTCAGGGCGTGCAGATCGCGGACCGCCCGCTGGACGGGCACCTCCTGGCGCAGGGAGGACGCCCCGGAGGCAGACCCGATCAGGTCGACGGCCTCCTTGCACAGCCGCGTCACATAGCCGCTCTGCGCGCGGATCCTGGCCCGCTCCTGAACCGTGTACGGCTCCCCGGACTCGGCCCGGGACTCGATCAGGGCCACGAACCCGTCGGTCAGCAGCTCGGCGCAGGAGATCTTCATCGCCGCCTCGGCCGCCTGCAGATGGGTGACGGCCGCCTCGTGCTGCCGCTCGTGGAAGGTGTACGTGATGCCCCGCCGGTGGATCCGCTCGGTGAACTCCGTCAGGGCCGCCTGCGCCAGGCCGAGCGCGTTCGGCGCCGTCCAGGCACAGAACAGCAGCAGGACGGGCATCCGGTAGAAGGGGTCATCGGCGTTGGCCTTCGACGGGAACTCACCGCCCAGCAGAGGCCCGACCGGCAGAACGCGGTGAGCGGGGACGACGACGTCACGGGCGACCACACTGCTGCTGCCGCTGCCCGCCAGCCCCGAGACGTACCAGTCGTCGAGGATCTCCAGATCGGCCATGGGTACGGCGGTCCACAGCACCTCGGGCGGCCCGTCACCGGATTCGACCCGGGCGGTCAGCAGGTGCCAGTCGGCGTCCTGGCAGCCGGTGGCGAAGGCAGAGGTGCCGCTCACGACATAGCCGTCGTCCGTCGCGACCGCGGTGGCGTCCGGAATGAGGGTGCCGCCGATCCGTACGTCCGGGCTGGTGAAGATCTCGTGCTGTGCCTCGTCGGGAAAGAGCGCCGCGATGTAGGAACAGCCGACCTGGATCAGGGTCTTGAAGGCGGTGGAGCCGCAGCCGGCGGCGATCTCGGCCACCGCGTCGACCTGCGTCCGTAATCGGCTCTGGTAACCGCCGTACCGCCGAGGGACGTTCATCCGGTGGATCCCGGCGTCCGTCAGCGCGGCGGCCACCTCGTCCGTCACCCTTCTCTGCCGCTCGGCGCGCAGCGCGTGCGCGCGGATGAGCGGACGGAGCGCCCGCACACGTTCGACGATGCCGGCGTCGGAACGGGGCGCTGACGACGGAGCCATGGACGACCTCCGGGCACGACGGGCCCTCACCGTGACGCGGATCGCCCTGTCGTGTCAACGCCCCCTGCAACTACCTGAGTTGCGGCCTCTCAGCGGCCGCCCAGCCGATCCGCCAGACAGGCGAGATAGAGAGCCAGGGCGGCTCGGTGGTCGCGCAGTGGGCGGCCCGTGACCTGCTCGATCTTGTTCATCCGGTAGACGACGGTGTTGCGGTGGATGTGCAGGGCCGTGGACGCCCGGACGAGATTGAACCCGCTCTCGCACCAGGCGATGACCGTGTCCCGCAGCGCCGGCCAGTCCTGCTGGGCGCGCAGGTCCGCGGTGGTGAGTTCGAGCAGGCGGTTGCGGGCGGACTGGTGGACCGCCGCCAGAACCTGGTGGACCCGCAGATCGGTGATCAGGTGGACGGGGGAGCCTCCCGCCGGACGGCCGCCCAGCCGGAGGGCGTCGCAGGCGTCCTGGTACGAGTCGTGCAGACCGCCGACGGAGTCGGCCGGTTCACCGATGCCGACGCGGGCGGCGAGAGAGTCCTGCGCCGCGATGACATCGGCGACCCGGCGGCAGTCGGCGACCACGGACTCGATGGGACGCCGGGCCGGAAGCCGGTGCAGGACGCCGATCCATCCGGGAGCCGTGCCGGCCACGATGTCCTGGGGGTCGGCGAAGACCTCGCGGACGGTGCGCAGCAGCTCCGAGCGGACCAGCGCCATGTCCTGGGTGGGGGCACCCTGGCGCCGCGCGGCCGCTCCGGGCACGCTCACCTCGAACGCCACCGCGACCCGCCGCAGCCGCAGGTCGAAGCCGAGCTCGGCGGCCCGGAACACGAGGAAGTCGCCCTCGACGACCTGGGGATCGTACGAGGCGATGTCGGCGAGCAGCTTTTCGGCCGCCCGCTCCGAGAGCAGGCGGGAACGCAGCATGACGGACTCCCTCAGCAGGATCTCCGTCTGGCGCTTCACCAGCAGTCCGAACCGGCGTACCCGGGCGGGCGCACCGGTGATCCCGACGGTGCCCACCGCCTGCCCGTCGGTGACCAGCGGCAGGGTGACCCCGGGGCGCACCCCGCGCAGCTGCCGGGCCTGTGACGTGCTGTGCGTGGCGGGTTCCTTGGTGCGGACGACCTCGACGGACGCCTCGTGGAAGGTACCGACCCGGCTGGTGTCGCCGCTGCCGATGACCATGCCCTCCGCATCGGTGATCAGCACGTTGAAGCCGATGACGGCGGAGGTGTCCCCGGCGATCTCCTGCGCTAGTGACGGGCTCAGCACGGCGTTCCTCCCGTCTTGGGCGGCCGGGTTGGACGCACCGTACAGGGGATCGAGCGATATCGGCCACAACTTCGTACGAGGTGAACGGTGACTCGCGGCAGGGCGCTCTCTAGCGTATGGCCCCAATCACATCCCCGCCGGGGGCACGATGCGGTGAAACGGCGGGTACCTTCAGCGCCCTTACGGAAGGCCCGAGCCATGAACCGTGTGCGTTCCCTCATATCCGCTATGTCAGCAGTACTGCTGCTTTCATCGGTCGCCGCCTGCGGTTCCGGCGGCGACGACGATCCGAAGAACGTCTCCGCGAAGACCGCCGCCCTGGGCACGCTCACGCCCGGTGTCATCAAGGTGGCCGTCCAGCCGTACGCGCCCTACACCAGCGTCCAGGGCGACAAGATCGTCGGACTGGACGGTGACATCCTCGCCTATGTCGCCAAGAAGCTGGGCCTCCAGGTCAAGCCCCAGGTCACCGACTTCGCCGGCATGCTCGCCGGAGTGCAGTCCCGCCGGGTGGACATCACCATCGGCGGTGTCGCCTGGTCCGCCGAGCGGCAGAAGCAGGGGCTGTTCACCGACCCGCCGTACTACTCGCCCCCGGCGATGGCAGTCCGCAGCGGCAAGACGTACAAGACGGTCGGCGACCTCGAGGGCCTGAACCTGGGCACGGTCGAGGGCTACGTCTGGGTCAAGTCCATCCAGGCCGTCCCCGGGGCCGAACTGCACGCCTACCCGGACGCCACCGGGGTCTTCGACGACCTCGGCGCGGGCCGCGTCGACGTCGGCTTCCTCGATCCGCTGATCATCATCGCCGCGCAGAAGGAGCGCCCGGAGCTGAAGATCAGCACCCAGTACCTGACACCGCCCACCGCCGCCGAGGTCAAGGCGAAGCCCGACTACCAGTACTTCCAGCCGTACCAGACCGGCTTCTACCTCCCCAAGAAGGCCACCGAGCTGGAGAAGGCGATCTCCGCGCAGATCGACGCCATGTACGAGAACGGCGAGATGGCGAAGCTCGTCGAGAAGTACGGCGGTGACCCCGAGCAGTTCCTCAAGCCGTCCGCCGACGTCGCCACCGCGCGCCGCGGCGTGGACCGGCCGCAGGACTGGACTCCGCCGTCCGCCGGCCAGTGAGGGGATGACATGTCCGGTCTCTTCCAAGTCCCCTGGTCCGACTACCGGTCCGACCTGATCGACGCGCTCTGGCGCACCGTCTCCTACACCGTCGTGAGCTTCGTCGGCGCGGTGCTCCTGGGCCTCGCGGTGGCGCTGCTCCGGCTGAGCAGGGCATGGCTCGCACGGGCCGTCGCCGCCGTCTACACCGAGGTGTTCAAGAACGTCCCGCTGCTGGCCATCATCTTCCTGACCTACTTCGGTCTGGCCTCCGCCGGACTCCGGCTGGACGTGTTCACGGCCGGATGCCTCAGCCTGGTCGTCTTCTACGCCGCCTACCTCTCCGAGATCTTCCGCGCCGCGATCAGCGGAGTGCACGCCGGTCAGACCGAGGCGGGCGAGGCGCTGGGCCTGGGCAGGGCGGCCATCTTCGCCCAGGTCGTCCTGCCGCAGGCCGTCCGGCAGGCCCTGCCCGGCACCAACACCATGCTGGTCGACCTGCTCAAGTCCACCTCGCTGCTCGTCACGGTCTCCGCCGCCGAGCTGATGTCGGAGGGCCGGCTCATCACCTCGGCCACCTTCCGGGCGCTGGAGGTGTACCTGGTCATCTCGGCCATCTACTTCGCCCTGTGCTATCCGCTCTCCCAACTCCTTCTGCTGCTGGAGAGGAAGGTACGGGCCGGTATTCCCCTGTCCCCGTGGCGACGGCGGCGGGTACGGGCAGCCAGGCAGCTGCTCGCCGCCGACCCCGGTGCCGACATCAAGCGGAAGGAGGCGGCGGTATGACCGAGCCCGTCACCACGGCAGAAGCCGTCACCGCGGCCCCCACCGACGCGGTCGTACGGATCGATGGGCTGAGCAAGTCCTTCGACGGCCGGCTGGTGCTCGACGACGTGAACCTGGAGGTCGACCGCGGCCGCATCGTGAGCGTCATCGGGCAGAGCGGCGGCGGCAAGACGACCCTGATGCGCTGCGTCAACCTGCTGGAGCGCCCCGACCGGGGCACGGTCGAGGTGGCCGGCGAGGTCGTGCACAGCGCCGGCCGCACGGTCTGCCGCGACCTGCCCCGGCTGCGCCGCACCGTCGGCATGGTCTTCCAGCGGTTCAACCTCTTCCCGCACCTCACGGCCGTGGAGAACGTCGTCCTGGCCCAGCGCAGGGCAGGTGTCCCGGAAGAGGAGGCGCTGGAGCGGGCCGTCACGCTGCTGCGCCGGGTCGGCGTCGCGCACCGCGGCCTCGCCCAGCCCGACCAGCTCTCCGGCGGAGAACAGCAACGCGTCGCCATCGCCCGGGCGCTCGCGCTCAAGCCGGAGGTGCTGCTCTTCGACGAGCCCACCTCCTCCCTCGATCCCGAGGCCACCCGGGAGGTCCTGGCCGTGATGCGGGAACTGGCCGCGGACGGAATGACGATGCTGCTGGTCACCCACGAACTGCCCTTCGCCCGCGAGGTGTCCGACCACGTCGTCTTCGTCGACGGCGGCCGGATCGTGGAGGAGGGACCCCCGCGGGACGTCCTCGACAACCCCACCCAAGCTCGCACCCGGGAGTTCCTCGCCTCGTACGAGCCGGCGTCATGACCGCCCCCGTGGTGGTGGTCGGGGGCGGTGTCGTCGGACTGTGCACCGCGTACTACCTGGCCGAGGCGGGCCTCCCGGTGGAGGTCGTCGAACGGCGCGGTCTGGGCTCCGGCGCGTCCCGCGGCAACGCCGGCTGGGTCTGTCTCAGCCACTCGACACCGGTCCCGGCTCCCGGCGTCGTACGGTACGCGCTGCGTTCGCTGGGACGCCCGGACTCGCCCCTCTATCTACGGCCGCTGCCCGACCCGGCGTTCGTACGGTGGCTGTGGCGGTTCTGGCGCAGCAGCACACCGGCCGCCTTCCGACGCGGCTACGCGGCGATCGCCGAGCTGAACCGCACCACCTTCGACCTCTTCGACGGCCTGCGACAGGCCGGCGTCGACACGACCCTGACCCGTCCCGGCATGGTCCACGCCTTCCTCTCAGCGGCCGAGGCCCGCCATCACCTCGCCGTACAGCGGGAGATGGCGGACGGCCGCTACCCGCTGCCCGACGACGTCGTCACCGGCGACGAGGCCCGGCTGCTGGACGGCGCCCTGTCGCCCGGGGTGCGTGCCGCGTACCTCGTCGAGGGCGAGGGCGTGGTGGACCCGGAGGCGTTCGCCCTCGGGCTCGGCGAGACGCTCGCCGCCTCGGGGGTGAAGGTCCATGAGCACGTCGAGGCCAACGGGCTGCGGACCTCGGGGGGCCGCGTCGTCGCGCTGCGCACCGGACAGGGTGAGATTCCCTGCTCGGCCGTCGTCATCGCGGCCGGCATGCGCTCCTCCCACCTGCTGGGCTCGCTGGGACATGCTCTGCCGCTCCAGGCGGGCAAGGGCTACAGCTTCTCGGTGGATCTGGATCCGGCACCCCGGCACACGCTGTACTTCGGTGAGCGCAGGGCCGTCGCCTCACCGATCGGCGGCACGACCCGCATCGGCGGCACGATGGAACTCAGCGGCAACAACAACCGCCTCGACTGGCGCCGTGTCGTCGCCGTAGCCCTGGCCAGCCGCCACTACCTGGGCCGCTGGTTCGACGACCCGGACGACCTGGTCGGACTGATCCGCGATCCCTGGGTCGGAGGGCGGCCCTTCCTCCCCGACGGGCTCCCGGTCATCGACCGCGTTCCGGGCCACGACAACGCCTTCGTGGCCACCGGACACGGCATGCTCGGCGTCACCCTGGGTCCGGTCACCGGCCACGAACTCACCGAGTACGTCCTCACCGGCCGCCGCCCCGAGGCCCTCGCGCCGTTCCGCTTCGACCGGCTGCGCCACTGAGCGGATGCCGCAAAGGGGCGGTGCGTACCTACGCACCGCCCCCCGGAGAATCGGATCAGGCCTCCGTACGGCCCCGCATCACCAGCTTCTTCAGCAGCGGCCAGGCCAGCAGCACCACGATCACCGCGTACACGGTCACCGCGAACGGCGTGTTCACCAGCCCCGTGACGCTGCCGTCGCTGATCTGCAGGGAGCGCCTGAGCTGCTGCTCGGCGTTCGGGCCGAGGATGACGCCGATGACGGCGGGCAGAACGGGCAGGCCATAACGCCGCATGCCGAACCCGATCAGGCCGATGACCAGGAGGATCACCAGGTCGATGACCTCGCCGCCGACCGCGTACGCGCCGACCGCCGCGAAGAACAGGATCCCGGCGTACAGATACGGCCGCGGGATGCGCAGCAGCTTCGCCCACAGCGGCGCCAGCGGCAGGTTGAGCGCGAGCAGCAGCACCATGCCGACGAAGAGGGAGGCGATCAGGCCCCACACCAGGTCGGGTTCCCGCTCGAACAGCAAGGGCCCCGGCTGGATGCCGTACTGCTGGAAGGCGGCCAGCATGACCGCCGCGACCGCCGTGGTCGGCAGGCCGAGGGTCAGCATCGACACCAGCGTGCCCGCCGCCGAGGCCGACGCCGCAGACTCCGGTCCCGCGACGCCCTCGATGGCGCCCTTGCCGAACTCGTCCTTGTGCTTCGACAGGCGCTTCTCCGTGACGTACGACAGGAAGGTGGGGATCTCGGCGCCGCCCGCAGGAATCGCGCCGAACGGGAACCCGATGAACGGGCCGCGCAGCCACGACTTCCAGGTCCGGTTCACATCGGCGCGGCCCAGCCACGGCCGGCCCACCGGGATCGGCTCGCCCGGGCTGCGCCGCAGATGCGCCGCCACCCACAGGGCCTCGCCGATCGCGAACAGGCCGACCGCCACGATCACCACGTCGACGCCGTCGGCGAGTTGCAGGGAACCGAAGGTCAGGCGCTGCTGCCCGGTCATCTGGTCCAGGCCCACCAGGCCGATCGTCAGACCGATCAGCAGGGACGCCAGGCCCCGGATCCGAGACGAACCCAGCACCGACGTCACCGCGATGAACGCCAGCACCATGATGGCGAAGTAGTCCGGCGCGCCGATGTCCACCGCCAGGTCGGCGACCGTCGGCGCCAGCGCGACCAGCAGGATCGTGCCGATCAGGCCGCCCGCGAAGTGCCCGATGGCGGCGGCCGCGAGCGCCTGTGCGCCGCGCCCCGACTTGGCCATCGGGTTGCCCTCCATGGCCGCGACCACGGCCGCGCTCTCGCCGGGCGTGTTGAGCAGGATCGACGTCGTCGAGCCGCCGAACATGGCGCCGTAGTAGATGCCCGCGAACATGATGAACGCTGCGATCGGATCGAGCCCGTAGGTCACCGGCAGCAGCAGCGCGACCGCCATCGCGGGTCCGATGCCGGGCAGCACGCCGATCGCGGTGCCGAGCAGCACACCGAGGGCGGCCCACAGCAGGTTGACCGGGGTCAGAGCCGTACCGAAGCCGTCCATGAGGGAGTTGAGGGCGTCCATGTCACAGCACTCCCATCAGCGGACCGCCGGGCAGCGGCACTCCGAGCAGGTTGTTGAAGACGGCGTAGGTGACGAGGGAGAGGACGGACGCGATGAGCGGGTCCCGGTCGACGCTGCGGCTGCCGAGCGCGAAGGCGGCTCCCCAGAACAGCAGGGCGCCCGCGATGGGGAAGCCGAGGGGCTCGATGAGGACGGCCGTGCCGAGGAAGACCCCGGCGAGCAGCAGCACCGTACGCCAGTCGGCCGGTTCGGACAGGTCGACGTCCTCGCCCGTCTCGGCCTGGCCGCGGCCGCCGCGCAGGACGTCGACGGCGAGCAGGGCGGCGATGACGAGCAGCCCGATGCCGACCACGATCGGCACGGTCTTCGGTCCGACCGGACCGCGCTGGGTGATGTCGACGTCCATCGTGAGTGCGTCGGTCAGGACCAGCACGCCGAGCGCCAGCAGCAGGACGCACACGCCGAGTTCGGAGTGCTCGCGCAGCCAGGAGCGGCGGTCGGCCGAAGGCGCGGGGGATATGTCGGTGGTCTGCGTCATCACAGTCCCAGCTCCTTCAGCACCGAAACCACGCGCTTGTCCTGGGCGTCCAGGAACGCGCCGAACTTCTCGCCGGTGAGGAACGCGTCGTCCCAGCCGTTCTGCTTCAAGGACTGCTGCCACTCGGGCGAGTCGTGCAGTTCCTCGATCAGCCGGGTGAGCTTGTCGCGCTCGGCCTGGGACAGACCGGGCGGGGCGACTATGCCGCGCCAGTTGGTGAAGTCCACGTTGTAGCCGGACTCCTTCAGCGTGGGCGCGTCGAGCTCGTCGACCCGCTCCGGGCCGGTGACCGCGAGCACCCGCAGCTCGCCCGCCTTGATCTGGTCGAGGTATTCGCCCACGCCGGACACGCCGAAGGCGACCTTGCTGCCGAGGATGGAGGCGAGCAGCTCGCCGCCTCCGTCGAAGGGGATGTAGTTGACCTGCTTCGGGGCGATCCCGGCGGCCTGGGCCATCAGCATCGGCGCGAGGTGGTCCGGCCCGCCGGGGGAGGAGCCACCGCCCACCGGCAGCTTGCCGGGATCCTTCTTCCAGGCGTCGATCAGGTCGTCGATGCTCTTGTACGGGGAGTCCTTGGCGACCACGACGACGTCCTGCTCCTCGGTGAGCCGGGCGATCGGGGTGGTGTTCGCGAGCGTCTTCGGCGCGTCGTTGGAGCGGACGGCGCCCACGACGCCGAGGCCCATGGACATGGCGAGCTTGCCGTTGCCGTGCTCGCTCACCAGCCGGCTCAGCCCGACCGTGCCGCCGGCGCCGGGCAGGTTGAACACCTCGATGTTGTGGGTGAGGCCGGCGTCCTCGGCGTTCTTGGCGGCGGTACGGGCCGTGATGTCGTAGCCGCCTCCGGGTGTGTTGGGGACCATGAAGCGCAGGCCGGGGATCTGTGTGCCGGTGTCGGCGCCGCTGCCGCTCGTGAGCAGCGGAGGTCCCACGAGCACGAGCACGGCGGCCCCGAACAGGGCGAGGGGAGTGCGCAGGCGCACGAGTGCCACCACCTGTCGGTACGTCGATGAAGGTACGGGGAGGCCCTGTGGGGGAGGGTGATGTGGGCCACATGTTGCCCGCACGTTAACGATCTGTCCCGCTTGCGGAAGCAACGGAGGTTGTGGTCTTTGTGACCACCGGCCGCGAGGTACGTACCTCATGGGCTGCCGCACATCTCTTTCCCCGGCCGCAGGCGGGCGCCATGATGGCGGCCGTGATCGCCACTTTCCGTCGTCAGACCCTCGCCGGCGAGATGCTGCTGCTCCAGCTCGCCATCGTCGTGGTGGTGCTGGCTGCGGTCGCCGCGGTCTCCCTCGCCCAGTCGGAGGCGACCTTCAACCGCGTCGAGGGCCGCCGGGTCGCCGCGCTGGCCGAGCAACTGGCTGCCAACCCCCTGGTGCGCAGCCAGCTCACGCGGCCCGCGCCGAAGGAGGCGCTGGCCCCGCTGGTGAACTCCATGCAGACGCAGTCCGGGGTCACCTCGGTGACGGTCGCCGACGCCGACGGCCGGATCGTCAGCTCCACTGACCCGACGGCGATCGGCGGCCTGCTGCCTTTCGGCGAGGGCGCGGTGAAGGGCCGGGGCTGGTCCGGCTCGCTGCGGCTGGACGGCAGCCGTGAACTCGTCGCTCAGGTACCCGTCCTCGGCGCGAGGCAGGAGAACCTCGGGCGGCACCTGGGCACGGTGATGATCGGCGAGGCCGACCCGACGGTGTGGCAGCGCCTCAGCGGCGCCTCCTCGTACCTGCTCGCCTACCTGGGCATCGCCAGCGGACTCGGTGTGGCCGGCTCCTGGCTGCTGGCCCGGCGGGTCAAGCGGCAGACCCTCGGCCTGGAACCGCGCGAGATCGCGGGACTGGCCGAGCACCGCGAGGCGATGCTGTACGGCATCGCCGAAGGCGTGATCGCCCTGGACCCGCAGCACCGGCTCACCCTGGCCAACGAGATGGGCCGGCGCCTGCTCGACCTGCCCGAGGACTGCGTGGGCCTGAGCCTCGCCGAACTCGGCATCGAGGGACGGCTGCGGGACGTGCTGGCCGGCGACCGGGACGGCACGGCCGGCCGACGCGACGAGGTCGTCGTCCGGCACGGTCGGGTGCTGGTGATGAACCGGATGACGGTCGCCAAGGACGGCCGCCCCCTCGGCAGCGTCACCACCCTGCGGGACCGCACCGAACTGGCCCGGCTGGAGCGGGAGATCGGCTCCTTCCGCAGCTCCACCGAACTGCTGCGCGCCCAGGCCCACGAGTTCGCCAACCAACTGCACACCATCTCCGGACTGATCCAGATCGGCGAGCAGGACGAGGTCGTGCGCTACATCCGCGCGCTCAACCAGCGCCGCCAGTCCCTGGACGTCTCCCTCAGCCGCCGGGTCCGTGACACCGCCGTCGCCGCCCTGCTGATGGCGAAGGCCTCCCTGGCCGCCGAACGCAAGGTCCGCCTGCGGATCTCGGACCGCACCGCGCTCGACCGGCTCACCCCGGAGGACGCCGCCGACGTGGCGACCGTGGTGGGGAACCTCGTCGACAACGCGGTGGACGCGGCTGCCGCGGGGGAGGCCGATGAGGGGGAGGCGTGGGTCGAGGTCGAACTGCGCCAGGACGCCTCCAGCGTGGAGATCGTGGTCCGCGACTCCGGCCCCGGCGTCGCACCCGAAGTCGCCCGGGAGGTCTTCTCGCACGGCTTCACCACCAAGGCCGCCCAGGAGGGCGAGCGCGGCATCGGCCTGGCGCTGACGCGGCTGGTCTGCGAGCGTCACGGTGGTGAGATCTCGGTGACCAACACCCCGGAGGGGGCCATGTTCACCGCACGCATGACCGTCAGCCACCTCACCGACGCGGTGGCGGAAGGAGCGCCACGATGACCGCTGTGTCCCGTACGTCGGGTGCTGCCGACGCGATCGACGTGCTCGTGGTCGACGACGACTTCATGGTGGCCAGAGTCCACCGCACGTTCGTCGAACGCGTCGAGCCGTTCCGGGTCGTCGGCGTCGCCCACACCGGCGAGCAGGCGGCCCACGCCGTCGACGCACTGCGCCCCGACCTCGTCCTGCTCGACCTCTATCTGCCGGACGTCTTCGGCCTGGACGTCATCCCCCGGCTGCGCGCCGCGGGCCACGACTGCGACGTCATGGTCATCAGCGCCGCCCGGGAGGCGGAAGCGGTGCGCGGCGCCGCCCGCCACGGCGTGGTCGACTACCTCCTCAAACCCTTCGACTTCGAGGACCTGCGCGCCCGCCTGGAGCGTTACGCCGTCCAGCGCGGCCGCCTGCTCACCGCCGTCGTCCGCAGCCAGGCCGACGTGGACCGGGTGCTGGCCGGAGCGGCCGTACCGGCGTCGGCCGCCGGCACGCTGCCCAAGGGCATGAGCGTGGAGACCGCCGAGCTGATCGAACGCACGCTGCGCTCCGCGGAGGGCTCCCTGTCCGCCGCCGAGTGCGCCACCCTGGCCGGCGTCTCCCGCGTCAGCGCCCGCCGCTACCTGGAGCACTTCCACGCGACCGGCAGCGCCGAGGTCTCCTTGCGCTACGGGGTGGCGGGCCGGCCCGAGCGCCGCTACCGGTTCCGCGGGCAGTCGACGGGGCACCGGCCGGGTGACGAGGCTCGCGCCTAGGGCCCTTCTGATGGACCTCCGCGGGAGAAGGAGCGGCGTCCGGTGCGGCGAGTGGGGGCACCGCCCACGCCCTTAAGGCAGTGGGGGAGCGTGCCGGGCGTCGCGACGCCGCGGAGATCCATCAGAAGGGCCCTGGCTGGGCAGTTTCGTTCGAATTACCTGATCGTTGGCCATCTACGTCAGCATCAGCGCCGAAGCCGTCGCGGCGCCCTCGACTGCTCGTCGGCCGTCCGCGTGATGTAGGCGGCCGGCGTGCCGGCCGGCTCGATCAGCCGTGGGTCGTCGGCGGTCCGGTCCAGAGCCTGGCCCAAGGTGAGACAGAAGTCGATGAGCTGCGGGTCGGCGATCTGCTCCCGCTTGCGTGCCATCCACTCTGGGGCGCTCGGGTGAGTGCGCGGCCAGCGGGATCCAGCGATCCGCCCGCGGTGCCGCTCCCGGATCTCCGCCCGCAGCCGCTTGTCGATGTCTGTGACCGCCGCGGCGACATGACCTCCGCACACTCGCGGCCACCGACCTCTGCCCCATACCGGCCGTGGCCGGGACCGTGAGTGCTGCGGCGTATCGCTTGAGTAAATCCCTTTGCTGGAAGTGAGTTGACTATCACTCACTAAACCAAGATACCTAGGCAATCAATTATCTGTGACCAATGTCACATCCCAAGTGGCTCGGTGAATTGCCCATCGACCGCACCTTTGTGCCTCTATTTGATCTTTTCTCCCTGGATATTTTCCGGCTCACCTGATCAGGTGATCAGGAGATACGGAGTCCAGAATGGGCAGACCCTTGCTCCCCTCGCTCCCCTCGGAAGGCGAGGACAGCGACGTTCCGGGTGACAGACGTCGTGATCGCACAGCATTCTTTCCGCAACGCCCCTTGAAGCTGATAGCCGGTGCCGTGGCCGTGCTGCTGGCCGCCGAGGCCGTCACGATCGTGGCGGGATCGGGGCAGGCCGTGGCGTCGCCGTCGCAGACGGCAACCGCCGAGTCACCGCCCCCCTTGGGTCCTGCTGAAGCCAAGGACGAGGCGTCGGCGCAGTTGATGGCCCGATTGCAGGACCGGCGGATCGAGATCCTGGGCGCGCGTACCGAGTCCACGACGAGTTGGGCCAATTCGGATGGGTCAGTCACGGTGGAGTCCTTCACCGGTCCGATTCGGGTGAAGGACGCGGCGGGCAAGTGGCGGCCGGTGGATGTGACGCTGGCCGAGGCGGACGGCGAGATCGTGCCGAAGGCGGCGGCCGTCGACATCGCCTTCTCCGCGGGCGGGAGCGCCGTGCCGCTGGCGCAGGTCAGCCGGGGTGAGAAGACTTTGGGCGTGGCGTGGGACGGCGCTTTGCCCAAGCCGGTCCTGAAGGGCAACTCGGCCACCTACCCGAACGCGGTTCCCGGGGGCGATGTGGTGGTCTCCGCGCTTCCGGAAGGTTTCTCTCACTCGGTGGTGCTGCGGGAACGGCCGAGCGGGCCGGTGGAGTTCCGCCTGCCAATCAAGGCCGAGGGCTTGACTCTCGCGGAGACGGCGGATGAGCGGCTGCGCTGGGAGGACTCCAAAGGCAAGCAGATCGCCGCTGCTCCACCGCCGCTGATGTGGGGGGCCGCTGAGGACGCCAAGTCCCAGGAGCCCGAGCGCACGGCGAAGGTCGGGGCGACGGTGGAGACGGCGGCTGACGGCGACCAGACGCTGGTTCTCAAGCCCAGCGAAACGTTTCTTTCCGACCCGGATGTCACCTATCCGGTGGTCATCGACCCGACCAACACCCTGGCGGGCCCGACCACCGACACCTGGATCCAGTACGACGACTACCCGACGAGCCAGCGCGGGTCCACGGAGCTGAAGGCCGGCACCTACGACGGAGTGCAAAAGGCGCGCTCCTACCTGAAGTTCAGTGCTTCCCAGTACACCGGCAAGAAGATCGTGGACACCGATCTGCGCCTGTACTCCTACTATTCCTCCACCTGCTCCACCTCCGGCTCCGGCGTGCAGGCCCGAAGAGTCACCGCCGACTGGGATCCGTCGGCGATCTCCTGGTCGGCGCAGCCGTCGACCACCACCACAGGTGCGGTGACCTCGACCGCGGCGAAGGGCTACAGCGCCTCCTGTCCGGCGGGCCTGGTGTCGTGGGACGTGGATGCGATCGTGCAGGCGTGGGCGGACGGTCAGCCCAACTACGGCATTCGCCTGGCCGCGGCCGACGAGACCGATGTGCTGACCTGGCGGCGGTACCGGTCGGCGAACTACGTCGACGGCTCCCACAACCCGGACGTCGAGCCGTCGCTGACGGTCACCTACAACTCCTACCCCGCCAAGCCGACTTCCCCGGCGATCTCGCCGAGCGTGGTGAACGCCCACAACGGCAACCGGTACGTCACCTCGCTGACCCCGCAGCTGTCGGCGAAGGTCTCGGATGCGGACGGCGGCACGGTCAAGGCCCAGTTCGAGATCACCCCGGACCCGGCCTACAACGACAGCACCTACAGCTACACCGGCACCACCACGGGCGTGGCCTCCGGCTCCACGGCCACCCTGACGATCCCCTCCGCCAACGCCTTCCCGGCCGGCGCGCATCTGCGCTACCGGGTGCGCGGCTACGACGGGTCGCTGTACGGGGCCTGGACCGGCTACTCCACCTTCGTACTGAACACCGCCAAACCCGCGGCCCCGTCCATCACATGTGACCCCTACACCGGGAACACGTGGACGGCCAAGGCCACCAACGGCGCCCAGTGCACTCTGGACACCAGCTCCACCGACGGCCAGGGCTACCTGTGGGGCCTGAACGACCCCAACACGCCCAACCGGATCGACGACACCACCAACGGAACCGGCGGCGACCCGCTGACCGTCACCGTCACCCCGGCCGACGGCTGGCACACCCTGTACGCCAAGACCGTCGACTCCGGCGGCAACCTGTCCACCACGACGACCGCGTACACCTTCGGTGTCGGTGCCGACGGGGCCGCGATCCTCACCCCGCGGGACGGCGACCGCCCCGCACGCCGAGTGGCCCTGTCGTCCACCGGCAAGAGCAGCTACACCGGTGTGACCTACCAGTACCGCCGAGGCGAGGCCGATTCCTGGCAGAACGTGCCGCTTGGCGACGTCACGAAGAACTCCGACGGCTCCGCCGTGGCTTCCTGGCCGCTGGCCGCGCCCAACGGTGCCCCGCCGGCACTGGTGTGGAACATCACCAACAGCTTCACCGACGACGGCCCGATCGACATCCGGGCCGCGTTCACCGACGGCACCACCACCGGCTATTCGCAGCCGGTGACCGTCACCGTCGACCGCGACGCGGGTACCGCCCCGTCCCAGGAGGTCGGCCCCGGCAGCGTGAACACCCTCACTGGTGACTACACCCTGTCGGCCACGGACGCCTCCGCGTTCGAAATGAGCGTGGCGCGTACGGCATCGTCCCGCCGCTCGGACGCGGGGGCGAAGCAGGAGGGCCAGGCGCCGATCTTCGGCAAGGAGTGGACCTCCGGCACGATCGCAGAGATCACCGAGTCCGACTGGTCCTACATCAAGGAGACTTCGGCCACCTCCGTGGTCCTGGTCGACGTCGACGGGGAGGAGACCGGCTTCACCGCGGCCGGTGGGGGTGGCTGGAAGGCCGAGCCCGGGGCGGACGACCTGGAACTGACCGGCTCACTGACCGGATCGTTCACGGTCAAGGATGTCCACGAGGGCATTACCACCACGTTCGCCAAGGTCGGTGCCGCCGCGACGACCTGGAACGTCTCGTCGACCTATCTGCTGACGAGCAACTCCACCACCAAGGTGGTCTCGGAGACGACGGTGGTGGACGGCAAGACCGTGGCACGCCCGAAGTGGATCATCGCACCGACCTCCGCGGTTTCCACGGCCACTTGCGAGACGACACCCTCGACCAAGGGCTGCCGGATGCTGGAGTTCGTCTACGCGACGGCGACCACGGCCACCGGCTGGACCACCGCGGAGGACTTCGGTGACTTCGCGGGGCAGGTCAAGGAGATCCGTCTGTGGTCCACCGCACCGGGTGCCGCCACCGCCACCTCCAAGGGCGTCTCCGTCTACCGGTACGACGCGGGCGGCAAGCTGCGGCAGCAGTGGAACCCCAACCTGTCGCAGGCCACCCAGACCCAGTACTCCTACGACAGCGCCGGCCGGATCATCTGGCTCCAGGCGCAGGGCGAGCTGGCCTGGAACTTCACCTACGGCACGGCCGGCAACGCCGTCACCGCGGGTGCGGGCATGCTCCTCAAGGCGTCCCGTCCGACACTGACCCCTGGATCGGCGACGCAGACCAACGGCACGGCGGCCACTTCGGTCGTCTATGACGTGCCGCTGACCGGCACGAAGGCGCCGTACTCCATGGCGCAGTCGAATGTCGCCGCGTGGGCGCAGAGCGACGTGCCGACGGACGCCACCGCAGTGTTCCCCTCGGACGCCGTTCCGGCCTCCCACAACGGGGCCGACCTGGCAGCCGGGGACTACACCCGGGCCTCGGTCACCTACACCAACGCCTCCGGGCGTGAGGTCAACTCCGCCACACCCGGCGGGCACATCTCCATGACGGAGTACGACCAGTTCGGCAACACGGTCCGGGAGCTGAGTGCGGGCAACCGGAAGCTGGCTCTGGCCACCTCTGGTGCCGGCCTGGAGCGGCTGACCCGGCTGGGCATCGACGCCCAGTCCACCGCGGACCGGGCCCGGCAGCTTTCCAGTCGCTCGGTGTACAACGCCGACGGGCACCGCCTGCTGGAGGAGTTCGGGCCGCTGCACCTGGGCACGCTCACCCAGGATGTGGCTGCCTTTGGCGAGTCGCAGGCGCTGCCCGCCGGCAGTGAGGTCCCGATGCGCTCGCACACGGTCAACACCTACGACGAGGGCCGCCCCGCCGACGCCCCGGTCCACGACAAGGTCACCACGGTCAAGACCGGCGCCCACATCGAGGGCTACCCGTCCGACGCCGACGTGCGCGCGGCCAAGACCGAGTACGACTGGGCCAAGGGGCTGCCGACCAAGACCATCCAGGACCCGGCAGGACTGGCCATCACGTCCACCACGGCCTACGACACCCAGGGCCGGGTGATCAAGACCACCCAGCCCAAGTCCACCGGAACCGACGCCGGAGCGAGGGTGACGACCTACTGGTCGGCCACCGGCACCGGCACCTGCGCGGGACGCCCGGAATGGGCCGACCTGGTCTGCTCCGTCGGACCGGCCGGTGCCATCACCGGCGGCGGCACCAACCCGACCCAGCTGCCCACCACGGTCACCGAGTACGACCGCTTCGGCGCCACTGCCAAGACCATCGAATCCGCGAACGGAGTCACCCGCACCACCACCATCACCACCGACGCCGCCGGCCGACCCACGACGACGGCCATCACCGGAGGCATCGGTACCGCCGTGGCGGACACCACCACCGCCTACGACACGGCCACCGGCAAGGTCGCCACCGTCACCGCGGGCACCACCACCATCGCCTACGGCTACGACAAGCTCGGCCGCCAGATCTCCTACAACGACGGCACCGGCAACACCACCACCACCGAGTACGACGCCCTCAACCGGCCGACCAAGGTCACCGACTCGGCGCCGTCCACCACCACCTACACCTACAACACCACCACCGAACCCCGCGGCCTGGCCACGTCCATGACGGACTCGGTCGCCGGCACCTTCACCGCCACCTATGACGCCGACGGCTCGGTCACCAAGGAGACCCTGCCCGGCGGCCTCAGCCTCACCGTGGAGGAGGACGAGACGGGCGCCCCCCTCCAGCGGACCTACACCCGAGACAGCGACGGCACCGTCCTGCTGGCCGACACCGTCGGTGAATCCGTCCACGGCCAGGTCGTCACCCACGCCGGAACCACCGGCGCCACCATCGCCCAGGAGTACACCTATGACACCACCGGCCGGCTGACCCGCGTCGACGAAACCGCCGACGACGTCTGCACCCGCCGCGCCTACACCTTCGACAACAACACCAACCGCACGGCCCTGGCCGCCTCCACCGCCCAGCCCGGCCAGGCCTGCACGTCCACCGGCGCCACCACCACGTCCCACAGCTACGACAGCGCCGACCGGCTGATCGCCGGCGGCACCGTCTACGACGCCTTCGGCCGCACCACCGCGCACTCCGACGGAACGGCCATCGGCTATCACGTCAACGACCTGGTGCGGCGCCAGACCGCCGACGGCAAGCGCACCACCTGGGACCTCGACCCGGCAGGCCGCCTGGCCTCCTGGACCACCGAAACCCAGCAGACCGACGGCACCTGGACGCTGACCGCCGCCAAGACCAGCCACTACGGCGCGGACGGCGACAGCCCCGACTGGACCCTGGAGAACAGCACCGCCCGCACCATCACCCGCAACGTCCAGTCCCTCGCGGGCGACCTCGCCGCCATCACCGGCGAGACCGGCGACACCGTCCTGCAACTGACCAACATCCACGGCGACGTGGCTGTCCAACACCCCCTGGACACCACCAAGCCCACGACGGTCCTCGACTACGACGAATACGGCAGCCCCCGTCCAGGCGGCACCCCCGCCCGCTACGGCTGGCTCGGCGGCAAACAACGCCCCGCCTCACCGGCCACGGCACTCGTTCTCATGGGCGTCCGGCTCTACGACCCGAGAATCGGCCGCTTCCTGTCCGTGGACCCCATCCACGGCGGCAACGCCAACGCCTATGAGTACGTCCACGGCGACCCCTTGAACAAGTTCGACCTCGACGGCAAGCACTGGTTCTCCAGAGCGTGGAAGAAGGTGAAGCGGTGGGGCCGGAGCGCCGGAAGCAGCATCTGGC
This sequence comes from Streptomyces sp. NPDC002838, assembly GCF_040295365.1. NCBI lineage: Bacteria > Bacillati > Actinomycetota > Actinomycetes > Kitasatosporales > Streptomycetaceae > Streptomyces > Streptomyces sp. NPDC002838. Next base: position 98,541 of record NZ_JBEOVF010000016.1, on the reverse strand, counting down.
GCAATAGAGGAAGGATCGCGAGTGGCGCTGCGATAGGGGCGTGTTTCTTCGCCTGGTATGTTTGCGCAGGTGCGTCCGTGGCGTCGTACGTGATCAACGAATACCAGAAGCCGCGTAGGCAGCGATGGAGCAGGCGCGGAATCGCCTTCAATCTGATCACGATAGGAATCGGCGCGAAAGTGGGTTTCTTGACCAGAAGATACCCCTGGAGGACCCGCTGGGGCGGATACGCGTTCAACGGGTACTACAATGTGCCATCCACTGCCTGCTGGATCTCACAGAGGTGCCCATGAGCCGGAATATCCCGGAGGGGCGTGCATTTCGACGCCGCGGATGGAATCTCGTGGGGGTATGTGTGTGCATTGCATACACGATGATCGCCGCGTCCGGAATTTTTTTCGCGGATAGTGGCCGGCCGAGTGTCACGCAGCGCACCGTCTGTACGGTGGCCGCGCTGGCCGGCGTCGCGCTCTCGGTCCGTGTGGCACGTCTGGCCATTATCGTGAAGCCGGATCACCTGCTGGTTCGAAATATCTTTCGGACCTATAAGGTGCCCTGGGAGCAGATCACCTCGATCGATCCGCCGAAGCGGTACGGAGCCACGCGTAAGACGGGAATCGTCATCAGCCGGACGGATGGCTCGGCGCTGTCCGCTACGGCATACGTAAGAGGCCCACACAACCGGGAGCAATTTGCCGAATCCGTTGCGAATGATCTTCAACGGATCGCAGCCGGTGCTGTAGGCAGGTAGCGGCAGAAGGCCGTTGGCCCCCCTCTTCGGAGGGGGGCCAACGGAACATCACCCAAGGCTGCTGCTCACGTATTGATTGGCGTGCTGCTTCTGGCAGCCGGCGGAGGATTTTCGCTCCTGCTCGGCGGAGGATGGCTGGGTCAAGCCTTTCTCGCCCTGTCCATGGGTGCGACGGGAGCAGACGTCGGAGGCCGTGTTCAGCAGCGGCGACGACAGTCGTGGAATCCGGCCGATGAGGTGGACGGAATCGCGATCCGCAATCCGCTGCGAACGCCTCGATGTTGCAGGAAGGTAGAAGGCCAGTGGATGGCGAACCGGACGGCAAGAAAGCCGAACGTCTCTCCCGGATAAAGAAAATGCGTCGTGCGGAGCGCAGGCGTGAGCATGCTGTCAGAGTTGTGGTGATTGCGGTCTCCTTGGCGGTCGCTCTCGCGGTGACCGGTGCGTTCTGTTTCCTGTTCGCGGCGAAGAAGGAAGAGCAGAGGAACAGAAAGGGTTTGATGACGGGTGAGCAGACGTGGGAAGCGTTGAGCCGGAATCACGTCTCCGAGTCCGTCGATTATCCGATGGCCCCTCCTTCCGGAGGCGACCACGATCCGTCCTGGGCCAACTGCAACGGAGAGGTCCACAGCGAGGAAATACGGAACGAGAACGCGGTCCACTCGCTGGAGCACGGCGCGGTCTGGGTCACCTACAACGACAAGGCCGCCGACGCCGACATCAGGGCCCTGGCCGATCGCGTCTCCAAGACGCCGTACACCTTCATGAGCCCGTACAAGAAGCAGTCATCACCGATCACCCTGACCGCCTGGGGGCATCAACTGTCGGTGGGGGAAGCGTCGGACCCACGCGTCGCGCAGTTTTTCACCAAGTACGTGCAGGGCGAGCAGACCCCTGAGCCGGGTGCTCCCTGCACGGGCTCATAGCGATATCAGTCAGGAGAATGAGCACACCATGTGGCGTCTTTCAGGCCTGCTCCTCGCCTCTACGGTCCTGTTGGCCGGATGCAGCACATCGGACTCCCCGGATGAACGCGACGAGAGAAGTCACCGGCCGCTGTCGGTGCCGACCGTGTCCGTCTCCCGGCAGCCGGTGCCTGCCGCAGCCACAACGGATACGGTACTGCCCACCGTGTCCGGGGAGTTCGGCCGGAAGCCGAAGATCACCATCCCGAAGGCGAAACCCAGCGGGAAGTTCGTCGTCGCCACCGCGCTGGCAGGGCACGGCCCCAAGGCTCGCAGGAACGACGTCGTGATCGTCCACTACACCGCCAAGACCTGGCAGCGCGGCACAGCGCTGCCCGGCACCTACGTCAAGGGCGGCACACCCAGTGCCTTCCCTGTCGGCCAGGGCGCCGTGCTGCCGGCGCTGGACCAGGCCGTCGAGGGGCAACAGGCCGGCAGCCGCGTGCTGGTGGTAGCCCCGCCGACCGCCGCCTACGGTGAGGCGGGCAACGCTCGGCTGGGTGTCCGGGGCACCGACACCGTCGTGTTCGCCATCGACATCGTGCGGGTCGTCGCCGCCGACTCCACGGTCCAGGGACATCAGCGATCTGTGTCTGATGGGCTGCCGCAGGTGCGGGCCGCCCGCTCGGCCGCAACCATCGCCGTGCCGGACACCGCCCCACCCAGTGCCCTGGTCTCCCGGACGCTGGTGGAAGGCTCCGGCACCGAGGTCAAGGCCGGTCAGACGATCGTGATCCGACGCGCCGGCGCGGTATGGGCCGCCAACCGCGGAAAGGACCAGGCCACCCTCTTCGATTCGTCCTGGTCTCATGGCCCGTCCGCCGTCGTCATCGGCCGCGGCAATCTCATCGAGGGAGTCGACCGCGCCCTGGTCGGCGCCAGAGCGGGCAGCAGAATGCTCGTTGTGATCCCTCCGCGGCTGGCCTACGGAGCCACAGCCCAGAAGGGCATCCCGGCCAGTTCCACCATCGTCTTCGTCGTCGACGTACTGGCAGCACCCCAGTAGCCGGGGCTCCGCCTCCCGGCTACTGGGGTGCTGCCCCGGACGAGGCTTCCGAGGCGGCCGAGCAGCTGGTCGCCGCTGGCACACGCGCTGTCTCTCCGGTGCGGGGCCCAGTTCTCAAGGCAGCAGCCGTCGCTCCTTGGCGACCGCCACCGCCCCGGCCCGCGTGTCCACCCCCAACTTGCCGTAGATCCGCCCCAGGTGGGTCTTGACCGTCGCCTCGCTGATGAACAGGGCCCGGGCGATCTCCCGGTTGCCCAGGCCGCGGGCGAGCTGCCCGAGGATCTCGCGCTCGCGCGCGGACAGGGTGGGGGCCGGGCTGCGCAGCCGGGTCAGCAGGCGGTCGGCCACGGGGGCGGACAGCGCGGTGCGGCCGGACGCGGCGTTGTGGATCGCGGTGAACAGTTCCTCGGGGCGTTCGGCCTTGAGCAGATAGCCGGTGGCGCCCGCCTCGATGGCGCGGGTGATGTCGGCGTCGGTGTCGAACATGGTGAGCACGAGCACCCGGGGACCCGCCGCGTCGCCGGAGGTCAGGCGCCGGGTGGCCGTCACGCCGTCCATGCCGTCGTCGAGCTGGAGATCCATCAGCACCACGTCGGGGCGGAGACGGGCGGCCAGGGCGAGCGCCTCCTCGCCGCTGCCCGCCTCACCGACGACCTCGATGCCCTCGGCGCTGGACAGCAGGGCGCGCAGCCCGGCGCGGACCACGGCGTGGTCGTCGCACAGCAGCAGCCGGACGGGCGGTGCGGACGCCGACGTACTCATGGGACGGGCTCCTTGTGCGGTGCGGGGACGAAGGATGTGAGCGGGACGGCCGCCGATACGACGGTGCCCTCGCCCGGCGTGGACTCCACGGTGAGCGTGCCGCCCGTCTGCCGGGCCCGGATGCGCATGGCCGGCAGCCCGTGCCCGCGCGCCCGGCCCGGTTCCGACGCGGTCCGTGGGGCCGGGCGGTCCACGTCGAATCCGCGGCCGTTGTCGGCGACGTCCAGCGAGATCTGGTCGTCCAGGCAGGTCAGGGTCACCGCGGCCCGGGTCGCCGCGGCATGCTCGCGCACGTTGGCCAGCGCCCCCTGGGCGATGCGCAGCAGCGTGGCCTCCACCCGTTCCGGCAGCGGGCCCGGATCGCCGTCGAGCCGGAACTCCACGGTCAGACCCGGACCGCTCTCCCGCGCGGCGAGTGCGGCGAGGGCGTCAGGGAGCGACTGCCGGTCGAGGTCGGCGGGTGCCAGGTCGTGGACGAACCGGCGGGCCTCCGTGAGGCTGCGGGAGGTGATCCCGGCCGCTTCGCGGACGTGCTCACGAGCCGCGTCCGGGTCCGTGCTCCAGACGCGCTCGGCGGCCTGGAGCAGCATCCGCTGGCTGGACAGGCCCTGCGCGAGGGTGTCGTGGATCTCCGAGGACAGTCGCTGCCGTTCCGCCAGCACCCCCGCCCGCCGCTCGGTGGCCGCGAGGTCGTGGCGGGTGCGGACCAGGTCCTCGATCAGGACGCGCTGCCGCGCCCCCTGGCGCTGCAGATGGACCAGTACGGCGGTGGCGACCGCGGCGACGGCCGGCGGGGCGACCACCATGTTGGGGTTGACCGTGCCGTCGGCCGACCGCACCTGGGAGGCGACCACCAGCGCGGTGAGCACGACCGCGAGCGGCACCGCCAGCCGCGGCGGCAGCGCGTGCAGACCGGCGAACAACAGGGGCATCGCGCACCACGTGGCGCTCGGTGTCAGGACGAGGAGCACCACCCAGACGGCGGACACCGATCCCAGCCAGATCAGATGGCGCGCAGTGGCCGGCGAGCCGGGGCGGGGCGCCGGGGCCAGGAAGCGCCCGAGGACGTAGAGCAGACAGAAGACGGCGAACAGCGCCACCACCCACCCGGTGCGCGCTCCCCCCTGGTCACGGGTCAGGAAGCGGGCGAACGAGGAGCCGAGCAGCAGGAAGAACGCGACATGTACGACCGTCACCAGCCAGCGCTCGTCCGGATCCGTGTGTTCCATCCTCCGTGTCTAACGCGCCCAAGGCGGCACCGCATCAGCCGATCGGCTGACACGGGAATCAGCCGACACGCCCCCGGACCGCAGCCCGTCGATCGAGCCGGCGGCCCGGCTCGTGCACCAGGCTGGGTCCATGAGCACCAAGAACCTCACCGCCAACCGCGCCGCCCTCGGCCACCGCATCACCTACGCCGTACGCCACCCCGACCGGGTGCCGCGCCATCTGGCCCGCGCCGCCCGGGACATGTGGCTGCGGAGGCGGCACACCGACCACATCTCCTACTACCGCGCCGTGATGCGCTCCGACACCCGCTCCGACCCGGACGCGGCGGTCGGCAGCCGCAACCGTGAGCGCTGGCTGGCCCTCGGGGCGATGCAGTTCGACTACCTCCTCGGGCACGGGCTGCGTCCCGAGCACCGCATGCTGGAGATCGGCTGTGGCAACCTGCGGGGAGGCTGGCGGTTCATCCGGCACCTGGAGCCGGGGCACTACTACGGCATCGACATCTCGCCAGACATCCTCTTCGCCGCGCAGGACACCCTCGTGGGGATGGACCTGCAACAGCGGCTCCCCACGCTCACCCCGGTACGCGACCTGACGCTGCGATTCCTGCCCGAGGCCCACTTCGACGTGGTCCACGCGCACAGCGTCTTCTCCCACTCGCCGCTGCCCGTCATCGAGCAGTGCCTGGCCAACGTGGGCCGGGTGCTCGCACCGGGCGGCTGGTTCGACTTCACCTTCGACCGTACCGAGGGCGAGGAACACCACGTACTCCGGGAGGACTTCTACTACCGCACCGAGACGCTCGTGGCCCTGGCCGAGCGGCACGGCCTGCGGGCCCGCTTCATGGACGACTGGGAGAAACTCCCGCACGGCCAGTCCAAGATCCGCGTCACGCACGGAGACGCCGGCGCGAACTGACCGTCGGCGCCGCCCGAGCCGTGGAGGTTCGGAGGAAGCCTTTCCCCCAGACCTGCTCAGGGGGTTGTCCTTACATTCGGTTGCCACCTAGGGTCGCTCCCTGAGAGCAAGCGCTTTCTGCGTGTCCGAGCCGTCCCAGGAGAACCGCATGCCCCCGCTCCCAGCCCGTCGCCGGGTCGCCGTCGTCGGTACTGGCGCCATCGTCAGCGGCAGCCACCTGCCCGCCCTCAGAGCCCACGCCGACCGGACGGAACTGGTCGCCGCCGTCGACGTGGACCAGGACCGGCTCGACCAGTTCCGGGAACTCGCCGGCGGGGAGGTCGCCGGGCACACCTCGGTCGACGCGATGCTGGAAGCCGTACGGCCCGACCTCGTCCTCATCGGCACGCCGCCGTCCCTGCACCGGGAGCAGACGGTCGCCGCGCTGAAGGCCGGCGCCTGGGTGCTGTGCGAGAAGCCGCTGACCCTGTCGCTCGCCGAGTACGACGAGATCGCGGCGGCCGAGGAGGCCTCCGGCGCCTACGCCTCCGTGGTCTTCCAGCACCGCTACGGCTCCGGCGCCGTCCACGCCGGCGAGCTGATCGCGAGCGGCGAGCTGGGCGCCCCGCTGGTCGCGCACTGCCAGACCACCTGGCACCGCGACGCCGCCTACTACGCCGTGCCCTGGCGCGGAAAGTGGTCCACCGAGGGCGGCGGGCCGACCATGGGACACGGCATCCACCAGTACGACCTGCTGCTGCATCTGCTCGGCCCGTGGACGGAGGTGCGGGCCATGGCCGCGCGCCTGGTCCACGACACCGAGAGCGAGGACGTCTCCACGGCCCTCGTACGGTTCGCGAACGGCGCGCTGGCCACCGTCGTCAACAGCGTGCTCTCCCCGGACGAGGTCAGCCGCATCCGCATCGACTGCGCGGACGCCACGGTCGAGCTCACCCACCTGTACGGGCACCGCAACGACGACTGGGTCTACACCCCGGCCCCGCACGTCGCCTCCGAGCGCACCGCCGCCTGGCGCACCCCCGCCGCGGACGTGCCCAGCTCGCACACGGCACAGCTCGGCGCCCTCCTCGACGCGTACGACAACGGTGTCAGGCCACCGAACAGCGGCCCCGAGGCCCGCGCCACCCTCGAGTTCGCCGCCGCCCTCTACAAGGCGGCGTTCACCGGCGGCCCGGTGCACGCCGGCGAGATCGGACCCGGCGACCCCTTCTACCCGTCCATGCACGGCGAGCACCCCGACTGGGCCCCCAAGGAGAGCGCATGAGCACCATCCGCGTCCGTCACACGCACGGCGAGGACATCGCCGTGGCGACCGCGGACGGCACCGAGATCCTCCGCTACGTCTACCGCCCCGACCCCGACGCCTTCGAGTCCCGCAAGCCCTACGCCCACCCGGTGCGCACCCTCGCCGGGCGTACGGTGACCGGCTACCGCCCGAACGACCACCGCTGGCACAAGGGCCTGCAGATGACGGCGAGCCATCTGTCCGGCCAGAACTTCTGGGGCGGCAACTGCTACGTCCACGGCCAGGGGTACCTGCGCCTGCCCGAGCGCGTCGGCTCGATGCGGCACGACGGCTTCCCCGTGTTCGAGGTCGAGGACGACCGGCTCACCTTCGCCGAGAACCTCACCTGGGTCGAGAACGGTGGCCAGGAATGGGCCCGCGAGGAGCGCGGCATCGTCGTCCACTCGGTCGACGAGGAGGCCGGGGCCTGGGCCCTGGACTGGTCGATCCGCCTCACCAACATCCGCGACGCACCACTGGCCTTCGGCTCCCCGACCACCGCGGGCCGCGAGATGGCCGGCTACACCGGACTCCAGTGGCGCGGGCCGCGCGACTTCACCGGTGGCACCGTCTTCGCCCCGGACACCGACGCCGAGAAGCTGATGGGCTCCCAGGGGCCGTGGCTCGCGTTCACCACCGAACACGACGAGGTCGACGCGCACTCCACGCTCGTGTTCGCGCACGCCCCCGAGAACCTCGACGAGAAGACGGCCGTCCACGAGTCGCACTGGTTCGTGCGCTCCGAGCCGTTCCCGACGGTCGCGTTCTCCTGGGCGTTCTTCGAGGAGGTCGAGCTGCCGCCGGGCGAGTCGTTCGCCTACCGCTACCGGGTCGTCGTCGCCGACGGCGCCTGGGACCGAGACCGAGTCGGCACGTACCTGGAGGGCCTGCCGTGGTGAGCGACCCCGCAGCAACCGTGAAGCCCACGCTCCCGCACCCGCTGCCCGGCGCCGTAGGCCTCTCCCACCTCAGCGCCTACGACTGGGAGGCCGCCGACGGCGTGTGCGGCGGCAGCCCGCATCTGCACCTGGTGTGCACGGAGGCGTACGTCGTCACCGGCGGCCGGGGCGCGGTGCAGACGCTGAGCCCCGACGGCTACCGGGACATCCCCCTGGAGGCGGGCTCGGTCGCCTGGTTCACGCCGGGGACCGTGCACCGCATGGTGCAGGGCGGCGAACTGCGCATCACCGTGCTGATGCAGAACAGCGGACTGCCCGAGGCCGGGGACGCCGTCTTCACCTTCCCGCCCGAGGTGCTCGCCGACCCCGAGAAGTACGCGGCGGCGGCGACGCTCCCGCCCGGCACGGGAGAGGAGACGGCGACGGCCGCCCGGCGCCGCAGGGACCTCGCCGTCGAGGGCTACCTCGTCCTGCGCGAGGCCCTCGTCGCCGGCGACAACGGTCCGTACGCCGAGTTCCAGCGCGCCGCCGCGCGGCTGGTGCGCGCCAAGGTGCCGAACTGGCGCGAGCTGTGGCGGGCCGGGGCGCTCGCCACCGCCGAACGCACCGGCGCCCAGCTCGACGCACTGGCGGACGGCGATCCGGCGTATCTCGCCGAGGCGACCGCGTACGAGACCGCGCCCACAAGGCTCGGCGGCTTCGGGATGTGCGGCCGGCGGGACGAGTACAACCTGCCGGGGACGACGCTGCCGTACGGGGGCGAGTAGCGGCGCGCCGAACGGGGGGCTGATCAAAGGGCGTTGAGGAGAACCGCCAGGGGAGTGCAGGGGGGCGTCAACAGAAAGTCCGAGGAGAGAAAGAGGTGACCTCGGCATGCCCGGACACAGGACAAAGGGGTTCTGCGCAACGGCCGCCGCACTCGCACTCTGTGCGGTGCTGGCCGGTTGCGGGGGATCCGGGGATTCGGTGGGCGGCGGCAAGGTCGTGCTGCGCTACACGTGGTGGGGCAACCCCGACCGCGCGGAACGCACCGAGCAGGCCGTCGCCCTGTTCGAGAAACAGCACCCGAACATATCGGTGCAGACGTCGTTCTCGGGCTACGACGCCTACAAACAGAAGCTCGCCACCCAGGCCGCGGGCGGCGACGCACCCGACGTGATGCAGCTCGACTACCGCCAGATCGACCAGTACGCCTCCGGGGACGTCCTGCTCGACCTCGCGAAACAGAAGGCCGTCCTGCGCACGTCCGAGATCGACCCGGGCCTGCTCGACACCGGCCGCGTGGACGGCACGCAGTACGCGATCCCGCAGGGCCGCGGCACCGAGACCGTCGTGTACGACGTCAAGACCTGGAAGGAATCGGGGGTACCGCTCCCCCGCCGGGGCTGGACCTGGAGCGACTGGGCCGACGCCATGCGGGCGCTGGCGAAGAAGACCGGCAAACCCGGGGGCACCGACCTCGGCTGGAGCGAGGACGCCTTCGAGGTCTGGCTGCGCGGCCAGGGCAAGTCCCTCTACACGAAGGACGGCGGGCTCGGCTTCACCGCCGACGACCTGACCGAGTGGTGGACCTTCACCGACAAGCTGCGCCGCGAAGGTGCCGTCTCGCCCGCCGAGCAGACCACCCAGCTCGACGGAACGGTGGAGAACACCCCGCTCGGACGCGGCAAGGCCGTCAGCGACGCCAACTGGGACGCCCCGGCGAGCGGCTTCCTCGCCCTCGTCCCGAGCGGCATCGTGCTCGCCCCGATGCCGTCCGGCGCGGACGGCACGCCCGGCCAGTACTTCAAGCCGTCGATGTTCCTCGGCGTCTCCGCCAACACCAGCCACCCGAAGGAGGCGGCACAGCTCGTCGACTTCCTCATCAACGACCCACAGGCGGCCGGGATCCTCGGCGCGACCCGCGGCATCCCCGTCAACGAGACCATCCGGAAGGAAACCGCGCCACGGCTGAAGGACTTCGACAAGACCATCTCCGACTACCAGGCCTCCCTCGAAGGCACCCTGAAGGACCCGCCGCAGGCCCCGCCCTCGGGCGACAACGCCCTGCAGACCACCTTCCAGCGCGACTACGACCAGGTGTCGTACGAGCGCATGTCGCCCCGCGAGGCGGCCGAGAACTACGTCACCGAGGCGAAGGCGGAGCTGAGGTCATGACCACCACCGACATCCCCGCGCCCACCGCACGACCGAAGCGCCCCGCCACCGCCCCGAAGCGCCGCCCCAAGCGCGAACGCGAGGGCGCCGCCTGGGTGTTCCTGTCCCCGTGGGTGCTCGGCGCGAGCGTCCTCACGCTGCTGCCGATGGCCGTGTCGCTGTACCTGTCGTTCACCGACTACAACCTCTTCGATCCACCGCACTGGGTGGGCCTGCGCAACTACACGCAGATGTTCACCGAGGACCCACGCTACTGGCGTTCGGTCGTGACGACCCTGACGTACGTCGTCATCGCCGTCCCCCTGCAACTGGCCCTCGCCCTCGTCGTCGCGCTCGCCCTGAAGTCCATGAAGCGCGGCAAGGCCTTCTACCGGTCCGCCTTCTACGCCCCCTCGCTGCTCGGCGCCTCCATGTCCATCGCCCTCGTCTGGCGGGCGGTCTTCAACGACGGCGGCACCGTCGACAACCTGCTCGGCACCGGCGGCTGGGTCAACAAGCCCGGCTGGGCGCTGCTGGCCGTGGCGCTGCTGACGGTCTGGCAGTTCGGCGCGCCGATGGTCATCTTCCTCGCGGGCCTCCAGCAGATACCCGCCGAGCTGTACGAGGCGGCGGCCGTGGACGGGGCGGGCAAGTGGCGGCAGTTCCTGTCCGTCACCGTGCCGATGCTGTCCCCGGTGCTCTTCTTCAACCTGGTGCTCCAGACCATCCAGGCCTTCCAGGTGTTCACGCCCGCCTTCGCGGTCAGCGCCGGCAAGGGCGGCCCCGCCGACTCCACGCTCGTCTACACCATGTACCTCTACGACCGCGGCTTCGTCGCCTCCCACATGGGCTACGCCTCCGCCATGGCCTGGGTGCTGCTCCTCGTCATCGGCGTCGTCACGGCGGTGCTGTTCCGCACCTCGCGCTCCTGGGTCTTCTACGCGTCCGAGGGGGACCGATGACCACCACCGCCACCTCAACCGCCGCTCCCCGCAAGCCCGTCGCGTGGGGCCGCATCGCCCTGCACCTCGGCTGCCTGGCCGCCCTGCTGGTGATGCTCTACCCGCTGGCCTGGCTGCTCGCCACCTCGCTCAAGCCGGCGAACGAGGTCATCGCGAGCCTCGACCTGCTGCCCAGCCATCTCGAGTGGTCGAACTACAAGACCGCCTTCGAGGGTGTGAACGACGTCTCGGTATGGCGGCTGCTGTCCAACTCGCTGCTGATCGCGGGCGGCGCGGTCCTCGGCAACGTCATCAGCTGCTCGCTCGCCGCCTACGCCTTCGCACGCCTCAGGTTCCGCTTCCGCGGCCCGCTGTTCGCCTTCATGATCGCCACGATCATGCTGCCGCACCACGCGATCCTGATCCCGCAGTACATCATCTTCAACCAGTTGGGCCTGGTGAACACCTACTGGCCGCTGATCCTGCCGAAGTTCCTCGCCACCGAGGCGTTCTTCGTCTTCCTCATCGTGCAGTTCATGCGCGGTCTGCCACGCGAGCTGGAGGAGGCGGCCCGCATCGACGGCTGCGGCCCCTTCCGCAGCTTCTTCCAGGTGGTCCTGCCGCTCACCCGGCCCGCGCTGATCACCACGGCGATCTTCACCTTCATCTGGACCTGGAACGACTTCTTCACCCAGCTCATCTACCTGTTCGACCCGGACAAGTTCACGCTCACGCTCGCCCTGAGGTCGTTCGTGGACGCCTCCAGCCAGTCCTCGTTCGGCCCGATGTTCGCGATGTCGGTGATCGCGCTGCTGCCGATCGTGCTGTTCTTCCTCGCCTTCCAGCGCTTCCTGGTGGAGGGCATGGCCAGCTCCGGACTCAAGGGGTAGCGGGATGAGTGAGATGCAGACCCGGGAGCCGGGCGAGGTCTTCGGGCCCCGGATGACCCTGTTCGCCGACATGCTGAGTGTCGGCCTCGCCACCGCGGTGGCCTGTCTGCCGCTGGTGACCGTCCCGGCCGCGCTGTCGAGCGCGTGCGCGGTGCTGCGAGGCGCGGGGGAGGGGCAACCGGCCACCGCCGGACGGTACTTCGCGGTGCTACGGCGACGGCTGCGGGCCGGTGACCTGGCGGCGGGGGCCGTCGCCCTGGCGGGCGCGCTGCTGTTCGCCGCGGACCTGGCGCTGGCCGGGGCGGGGCTGCCGGGGGCCGCGCTGTTCGCGGTGGTGGCCGCCGCGATCGGCGCGGGCGCCCTGGTGGTGGGCCTCAGGGCGTGCGCGCGCCCCGAGTCGCTCACCGACTGGCCTGCCGCTGTCCGCGAGGCCGCGCGGGACACCGTAGGGGATGCGGGCGGCAGCGCCCTGGTGCTGTTCGCGGTGGCGACGGCCGCCGCGTGCGCCTGGATGCTGGTGCCGCTCGCCTTCCTCGCCCCGGGGCCGCTGGCGTTGGCGCTCACCGCGGTCGACGTGCGGCGCAGCGCCGCGCGACAAGCCTGACGGGACATCACCGGCCAGGAGATTCGGCCCTGTTCACGCTCCGATCTCCTGGCATGTCCAAGAGTTAAGAGGCGATTAGGGCACATGCGGTGTGAAAGCACCGTCGCGGTGTCAATCATCTTGTCATGAACCTGCGGCCCGAGGGAGGTCGCAGCCTCATGGAGGTGTGGGATGCACCGCAGACTCGCCACCGGTATGGCCGCCTCAACGCTGGCCCTGATCACCGTCGTCGGCACCGCCGCAGCCGCCGACGCCGCTCCCGCCGACAAGCCCCAGGTCCTCGCGAGCTGGACCCAGACCAGCGCGTCCAGCTACAACACCTGGGCCGCCGCCCGCGCGAACCAGGCCGCCTGGAGCGCCTACGCGTTCGACTGGTCCACCGACCACTGCTCCTCCTCGCCGGACAACCCGTTCGGCTTCCCCTTCCAGATGTCCTGCGCCCGGCACGACTTCGGCTACCGCAACTACAAGGCCGCGGGCACGTTCAGCGCCAACAAGACGCGCCTCGACAGCGCCTTCCACGAGGACCTCAAGCGCGTGTGCGCCAAGTACAGCGGCGGCACGAAGACCGCCTGCAACAGCACGGCGTGGACGTACTACCAGGCCGTCAAGGCCTTCGGCTGACCGGTAGCCGGTTCACATGGAGGGGGCGCCGCCTGCGCGGCGCCCCCCTTTGAGGTGGGTCGGCTCAGTCCGCGGCCCGGAAGGAGCGCAGCCGCAGGGAGTTGCCGACCACGAACACGGACGAGAACGCCATCGCCGCCCCGGCGAGCATCGGGTTGAGCAGGCCGGCCGCGGCGAGCGGCAGGGCGGCCACGTTGTAGGCGAAGGCCCAGAACAGGTTGGACCGGATGGTTCCGAGGGTCCTGCGGGCCAGGCGGATGGCGTCGGCCGCGGCGCGCAGATCACCCCGTACGAGGGTCAGGTCGCCGGCCTCGATCGCCGCGTCCGTGCCGGTGCCCATGGCGAGGCCCAGGTCGGCCTGCGCCAGCGCGGCCGCGTCGTTGACGCCGTCGCCGACCATGGCGACCGAACGGCCCTCGTCCTGAAGGCGCTTGACCACATTCACCTTGTCCTGCGGCAGCACCTCGGCGATGACGTCCTCGGGTGCGATGCCGACCTCGCGGGCGACCGACTGCGCCACGGCCTTGTTGTCGCCGGTCAGCAGGATCGGGGTCAGACCGAGGGCGCGCAGCCGCGTGATCGCCTCGGCGCTGGTCTCCTTCACCGCGTCGGCGACTTCGAGGACCGCGCGCGCCTCGCCGTCCCACGCGACCACGATGGCCGTACGGCCGTCCGACTCGGCCTCGCTCTTGGCCCGGGCCAGCTCCACCGGCAGCTCCATCGCCCAGTCGGTGAGCAGCCGCTCCCGCCCGGCCAGGACGGCATGTCCCTCGACGATGCCCTGCACGCCGAGACCGGGCACGTTCGCGAAGTCCTCGGGCGCGGGCAGGGAACCCAGCTTCTCCAGCGCCCCCTCGGCCACGGCGCGGGCGACCGGGTGTTCGGAGGCGTGCTCCAACGCGCCCGCCAGCCGCAGGACTTCGGCCTCCTTGGTGCCGTCGGCGGCGTGCACGGCCACCAGGGTCATGCGGCCGGTGGTGACGGTGCCCGTCTTGTCGAGGACCACGGTGTCGACCTTGCGCGTGGACTCCAGGACCTCCGGACCCTTGATGAGGATCCCGAGCTGGGCTCCGCGTCCGGTGCCGACCAGCAGTGCGGTCGGCGTGGCCAGGCCCAGGGCGCACGGGCAGGCGATGATCAGGACCGCGACGGCGGCGGTGAAGGCGGCTGTCAGACCCGCGCCGTTGCCGAGCCAGAAGCCCAGCGTGCCCAGGGCGAGCGCGATCACGATCGGAACGAAGACGGCGGAGATCCGGTCGGCGAGCCGCTGGGCCGCCGCCTTGCCGTTCTGGGCGTCCTCGACCAGCTTGGCCATCCGGGCCAGTTGGGTGTCGGCGCCCACGCGGGTCGCCTCGACGACGAGCCTCCCGCCCGCGTTGACCGTCGCTCCGGTGACCGCGTCGCCGGCACCGACCTCCACGGGCACGGACTCGCCGGTGAGCATCGAGGCGTCCACGGCGGAGGAGCCCTCGACGACCGTCCCGTCGGTGGCGATCTTCTCGCCGGGGCGGACGAGGAAGCGGTCGCCCACCTTCAAGTCCTTTATGGCGATGGTCTGTTCGCCGCCGTCGGGACGCAGCACGGTGACGTCCTTCGCGCCCAGCTCCAGCAGCGCCTTCAGGGCCGCGCCCGCCTTGCGCTTGGACCGGGCCTCGAAGTACCGCCCGGCCAGGATGAAGGCGGTGACTCCGGCGGCGGCCTCCAGGTAGATGTTCCCGGCGCCGTCACCTCGGGCGATGGTCAGCTCGAAGGGGTGGGTCATGCCGGGCTCGCCCGCGGTCCCGAAGAACAGTGCCCACAGTGACCAGCCGAACGCGGCCGTCGTACCGACCGAGATCAGCGTGTCCATGGTGGCCGTGCCGTGCCGCGCGTTGGTGAACGCCGCCTTGTGGAAGGGCCACCCGGCGTAGGTCACCACCGGCGCCGCCAGCGTCAGCGACAGCCACTGCCAGTACTCGAACTGCAGGGCCGGAATCATGGCCATCGCGATGACGGGCACGGCCAGCACCACCGCGGTGACCAACCGCTCCCGCAACGGCCGGAGTCCGTCGTCCGCCCTCGTGTCCTCGCTCTCCGGCTCGGTCCGCACGGGTTCCTGCGCCATGTACCCGGTCGCCTCGACGGTGGCTATCAGGTCCCGCACGGAGACGCCACCGCCGTAGCTGACCTTCGCCTTCTCGGTGGCGTAGTTCACGGTGGCGGTCACCCCCTCCATGCGGTTCAGCTTCTTCTCGATGCGCGTTGCGCACGAGGCGCAGGTCATGCCGCCGATGGCGAGTTCTACCTCGGCGCCGATCCCGGTGGTGGACATCGCTGCTCCTCATACGGGGTGGGGGTACCGTTGCTGGCTAGTCCTGTATACCCTTAGGGGGTATCCAAGGCAAGTCACTCGCGAGGGTTGACTTCATACCCCCTAGGGGTATGTTTGGTCGTGTTGAGGCCTCGTCCCGCAGGCCCTGGATCCCAGGAGATCGTCATGCATGCCGGAATGAAGATCACCGCGTTCGCCGCCGCGCTGGCCGCGACCTTCGGCACCGCCTACGGCGTGGGCAAGGGCGTCGGCCCCGTCGTCGACGAGGCCGCGCCCGCACGCCACGAGAGTCACAGCGAGGCGTCACCGCAATCGGGGGGAGGCGGCGGCCATGAGGGGCAGGAACAGGCCCCGCCCGGCGGACTGCAGATCTCCGAGAGCGGCTACACCCTCGACCTGAGGACACCGCGCGTCGAGGCCGGCCGCCAGACCGACCTGAGCTTCGTCATCCGGGACGGCGGCGGCCGGGCCGTCACCGCCTACCAGCGGGAGCACGACAAGGAACTCCACCTCATCGTCGCCTCCCGCGACCTGGTCACCTACCGCCATCTGCACCCCACCCGCGCCGCCGACGGCACCTGGAGCATCCCCGTCGAGCTGCCCCGCGCCGGTGGCTACCGCGTCTTCGCCGACTTCACCCCGGCGAAGAAGAACGCCGAGAACCTCACCCTCGGCGCGGACCTGGCGGCCTCGGGGCCCTACCAGCCGCAGCAACTGCCGGCGCCGAGCGCCACCGCGAAGATCCACGGCTACGAGGTCCAGCTGGACGGCGGCCTGCGGCCGGGCACGGCCGGCGAACTGAAGCTGAAGGTCTCCCGGAACGGCAGGCCCGTCACCGACCTTCAGCCCTACCTCGGCGCGTACGGCCACCTGGTGGCCCTGCGCTCCGGCGACCTCGCCTACCTCCACGTCCACCCGAACGGCGAACCCGGCGACGGCACGACCAAGCCGGGCCCGGACGTCTCGTTCACGGCCACGGCACCGAGCAGCGGCACCTACCGGCTCTTCCTCGACTTCAAGCACGCGGGGGAGGTCCACACGGCGGCGTTCACCGTCCGGGCCGGCGCGGCAGGCGGGGGCGATGAGTCCACAGGCGCCAAGGACGCCCACGAGTCCTCGGACAGCCACGGGCACTGATACCCCGGGCGGGTCCTCAGATGCGGCCTGCCCGGCGCTGCCGCCGCGGCAGGGGCCCCAGAGGCAAGCCCCCGATCACCGCGGTCAGCACGCCGACCGGCAGCTGGGCCGTCTGGTGGACGCGCTGCGAGGCGTAGTCCACGGCGACCACCAGCAGCGCACCCGTGCAGGTGGCCGTCGCGGTACACCCACCCCGGCTGTGGCCGCCAGCACCACCAGACAGACCGTCCCGGCCCGTACGTCCACGCGCAGGGGCACCCGGTGGGGGGTGCGGACGACACGCGAGCGTTGGGCGGGACGGGACTCAGGGGCTGTGCGGGGTTCCGTGGCGGTCAAACGGTCACCACCCTGCGGTGCCGCACCAGGAAGATGAACAGCGGCGCGCCTGATGAGCGGTCTCGACATGGCCGCCAGCAGAACAAGGAGGCTTGCCTCAGCAATTTTCCGAGGCAGGGCTTCTCGCCGTCAGCCGAGGGCCCGGTCCAGATTGAACGCGGCGCTGATCAGGGCAAGATGGGTGAACGCCTGCGGGAAGTTGCCCTGCTGCTCGCCGGTGTTGCTGATCTCCTCGGCGTACAGGCCCAGATGGTTGGCGTAGGTGAGCATCTTCTCGAAGGCCAGCCGGGCCTCGTCGAGCCGCCCCGCGTGCACCAGGGCCTCGACGTACCAGAACGAGCAGATGGAGAACGTGCCCTCGTCGCCGCGCAGTCCGTCGGGGCTGGCCACCGGGTCGTAGCGGTAGACCAGCGAGTCGGAGACCAGTTCCCGGGTGAGCGCGTCCAGTGTGGACAGCCACTTGGGGTCGGTGGGGGCGATGAACTTCGTCAGCGGCATCATCAGCACGGCCGCGTCCAGCACATCGCCGTCCTCGTGCTGGACGAAGGCCTGCCGCGCCTCGGACCAGCCACGCCGCATGATCCGCCGGTAGATCGTGTCGCGGCACTCCCGCCAGCGGGTCAGGTCGGCGGGCAGACCGCGCCGGTTGGCCATACGGATCGCCCGCTCGATCGCCACCCAGCACATCAGCCGCGAGTACAGGAAGTTCTTGCGGCCGCCGCGGGTCTCCCAGATTCCCTCGTCGGGCTGGTCCCAGTGCTCGCACACCCAGTCCACCAGCGCGCACACGTCGTCCCACTGGTCGCTGGAGATCGGCTTGGCCCATTTGTCGTAGAGGTAGATCGAGTCGATGAGCGCGCCGTAGATGTCGAGCTGCAGCTGTTCGGCGGCGGCGTTGCCGACCCGTACGGGCGCGGAGCCCTGGTGTCCTTCCAGGTGGTCGAGTTCGCGCTCGGTCAGGTCGGTGCGGCCGTCGATGCCGTACATGATCTGCAGCGGGCCGGATTGCCCGCCGTCGCACGGACTGACGTACCGGGTCAGGAACTTCATGAACGCCTCGGCCTCGCCGGTGAAGCCCAGCCGCAGCAGCGCGTAGACGCAGAAGGCGGCGTCGCGCACCCACACATACCGGTAGTCCCAGTTGCGTTCGCCGCCGAGCTGCTCGGGCAGGCTCGTCGTCGGCGCGGCCACGATCGCCCCGGTGGGCGCATAGGTCAGCAGCTTCAGTGTGAGGGCGGAGCGGTGCACCATCTCGCGCCAGCGGCCTCGGTACTTCGACGCGGACAGCCAGTGCCGCCAGTAGGCCACCGTGCTGTCGAACTGTTCCTCGGCCTCGGTCCGCGCGCACCGGCGCGGTGCCACCTCACCGCCGACCTGGTCCAGGGCGAACACCGTCGACTCGCCCTCGGCCAGCTTGAAGTCGGCCCGCGCGTCCGGGCCGTCGATCTCCAGCGGCACGGTCGCGGTCAGCCCCAGCGACAGCGCGGCGGACTCGAAGACCGCGACGTCGCCGGCCATGCGGACAGTGTGCGGCTGTGCGCCGTAGTCGAACCGCGGCGCCACGCGGGCGCGGAACGGGAGGGAGCCGCGCACGCAGACGACCCGCCGGATCAGCCGGTGCCGCTCGGCCTCCACCGAGCCGCCGTCGACGGGCATGAAGTCCTGCACCTCGCCGACGCCGTCCTCGGTGGAGAAGCGGGTGATCAGGACGTTGGTGTCGGGGAAATAGAACTGCTTGGTCCGGGCCGGCACGGCCGCCGCCAGTTCGAAGCAGCCGCCGCGCTCCGCGTCCAGGACCGAGGCGAAGACGCTCGGCGCGTCGAAGGCCCCACAGCAGTACCAGTCGATCGTGCCGTCGGTCCCCACCAGGGCGACGCTGCGCAGATCCCCGATCAGCCCGTGCTCGGCGATCGGCAGATACGTCCCCGAGGCGTACTGGTCCCTCGGTGTTCCGCTCATCGCAGCCTCCCTGGCCCGGTACGTCACCCTCAGCTTAGGTGGGAACAGGCTCGTAGATGCCGGGAATCGGCCTCACACCGCGACGACCCTGAGCCCCGCCTCCTCGAAGCGGCGCACCGTCTCCGCGTCGGCTGCCGTATCCGTGACCAGTGTGTCCACCGCGTCGGTCGCGCAGATCCGGGCGAAGGCCCGCCCGCCCAGCTTGCTGGAGTCGGCGGCGACGATCACGCGCTCGGCCCGCTCGCACAGCAGCCGGTTGATCGCGGCCTCCGCCTCGTCATGCGCGGAGGCGCCGTGCGTGACGTCGAAGGCGACCACACCGAGCACCGCCACGTCGACCGTGATCTGGCTGAGCACGCCGTCGGCGAGCGGTCCGACGAGCTCGTACGACTGCGGGCGCGCCACCCCGCCGGTCAGCACGATCTTGAACTGAGGGCGGACCGCCAGCTCGCCCGCGATGTTCAGGGCGTTCGTGACGACGGTCAGCGCGGGCGAGCCGGACGCGAGGTCGCCGCGCACGGCCAAAGCGCGCGCCACCTCGGTGGTGGTCGTGCCGCCGGTCAGGCCCACCGCCTCGCCGGGCGCGATGAGCTCCGCGACGGCCTTGGCGATGCGCTGTTTCTCGGAGGCGCGGCGGGCGGTCTTGTAGCGCAGCGGCAGCTCGTAGGACACGCCGTGCACGACGGCGCCGCCCCGGGTGCGCACGAGCATCTGCTGCTCGGCCAGCTGGTCGAAGTCGCGGCGGATCGTCGCCGCCGAGACCTCCAGCTCGGCGGCGGCCTCCTCGACATCCAGCCGGCCCCGCTCCACGAGCAGTTCCAGCAGCGCCTGCCAGCGGGCGTCGCGCGACATCCGCACCCTCCGATCCTCGATCTCCCGGCGAGCCTAGCGCGTCCGGCGAGCGTCGACATGCTTGATTGTGCTCGAAAGTCCGCTATATCTTGCAAGAAAAATCAAGTCAGGGAGGTGTGGCATGACTCATGTCGAGGACGAGCTGAGCAGCCAGCCCGAGTGCTGGACACGCGCCGCGGCGGAGGCGGGGGAGCACGCCGGGGCGCTGCCGGTGCCGGGGGAGCGGGTCGCGATCGTCGGGTGCGGCACGTCGTACTTCATGGCGCAGGCGGTGGCGGCGCTGCGCGAGGGATCGGGCCAGGGCGAGACGGACGCCTTCGCCGCCTCGGAGTTCCCGTACGGCCGCCCGTACGACCGGGTCGTCGCCCTCACCCGCTCCGGCACCACCACCGAAGTCCTCGAACTGCTGGAGAAGCTGAGGGGCCGTACGCGAACGAGCGCCCTCACCGCCGACCCGGCCACGCCCGTCATGGCGGCCGCCGACGACGTCGTCGTGCTCGACTTCGCGGACGAACGGTCCGTGGTGCAGACCCGGTTCGCGACCACCGCGCTGACCCTGCTCCGCGCCCACCTCGGCCTGCACACCGACGCGGTCGTCGCCGACGCCCGTACCGCGCTCGGCACTCCGCTGCCCGAAGGGCTCGTCGACTGCACGCAGTTCACCTTCCTCGGCCGCGGCTGGACCGTGGGACTGGCCAACGAGGCCGGACTGAAGATGCGCGAGGCCTCGCTCGCCTGGACCGAGGCCTACCCGGCGATGGAGTACCGGCACGGCCCCATCAGCATCACCACCCGGGGCACCGCCACCTGGATGCTCGGCGACGCGCCGGACGGACTGGCCGAACAGGTGCGGGGCACCGGCGGGTTGTGGGTGGCGGGCGGCCTCGACCCGCTCGCCGAACTGGTCCGCGCCCAGCGGCTCGCCGTCGCCGTCGCCGCGGCCCGCGGCCTGGACCCCGACCGGCCGCGCCACCTCACCCGCTCGGTGATCCTCGCGCCCTGAGACCCCGGGCAACTTCAGGAAAAGGGAGAGGCCATGCCCCTCGTCACCACCGGCGAACTCGTCACCCGCGCCGCCGCCGAGCAGTCCGCCGTCCCCGCCTTCAACATCATCACGCTGGAACACATCGAGGCCGTCATCGCAGGCGCCGAGTCCCTGAACGCGCCCGTCGTCCTCCAAGTCAGCGAGAACGCCGTCAGGTTCCGCTACGGACGACTGCTCCCGCTCGCCCGCGCGGCCGTCGCCGCCGCCGAACGCGCCGCCGTGCCCGTGGCTCTGCATCTGGACCATGTACAGAGCGACGACCTGCTTCGGCAGGCACCCGGCGCCGGATTCAGCTCCGTCATGTACGACGCGTCCCGCCTGCCGTACGCCGAGAACCTCGCCGCGACCTCGGCCGCCGCCGACTGGGCACACTCCCAAGGACTGTGGATCGAGGCCGAGTTGGGAGAGGTGGGCGGCAAGAACGGTGAGCCGCCGCTGGACGCCCACGCTCCCGAGGCCCGCACCGACCCCACCGAAGCGCGTGCCTTCGTCGCGGAGTCCGGGGTGGACGCCCTCGCCGTCGCCATCGGCAGCGCGCACGCGATGACCACCCGCACCGCCACCCTCGACCACGACCTCCTCGTGAGACTGTCCGGGACGCTGGCCGTACCGCTCGTCCTGCACGGTTCCTCGGGGGTCCCGGACGCCGAGCTGGCCGCGGCCGTCGCGGGCGGAATCACCAAGGTGAACGTCGGCACCGCCCTGAACATCGCCATGACCGACGCGATCCGGCGGTTCCTGGCCGCCCACCCCGAGGCGGTCGACTCGCGCGCGTACCTGACCGTGGGGCGGGAGGCGATGGTGCGGGCGGTGGCCGGGATGATCAGGGTGCTCCGCTGACCGGCACAGCGGCCCCGGACGCCCCCTGGTAGCTTCCCGCCATGCGCGAGACCGAGCTCCACCCGGGCGAACCGCCTCTCGTGGCGAACGCCGGAGTCGGCGTGCACGGCGTCGCGAGCCGTACCGATGTCTTCCGGCTGCCCGAGCTGTGGCAGCTGCACCTGTACGAGTACGACGCCGAGCTCGTCGTCGACGGCACCGCGCACGCCATCCGCCCGGGCCGGGTGAGCCTGGTCCCGCCCGGCGTCACGGTCCGCTACCGCTACCGGGGCCGCTCCCAGCACCTCTACGCCCACCTGCGCATCCCGGCCGCGGGCCCCGCCCGCACCCTGCCCCTGGTGCAGGACGCCGGCCTCGAACTCCCCGTCCTCAGCGCCCTGTTGCGGCAGGCCGTCGCCTCCGCGCCGCGCGAGCCCGAGCGCACTCGCGCCGAGATCTGGACCGCGCTGTGGCGCCTCGCCGAGCTGGCCCCGGCCGCCGGACGCCCCGGGCCGCATCCGGCCGTCAGCGCCGCCATCGCCTACATCGAGGCCCACCTGGCCGCCCCGCTCACCGTCCCGGAGGTCGCGCGGGCCGCGGGCGTCTCGCACAACCACCTCACCCGGCTGCTGCGCGACGCGACCGGCGACACGGTCGTCGGCTACATCCGCCGCCGCAGACTCGATCGCGCCCACCATCTGCTGCACGCCTCGACGCTGTCCATCCCCGCCGTCGCCGCCTCCGTCGGCATCCCCGACCTTCAGGCGTTCAACAAGGCGTGCCGACGCGAACTGGGCGCCTCCCCCCGGGCGCTGCGGGGTCCGGCTACCTCTTGACGGCCTTCAGCACCACGAACTTCGGGTCCCCGGCGACGAGTCGGCTGTTGCCGAACAGCCGCCGCAGCTTCACGTGGTACCCGAGATGACGGTTGCCGATCACCCACAGCTCGCCGCCCGGCCTGAGCGCGCGCCGCGCCCCGGCGAACATCCGCCACGCCGTCGTGTCCGTCGTCGCCTGGTGGGAGTGGAACGGCGGATTGTTGAGCACGAGGTCGACGCTGCCGGCCGGCACCCCCGCCAGCCCGTCCCCGACCCGGAACTCGGCGTGCCCCGGCACGCCGTTCGCCTTGTACGTCGCCTCCGCCGAGGCCACTGCCTGGAACGACTCGTCCACGAACAGCACCTCGGCCTCGGGGTCGGCCAGCGCGACCGCCGTACCGACGACGCCGTTGCCGCAGCCGAGGTCCACGACCCGGCGCGTGCCCTTCGTGTCCGGCAGGTGCCGGAGGAAGAACCGGGTGCCGATGTCGAGGCGGTCGGCGCAGAAGACGCCCGCGTGGTTGACGACCGTGCGGCCGGAGACGGGGCCGATCCCGTCGGGGAGGACGTAAGCGTAGGGCCAGGGGGTGGCAGCCGGCTCCCCTGACGGCTCGGGCGTGCAGAAGATCAGCCGGGCCTTCTTCTCGGCGAGCGAGGTGCGCGTCGGGCCGAGGATCCGCTCGAACAGCCGCAGCGTCGAGGTGTGGATCTCCTTCACCATGCCGGTGCCGACGACGACCGTGCCCTCGTGCACCGCGGGCGCCAGCCGCAGCAGCTGGTCCTCCAGCAGCGCCAGGCTCTTCGGCACTCGCACCAGCAGGACGTCGACGCGGTCGGGCGGCGGATCCTGGGTGGTCAGCAGCCTTACGGTGCCGGTCGCCACGCCGTTGCGTTCGAGGTTGGCCCGGGTCGCCTCCTGGGCGAGGAAGGAGTCGGTGATCTGCACCGGCCGGTGCGCCGCGAGCGCCGTGACCAGTGCGCCCCAGCGGTCACCGACCACCACGACCGTGCCGGACAGCGGGAACTCCCGGTCCACCATATGCCTGAGGAGGTACTCGTCGGAGGCGTCCCAGGCGCGCAGCCTCTCGCGCGGGTCCTCGGGGAAGCGGGCCAGCGCGAGCTCGCCCCACGGGGTCGTCATACGGTCGCTCATCGTGCGTCCAGGCTAGCCGAGCCGCAGCTCAGCCCTGTCGGGCAGGATGGGACCTATGGACGCCGAGCTGTTCCCCAGGCCCCGTACGGAGATCGCGCCGGGCGCGGTGCACGTACCGGACTGGCTGGACGCCGACCGGCAGCGCGAGCTGGTGGAGGCCTGCCGCGCCTGGTCCCGCCCGCCGGCCGGGCTGCGGACGGTCCGCACACCCGGCGGCGGCACGATGACCGCCCGCCAGGTGTGTCTGGGCTGGCACTGGTATCCGTACGCCTATGCCCGCACGGTCGTCGACGGCGACGGCACTCCGGTGAAGCCGTTCCCGGAGTGGCTGGGCGAGCTGGGCCGGCGCGCGGTGAGGGACGCGCTTGGGGCGGAAGCCGCTCCGTACGACATCGCCCTGATCAACTTCTACGACGGCGACGCCCGCATGGGCATGCACCGCGACAGCGACGAGAAGTCGGACGCGCCGGTGGTGTCCCTGAGCCTCGGTGACACCTGCGTCTTCCGCTTCGGCAACACCGAGACCCGGACCCGCCCCTACACGGACGTCGAGCTGCGCAGCGGCGACCTGTTCGTGTTCGGCGGCCCGTCCCGGCTCTCCTACCACGGCGTGCCCCGGGTCCACGCGGGCACCGCGCCGCCGGAGTTGGGGCTGACCGGGCGGCTGAACATCACGCTCAGGGTCAGCGGCCGGTAGGACGCCGGGGCCTGCGGATCATGGCAGACTCGCCCTCATGAGCGGGAAGGCGGACCCCCGGACGGCGGGGGAAGGGACCACCTCGAGGACGCGGCTGGACCGGGGGCGCGGCGCGCTCGGGCCCGCGTTGGAGCTCGTGCACACCGGTCGCGCGCCGACCCGCGCCGTGCTCACCGCCGAACTCGGCGTGACGCGGGCCACCGCCGGTGCGGTCGCCGCCGAGCTGGAGGCGCTCGGGCTGATCCGGGTCGACGCCCGGCCCGGCGCGGGGGCCGGCTCGCAGGGAAGGCCCTCCCACCGGCTCGCGGTCGCCGAGGACGGACCCGTCGTCCTCGCCGCACAGGTGCACGCCGACGGGTTCCGGGCGGCCCTGGTCGGTCTGGGCGGCCGGATCGTCGCCACCGCACCCGGCTGTGAGACCGTCGACGCCGACCCCGCGAAGGTCCTGGGATCGGTGGTGGAGGCCGGAGCCGAACTGCTGCGCACGACCGGGCGGCGCTGTGTGGGCGCGGGACTCGCCGTACCGTCCGCGGTCGCCGAACCGGACGGACTCGCGCTCAACCCCCTGCACCTGGCGTGGCCCGTCGGCGCGCCCGTGCGCCGCATCTTCGCGGAGTGCGTGCGCGCGGCCGGGATCACCGGACCGGCGTTCGCGGGCAACGACGTCAACCTCGCCGCGCTCGCCGAGCATCGGCACGGCGCGGGCCGTGGCGCCCGGGACCTGCTGTGCGTGGCCACCGGACACCGGGGCGTGGGCGGCGCACTGGTCCTTGACGGGCGCCTGCACACCGGCAGTTCCGGCCTGGCGCTCGAGGTCGGCCACCTCACCGTCAACCCCGAGGGCCGCCCCTGCCACTGCGGCAGCCGTGGCTGCCTAGACGTCGAGGCCGACCCGCTGGCCTTCCTCACCGCCGCGGGACGCGAAACGGGCCCCGAGGTCTCCCTGCTCCAGCAGGCCAACGACCTGATCCGCGACCACTTTGCCGACCCGGCCGTCCGCACCGCCACCGAAGCCCTGATCGACCGCCTGGGCCTGGGCCTGGCCGGCCTGGTGAACATCCTCAACCCGGACCGCATCATCCTCGGCGGCCTGCACCGCGCCCTGCTCGACGCCGACCCGGACCGCCTGCGCGCGGTCGTCGCCGACCGCAGCCTGTGGGGGCAGAGCGGCGGCGTCCCCATCCTGGCGTGCACCCTGGACCACAACAGCCTGGTCGGCGCGGCGGAACTGGCGTGGCAGCCGGTGCTGGACGATCCGCTCGGCGCGCTGGGAGTCTGAGCCACGACGTAGTCTCGGGACATGCGGATCTCCGTTTCCTCCGACATGGACGAACCCGTGGCGCGCTTCCTCGTCACCCAGCTGCGCGAGCGCGGCCACGAGGTAGTGGCCCACGGAGCGCTCGCTCCCGGCGACGACCCCCAGTGGGCCGCCTGCTCGGAGGCGGCCGCCCGAGAGGTCGCCGCCGGGACGGCCGACCAGGCGGTCGTGTGCTGCTGGACCGGCACCGGCGCCTCGATCGCCGCGAACAAGGTGCCCGGCGTGCGGGCGGCCCTGTGCACGGACGCCTACACCGCGGACGGCGCCCGCCGCTGGAACGACGCCAACGTGCTCGCCCTCAGCCTCCGGCTGACGTCCGAACCACTCCTCAAGGAGATTCTCGACGCCTGGTTCGCCGCCGAGGCCAGCGAGGATGCGGAGGACCGGGAGAACGTGGCCCGCGTGGGACGGCTCGACGTCGGCCGGGGCGCTTCCTAGGCCCCCTCCCGAAAGGTCAGTGCCACCCCACCCTGGAAAACGTCACTGCCACTCCACGGCGAACGCCCGCCCCGGATTCTCCGTCAGGATGCGCCGCACCAGCTCCTCGCCCACGGCAAGGGCGAGCCGCGGCCGCACCCCGCGCAGCAGGTACGGCATTCCCGGGCCGCCGTCCACCGAGCGGGCCGCCGCGGTCGTGGTGTCGCCGCCGAGCAGCAGACGGTCGCCGTGGCCCGCGTCGGCGAGCGCCCGTACGGCGTCCGGCATGCGCCAGTCCGTGGCGTGGTGGGCGCGGGACGGCCCGTCGAAGGCGAGATGACAGCCCGTCTCCGCGGCCCGGCGGTGTATCTCGACGTCGGGGAAGCGGTTGAGATGGCCCAGGATCACCCGCCGCGGCGGCACGCCCAACTCCCCGCACAGCAGCTCCAGTACGTCCAGGGCACCGGTGCCCAGCTCCAGGTGGACGGCGATGGGCGCTCCCGTGGCGTGGTGGGCCTCGGCCGCCGCGGCCATGGTCCAGCGGGCGTGCGCGTCGAGGGCGTGGAAACCGCCCGCGACCTTGATCAGGCCCGCGCGGACCCCCGACGTACCGATGCCCTCGGTCAGTTCGGCGACGAAGACCTCGGCGAGCCTGCCGCGCAGCCTGGCGAGCGTGTCGTCGTCGTAGTGCACGGCCTGGTGCAGTCCGGTCGCGGCGACGACGTGCACCCCGGTCTGCCGGGACAGCGGCGGCAGATCGGCGGCCCGCCGCCCCAGCCCGTACGGCGTCCACTGCACCACGCTGCCGCCGCCGAGCGCACGGAACGCTGCCAGCTCGGCGCGGGCCGCCAAGACGCTGTGCAGCTCCTGGCCGGGCAGCTGGGGACTGCCGAAGAACAGGTGGTCGTGCGCGTCGCACACCCCGAGGTGGGAGGGGAGCACGTCCCCGAGCACCGTACGGACCGTGCTCACCACTGCCGGCCCCGTGACAGCCGGTCCCGCCCCGGCGCCGACAGATGCAGCACCTCGAACACGTCGCCGTCCGCCTTGGGCGTCTCGTCCTCCCAGAGCGAGAAGTGGACCAACTCCCAGCGACCGGTGTCCACCGCGGTCGCCGCGAGCACCGCCCCGTCCTCCCCGGCCAGCCGCCCGGTCTCGCCCACGGCGTCCTCCACGAACGCCGCCAACTCCACGCCGTCCGGCACGGGTTGCCGGCGCCGCACCGCCACCCGCGCGCGAGAGCCGGCGGCGGCGCCCTCCTCGTACGCCATCCCCGTCCACTGCCGGACCGAGGGCCGCCCGAAGTCGTCGCTGAGGCCCTGAAAACCGCCTCCCCAGAGGAAGGAGTTCATGCCCTCCACGGTGTCCCACAGATAGAACGGCGCGTACTGGTTCACCGGCGAGCCGTACGTGCCACGCTCGCGCATCAGGTACGCCTTGCAGCCGAGCCCCTCCCAGTCGTCGAGCAGATGCCCGACGCGGGAGACGCGGCCGCGGATGATGTCCATGTCGTAGTCGGCGGGCAGGGTGAGCTCGTACTGCATGGCGTGCACGGGCGTGAACTCCTCTACGAGGTCGGGGTCTTCTGCGCGGCGAGCAGCGAGAGCAGCCCCCGGACGCCCACGTCGAACGCGGCGGGTGAACCGGACGCGCGGGCGAGCACGTAGCCGCCCTGGACGGTGGACAGGACCGCCGCGGCGATCTCCTCGCCGTCCAGTGAGGGCGCGAACTGGCCCTCCTCCTTGCCCTCCTCGACGATCCCGGCGAGCCGTTCGCGGATCCAGTCCAGCGTCTCGTCGACGGGTGCGCGCAACTCGTCGTCCGCGATGACGTCCGGATCCATCGTCAGCCGGCCGATCGGGCAGCCGCGCAGCACGTCCCGCTCACGCCGCAGATAGGCCTCGATCCGCTCGTACGGCGTCCCCGGTCCCCCGAGTACTCCCTCGGCGGTAGCCCGCAACTCCTCGGCCGTCCGCCGGATCGCGGCCAGGGCGAGGTCCGGCTTCCCCTTGAAGTGGTGGTACATGCTGCCCTGTCCGGCGCCCGCGCGCTCCAGGATGGCCTTGGGGCTGGTGCCCACGTAGCCGCGCTCCCACAGCAGCTCACGGGTGGACTCGATCAGTCGCTCGGAGGTGCTCATGCGAACACTGTACATACTGGTAGGTACAGAGGTCGATCCCTTGGAGGAGCAGCCCCAACGAGCCTGCGTACTCCCCAGGAGGTACGCCCACTGCCGCTGGCCGTACGACGACCCGGGCCCCTCCTCGGCGGGAGTCTCGAGGCATCACCGGAAGACCCACCTAGGAGATGACCCGAGATGCAGACCCTGGCGCACTGGGACGGCGGCCCCGGCCCGTGGATCCTGTTCTTCCCGCTGATCTGGGCGGCCGTCGTGGTCGGCGTCGTCACCGTCCTGCGCCGCACCGTCCGGCGCGGCCGACGCGGACCGTGGCGCGCCACGGCCGACCCCCGCCCGTCCGGCGACTCGCCGATCGCCGTGCTCGGCCGCCGCTTCGCCTCCGGCGAGATCGACGAGGACGAGTACTGGCGCCGGCTGTCCGTCCTGGACGAGCAGTTCGGCCCCGCGGCCAAGGGCGGTGCGGCATGACCGCGACGACCGCCACCACCAGCACGCTGCCGGCCGCCCGGGTCGTCGACGCCGTGAAGGTGTACGGCGGCGGCGACACCGCCGTGAGGGCCCTGGACGGGGTGAGCGTCGACTTTCCGGCCGGACGCTTCACCGCGATCATGGGGCCCTCGGGCTCCGGCAAGTCCACCCTGATGCACTGCGCGGCCGGCCTCGACACCCTCACCTCGGGCACCGCGTACATCGCCGACACCGAACTGGGCTCCCTCGACGACCGCCGCCTCACCCTCCTGCGCCGCGACCGCGTCGGCTTCGTGTTCCAGGCGTTCAACCTGGTGCCGACGCTGACCGTCGCGGAGAACATCCGGCTGCCGCTCGACCTCGCGGGCACCGAGGGCGACCCACAGTGGATCGAGGCGCTGATCGACGTCGTCGGCCTGCGCGACCGGCTCCACCACCGGCCCTCCGAGCTCTCCGGCGGCCAGCAGCAACGCGTCGCCGTGGCCCGGGCGTTCGCCGGCCGGCCGGACGTCGTCTTCGCCGACGAGCCGACCGGCAACCTCGACTCCCGCTCCGGCGAGGAGGTCCTCGGGCTGCTCGGCCGCGCCGTACGCCGGACCGCCCGCACGGTCGTCATGGTCACCCACGACCCGGTCGCCGCCGCCCACGCCGACGAGGTCGTCTTCCTCGCGGACGGACGCCTGGTCGACCGAATGGAGTCCCCGAGCGCCGACAAGGTCCTGGACCGCCTGAAAGCCTTCGAGGTGCCCTCATGAACGCCTCCGTACGCCTGAGCGCGTCCTCCCTGCGCGCCCACAAGCGACGCTTCGCCGGGACATTCCTCGCGGTGTTCCTCGGCGTCGCCTTCCTCGCCGGGACGCTCGTCATGGGCGACACGCTGCGCGCCAGCTTCGACACCATGTTCGGCAACGCGACCAGCGGTACCGACGCCGTCGTCCGCAGCGCGGACGCCATCACCACCCCGGGGGAGAGCCAAGGGGTGCGCCGGCCGGTCGACACGGACCTGGTGAACGCCGTCGAGCAGGTCCCGGGCGTCGCGGCCGCCGCGCCCAACATCGAGGGCGCGGGCCAGCTCGTCGGCGCGAACGGCAAGCCCATCGGTGGCCAGGGCCCGCCCACCCTCGCCGGCAACTGGATCACCGATCCGGAACTCAACCCGTACCGGCTCGCCGAAGGCCGCGCCCCGGAGAAGTCCGGCGAGGTCGTCGTCAACCGCGGCACCGCCGAGCGGGGCGACCTGAAGATCGGCGACACGACGACCCTGCGTACGCCCGACCCGGTCAGGGTGACGATCGTCGGCCTCGCGACCTTCGGCGGCGAGGACGGCATGGCCCAGGTGACCTTCACCGGCATGACCCGGGCCGACGCCGAGAAGTACCTCACGGCCCGGCCAGGGGAGGCGGCGAGCATCCAGGTGCGCGCCGGGCCCGGGGTGAGTGAGCGTGAGCTGGTCGACCGGCTGACTCCCGTCCTGCCCGAGGGAGTCGAGGCCATCACCGGTCAGGAGGCGGCCGAGGAGAACACGGACATGATCTCCAGCCAGTTCCTGTCCCTCTTCACGACCTTCCTCCTTGTGTTCTCCGGCGTCGCCCTGCTGGTCGCGACCTTCTCCATCCACAACACCTTCGCGATCGTCGTGGCCCAACGCACCCGGGAGAACGCCCTGTTGCGGGCGCTAGGCGCCTCGCGTCGGCAGGTCACCGTCACCACCCTCGTCGAGGCGAGCGCCGTGGCCGTGATCGCGTCGGCCGCGGGCCTGGCGGGCGGCGTCGGCATCGCGGCCGGACTGCAGGCACTCTTCCCGGCCATCGGATTCCCGTTCCCCGACGGCGCCTTGATGATCAGCGCCCTGTCCATGGCCCTGCCGCTCGCGGTCGGCATCGTGGTCTGCCTCGGTTCCGCGCTGCTGCCCGCCGTACGCGCCGGCCGCACCGCACCCCTGGCCGCACTGCGCGAGACGGCGGTCGACCAGTCCGGGGCCTCCCGGGTCCGCGCCGTCACGGGCCTGGGCCTCGCCGCCCTCGCGATCGCCGTGACCCTCACCGGTGTCCTGGTGTCACCGTCCATCTGGCCGGCCGGAACGGGCGCGGTCCTGGCCCTGGCCTCCTTCGTGGTCCTGGGCCCGGTCGCCTCCACTTCGGCCGTACGTGTCCTCGGCGGCCCGCTCGACAGGCTGCGCGGCGTCACCGGCGGCCTCGCCCGGCGCAACGCCCTGCGCAGTCCCAAGCGGACGGCCGCGACCGCCAGTGCACTGATGATCGGCGTGGCCGTGGTCTCGCTGTTCACGGTGTTCGGCGCCTCGCTGAAGGCGACCATGGACCAGACCGTGTCGCGGTCCTTCGCGGGCGACGTCGCGGTGAGCACCCCGTCGTTCGGCGCGGGCGGCAGCGGCCTGAGCCCCCGGCTCGCCGGAGCGGTCCAGCAACTGCCCGAGGTGGACACGGCCGTCGGGCTCGGCCGCGGCGTCGCCGAGGTCGACGGCAGGGGACGGGCGCTGACCGTCACCGACCCGCTCGCACTCGAGCGCACCTTCGACCTCGGCAAGGTCCAGGGCTCCCTGGACGCTCTCGGCACCGACGGCATCGCCGTCACCGAGAAGGAGGCCGACAAGCAGGGCCTGAAGACCGGCGACAAGGCGCAACTCACCTTCACCGACGGCAAGAAGGAGACCTTCACCGTCCGCGCGGTCTACGGCCAGTCCGAACTCGCGGGCGAGTACGTCATCACGCGCGCCGCCTGGGCCCCGCACCGTACCCAGGACGCCGACACCCTCGTCGCCGTCTCCTTCAGGGACGGCGTGAGCACGGACGCGGGCAAGGCGGCGGTGGAGAAGGCGGCCGCTCAGTACGGCAACCCCGAAGTGCAGACCCGCGACGAGTACGCGCAGTCCTCGGCCGGCGGCATCGACATGATGCTCACGCTCGTCTACGCCCTGCTCGCCCTCGCGGTGCTCATCGCGCTCCTCGGCATCGCCAACACCCTGACGCTGGCGATCCACGAGCGCACCCGCGAACTGGGCCTGCTCAGGGCCGTCGGCCAGACCCGGTCCCAACTGCGGTCCATGGTCCGCTGGGAGTCCGTCCTGGTCGCCGCCTTCGGCACGGTCGGGGGGCTCGCCCTCGGCGCCTTCCTCGGCTGGGTGCTGGTGAAGGCCTCCGACGGCGCGAGCGACAGCGCGTTCGCCTTCGCGATGCCGCCCCTGCAACTCGCGGTGGTGGTGCTGGTGGGCCTCGCGGCAGGAGCCCTCGCGGGCCTGCGCCCGGCCCGGCGCGCGGCACGCCTGGACGTGCTGCGGGCCATCGCCACCGAGTAACGCGTAAGAGCTCCGCACAGAATGGGAGTCCCATCAGCATGTGGCGAGCGTGCGTGCCAGACGCCGTGAGCCGGGCGCCCGGTCTGTTCGAGGCTCAAGGGCCCACCAAGGCCCACCGTCCCCACGCGTCGGCCGTGAGAGAGCCGAAGGGGCGCGCCGGTGTCGAGAGCCCGAGCGCGCGGAGCCCCGAAGGGCCGAGCACGGTCGGGCTCTCGACACCGGCACGGAGCGCCCCGCAGGCGACCGAGCCAAAAGAAGGTAGGTCACCGCCCGGTCAGCCGACAACGGCGGACCGGGCGGGAGCGCGTTCGGGCCTGCGCAGGTCGACCGCGTGCTCGACCTTCGCGAACCGGTGCGCGGGCTTCTCCGTGACCGCGCGCCGCAGCGGACGCGCCGCACCCGCCCGGGTGGACGAGGGAGTCGGCAGGGTGAACCACACGACCTTGCCGGACTCGCCGTCCGGCCGCACGCCCCAGCTCTCGCTGACCGCGGCGACCATGGCGAGCCCGCGCCCGCACGTGGCGAGCGCGTCGGCGTCCTTGGTGTCCTTGAGGTCCGTCACGACCGGCAGACGCGGGTCGTGGTCGCGCACCGAGACCATGAGTCGGTCGAGCAGCAGCTCGATCTCCACGGTGCACGTCTTGTCGGGCTGGGCATGCCGGTGGACGTTGGTCAACAGCTCTGTCACACCGAGCGCGGCCCGGTCTATGAGGGGATCCAGGTGCCAGTAGCGCAACTGCGCCGATACGATTCTGCGGACCTGGCCGATCCGCGACGGCAGGGCTTGGAGCTCCACTGCGCAGTGCCTGCTTGGGTGACTGATCACGGCTGCGACTCCCCGACGTAGAGGTCCGGAAGAACACGGAGTTCGGATCGATCCAGCAGAGTGCCTGCGTGACACGGCCGCCTGCTGTCGTGGCCGGCGGCTGGTTCGCAGCGTTATCGCCGGTAAACCCAGAGTGACGTGAGACCAGCGTGGCTCAGGGGATGCGCTCCCGCAACTCGCGGTCGGCGTGGCGACCGCAGATACAGCCGACGGGACGAGCGCCGACGCAGCCGGCGGAGCCGACCGCACAGTGCGGCGGTTCAGCCGCTACGCCCCGCGGCCCTGCGTACGGCCTCGATGAACCGGCGTGCCGCGGGCGGCCCCGGCTCGCCCGGAGCGGGGTCGTGGTCGCCCAGAGTCAGCAGGTACCGCTTGCCGTTGAGGTCCGCGAGCGCCCGGTCGTCGGGGGCGAACCAGGGCTTGGAGGCGCGCACCGCCTGCACCGGCGCGCTGTCGATCTCGCTGCCGTAACTGGTGAGCAGTTCGAGCCTGCCGCCGCTGATCCGGACCTGCCCCGCCCGGGTCAGCGAGCGCAGTCGCTTCCCGATCCGCACGCCCGTGGCCGTGAACTCCGGCTCCGCCATGCCCTCCCGCCCCCTTGTGTGCGTCGGTGTGCCGGCCCGCTCTCTCGCGTGGCCGATGTCCCGTTCGTGTCGTGATCCAGTGTGCGCCCCCGCTCGGGACCTTTGCCCCGTCGGGCAGTCTGCCCGCCACCGGCGTCGAGCACCAGTACGCATGACCGCCTCGCCGAGGGCACCCGGAGCACTCGCGCGAATGCGCCCCCACACCTGTGCGCCTGTCTGTCCCCAGGGGTGCCTTTGGGGTGCTCAAAGGTGTGTTTATGCAGGTGAGAAGCGTGCGGGAGAAGTCTATGATCGGTGTGTCGGCCGCGCGACCCGCCGTGGCGCGCAGCCCTGAGGAGCCCCGCCGTGAGCACACCCCCAAAGACCCGGACCGGCGAAACCCTCGACGTCGACCACACCGACGTCCTCTACCGCGGCTGGCTGAAAGAAGCCGTCCGCAAGGTCCAGGCCGACGCCAACCGCTCGGCCGACACACACCTGCTCCGCTTCCCGCTGCCGGAGAAATGGGGCATCGACCTGTACCTGAAGGACGAGTCGACCCACCCCACCGGCAGCCTCAAGCACCGGCTCGCCCGCTCGCTGTTCCTCTACGGCCTGTGCAATGGCTGGATCCGGCCCGGCCGCCCGGTGATCGAGGCCTCCAGCGGCTCGACGGCCGTGTCCGAGGCGTACTTCGCCAAGCTGATCGGCGTGCCCTTCATCGCCGTCATGCCGCGCACGACGAGCGCCGAGAAGATCCGCCTGATCGAGTTCCATGACGGGCAGTGCCACTACGTCGACGACCCCCGCACGATGTACGAGGAGTCGGCACGCCTCGCGGCGGACACGGGCGGCCACTACATGGACCAGTTCACCTACGCCGAACGAGCCACGGACTGGCGCGGCAACAACAACATCGCCGAGTCGATCTTCCGGCAGCTGCGCCTCGAGCGGTTCCCGGAGCCCGCGTGGATCGTCGCCACGGCCGGCACCGGCGGCACCTCCGCGACCCTCGCCCGCTACGTCCACTACACGCAGCACGACACCCGCATCTGTGTCGCCGATCCGGAGAACTCGTGTTTCTTCGAGGGCTGGACCACCGGCGATCCGGACGTGACCTACGACTGCGGCTCGCGCATCGAGGGCATCGGCCGCCCCCGCATGGAGCCGAGCTTCGTGCCCGGCGCGATCGACCGGATGATGAAGGTCCCGGACGCGGCCAGCGTCGCCGCCGTACGGGCCCTGGAGCACGCCATCGGCCGCAAGGCGGGCGGGTCCACGGGCACCGGGCTGTGGAGCGCGCTGAAGATCGTCGCCGAAATGGTGGCCGAGGGGCGGCAGGGGAGCGTGGTGACGCTGCTGTGCGATCCGGGCGACCGCTACCTGGACAAGTACTACTCGGACACCTGGCTCGCCGAACAGGGCCTGGACATCACGCCGTACACGGCGGCGATCGCCTCCCTGCTGGAGACGGGCGTCTGGCCGGACTGACTAGTGGGTGGCCAGCCGCCGGTCCAATGAGGTGACAGCGTCCCGGAAGGCCCGTCCGAATCCCGCCCTGGCCAGGGGCAGCGCGAGACGGAACGGCGCCGTCCCGTCCGCGGCGAACGTCCACCGCACCCGCGTGCCGGTGCCGGCCGGGGCGAGCCGCCACTCCTCGGCCAGCGCGCGGGCGCCCGGCGCGTTGGTCAGGTCGACGCGATAGGCGTACACCTCGGGTTCCTTGGCGGCGAGGATCGTCTCCTGGAACCGCGTCCCGCCCTTGAGCCGGATCTCGCGTCGGGCGCCGTCCGCCAAGGGCCGGGCCAGTGTCACCGCCCCGAACCACTCGGTCCAGCCGGGCACGTCCTCGGCGAGCGCGCGGAAGACCGCCTCGGGAGACGCGGAGATCTCCCGCGCGAAGACCAGCCGTACGGGCGCGGTCTCGACGAACTCGATCCCCACCGGACGCAGACGGCGAGCCATGGAGAAAACCTCCTGGGAGGCGTGCGGTTGACCGGGCAGCGTCACCTTAGCTGACGGTCAGTCACCTGTCTGTACCGCCTCATCGGGCTCACCCGCCACCACCAGCCGCCGCAGATGCTCCGCGACCTCCGCACGCGCCTCGGTCGGCAGCCCGGCGTCCGTCACCAGGGTGTCCACCTGTTCCAGCGCCGCGAACGAACTCAGACCCACCGTCCCCCACTTGGTGTGGTCGGCGACCACCACGACCCGCCGCGCCGACTGCACCAGCCGCCGGTTGGTCTCGGCCTCCGCGAGGTTCGGCGTCGACAGACCGGCCTCGACCGATATCCCGTGGACCCCGAGGAACAGCACGTCGAAGTGGAGCGCCGCGATCGCCTGGTCGGCCACCGGCCCCACCAGCGAGTCGGACGGTGTGCGTACCCCGCCCGTCAGCACCACCGTGGCCGCGCCCTGCCGGGGGCCGGAGGTGCGCTGCGCCGCGTGGAAGACGTCGGCCACCCGCACCGAGTTGGTGACGACGGTCAGGTCCGGTACGTCGATCAGCTGGTGCGCCAGCGCGTACGTCGTCGTACCGCCCGACAGCGCGATCGCGCTGCCCGGCGCGACCAGCTCCGCCGCGGCCCGCGCGATGTCCTCCTTGGCGGTCAGCTCCAGACCCGACTTGGCCTCGAAGCCCGGCTCGTGCGTGCTCGCCTCGACCACCGGGACAGCGCCGCCGTGCACCTTCTCCAGCACGCCCTGCCGGGCGAGCGCGTCGAGGTCGCGCCGTACGGTCATGTCCGACACGCCGAGCTTGCGAGTGAGCTCGTTGACGCGGACGCCGCCGCGGCGCCGGACCTCGTCCAGGATCAGGGCGCGCCGCTGCTCCGCGAGGAGGTTCTGATTCTCGCTCACGTACGCTCCGGTCCTTTCGCCTCAAGCCGTCCGACACGCCCCGCGCACCCACTCCGACGAGGAGATTCTGCCCGTCTCCGGTGCGCGGACGTCCCATCCTTGCACGGGCCGGGGCGGGTCGCGGCACCGACTGTCCCGACGCGCGCATGTCACGAAGGCCACATTCGAGTCACGGCAGTCACACGGATCGGGGAAATTCCGCGACGAGGGGTGTGCGGAACGCGACTAGCGGAGATCCTTGTGCCCGCACGGACAGATGCCGACGGCGCGTCACGGGGGAAGTGCGAAACAGTGGAACGTGCGCAGGAACGTGTCTCGACCGGTACGGCGGACGACTCCGCCGCGCGGCCCGAGGAAGCCGGAACCGCCCTGGAGCTCCTGGTCCACGGAGTCGGCGGCACCACGCCCGAGAAGATGCTCGACGATCCGCGCACGGTGCGTGTCACCGGCGACGACACGGCGGCCGTCTTCCGCCGCGCCGAGGACGCCGACGCGGAGAGCAGACCGGAGGACTACCGCGGCCGTCCGGTGCCCGAGGCGTACGTCTGGTGCAACCTCACCTCCGGCAACGGCACCCGCGCGCTGTGGCTGTTGCTGCTGCCGTTCATGGTCGTCAACCTCGCGCACTGGATGCGCCCCACCGCGCGGGGCCGCAAACGGACGGTGCGCCTGTACGGGCTGCTGGTGCGGCTCACGGCACTGACCCTGACCGTGCTGCTGGTCGCCGCCGCCTGTGAGGTCGCCCTCGACCTCGCGGCGTGGCAGTGCGCGGGCACGTACGCGTGCACCGAGCGGCACTCCTGGCTCGGCTTCCTGTCACCAGCCGTCTCGGACGACGGCTGGTGGAGCAGGCCCGGCCGCCGCCTCGCCCTCGCCGCGCTGGTCCCGGCCGCGCTCACGGGCCTGCTGTGGTACCTCTCCCACCGCACCTGGAGCGCGTACGAGTCCCAGCAGCCCATGACCCGCACCCCCGAGGCCGACGAGGAGACCGGCCGCACCGCCCTCGGCCGACCCGGCTTCTGGTACGGCCGCCGTCTGGTGGCCCGGCTGCGTGCCGCCCACACCGCCGCCGGACTGCTGACGGTCGCCGCGGCGGTCGGCACGTCGGCCGCACGGTTCGACCACCGCCCCGGCGGGCCCGCGCTGCTCGACGTGCTGGGCCGCCTGCTGGAAGCGGCGCTCGTCGCCGCCGCCGTGGCCGTGGTGGCGGTGGTCTGCCGCCGGGGCCGCAGCGAGAACCGCCTCGACCGGGAGCTCGACGCCCGCCTCGTACGACAGCTGCCGCTCGCCGCCCTCGTCCTGCTGGTCCTCACCGCGGTCTACGCTGGCTGGGAGCGCCCGGGGTGGGAGTCGGCCGGCCGGCTGCCGGGCGACACGACCTTCGGCACGATCGCCCTGGCCCAGGGGCTGCTGGTGATCGTCCTCGGAGCGGTCGCCCACGTGCTGCACCGCGCCCATCCCGATCCACGCGCCGCGATGCGCGGACTGGGCGGGCCCGCCGTCGCCATGCTGGCCTGCGCGCTCGGCGGGGTGATGTCCGGCGGCGTGTCCCAGCGCGTCGCCGACTGGCTGGACGGCACCGGCACGAACATCCCCGGCCCACCGGTCCTGCTGACCTGGCAGGCGTCCGTGATCCCGCCGCTGCTCGTCGTGCTGCTGGTGCTGTGCGGCTGGCTGGGCCGGCGTGCCTGGGTGCTGCGCCGGGCCGAGATGGGCGCGGTGGAACGCGACTACCCCGGCGAGCCGAAGGACACCACCCGCACCCGCCGCATCGCGCGCACCCGCGCGATGGCCACCCTCACCGACCGGGCGCCCCGCATCGTCGCGGTCACCTCCGCCACGACCCTGCTGCTGGGCGCCGCGGCCCTGGTTGGCGCGATGATCAGCGACAAGACACCCGGTCAGGCCGCTGACGGGTCGTTCGCGTTCGTCGAGGGCGCCGCCGAGACCGCCGAGGCGCTGGGCTCCTGGCTCATCGGACTCGGCTTCATACTCTTCGTCACCTGGGGCCGGCGCGCCTACAAGGACCCCTCGGCCCGGCGCACCATCGGCATCCTGTGGGATGTCGGCACCTTCTGGCCGCGCGCCGCCCACCCGTTCGCCCCGCCCTGCTACGCCGAGCGCGCGGTGCCCGATCTGACCTGGCGGATGGCGACCTGGACCGCCGCGACCGGCGGCCGCCTGGTGATCTCCGGGCACTCGCAGGGCAGCGTGCTCGCCGCCGCGGCGGCCTGGCAGCTGAAACCGTCCGTCCGCAAACGCGTCGCCCTGCTGACCTACGGCTCACCGCTGGAGCGCCTCTACGGCCGCTGGTTCCCCGCCCACTTCGGACCGGCCGCGCTCAGCGCCCTGCACCACGACGTCGACTGCTGGCGCAACCTGCACCGGCGTACCGACCCCATCGGCGGCCCCGTCCGCCTGTCCGGCGACTGCGGCCCCGAGGTGGACCGGGAGTCGCTCAAGGACCCGCTGGCGTACGGCCGTACCGATCAGCATCCCCTGCCGGCTCCCGTCCTCGGCCACTCCGACTACCAAGCGGACCCGGCCTTCGCCGAGGAACGGCAACGGCTGCTGACCCGGCTGCGGTCGGAGGTCCCGGCGCCGCGGCCCGGAGAAGGGGCTCAGGACAGCTCCGGCAGGTCCTCCGCGTAGAGCAGTGTCAGGTCGTCGGTGCTCGGGTCGTCGACCTGGGCGACACGGCTCGCGTGCCGCTCCACCATCGCCTCGAAGGTCTGCCGGGCGGTGCGGCCGTTGCCGAACGCCGCTCCCTTGGGGATCTCCGTGAAGTACTTCAGCAGCGCCTCCGTCGCGCCCGGCGCCAGCCGGTACTCGTGCTCCTCGGCCTGCTGCTCGACGATCCGCAGCAGTTCCTCGGGTCCGTAGTCGCTGAAGGTGATGGTCCGGGAGAAGCGGGACGCCACACCCGGGTTCACGGACAGGAACCGTTCCATCTCGGCCGTGTAGCCCGCGACGATCACCACGACCGCGTCCCGGTGATCCTCCATCAGCTTCACCAGCGTGTCGATGGCCTCCTTGCCGAAGTCACGGCCCGAGTCCTCCGGCGACAGCGCGTACGCCTCGTCGATGAACAGCACACCGCCCCGCGCTCGGTCGAAGGCCTCCTGGGTGCGGATCGCGGTCGAACCGATGTGCTCGCCGACCAGGTCGACGCGGGACACCTCGACGAGATGGCCCTTCTCCAGCACGCCGAGGGAGGCGAGGATCTCGCCGTAGAGACGGGCGACCGTGGTCTTGCCGGTACCGGGGGAGCCCGTGAAGACCAGGTGGCGCTTGACCGAGGCCGCCTTCAGGCCCGCCTGCTGCCGGCGCCGGCCCACCTCGATCATGTCGGTGAGCGCCCGCACCTCGCGCTTGACGCTGTCCAGGCCCACCAGCGCGTCCAGTTCACCGAGCACGGACTTCGAGGTCCGCGCCGGTTTCTCCGGCTCCGCGGGCATGATCAGCGGTTCCTGCTCGGTGCTGCGCTGCCCGGGAATCGAGCCGAGCAGGCCCGGGGAGCGGCTCACCGTCTGCACGGCGGTCTCCGTCGCGGTCGGCTGCCGCACGCCCGCGCTCTCGTCGCTCGTGCAGTCCTCGACCACGGGGCCCGTCCCGGACGCCGCGTCCGGGCCGCCGTCCGCGAACTCGTACCCGCCCCGCGCGCACCGCTCCGTGCGGCACTTCTTCAGCGTCGTGCGGCAGCCGTCGATCACATGGAAGCCGTAGCCGCCGCTGCCCGTCACCCGGCAGTTGAGGAAGCTGCCCCGGCCGCCCGCCGAGACGTAGAAGCCCGCTTCGGCGGGGGAGTCGACCGTGCAGCGCTCTATCGTCGGGTCGGCGCCCTTGGTGACGATCACGCCGGTCTGCGTGGCGTCCACGGTGCAGTTGTTCAGGGTGCCGCCGCTGCCGTGGTCGCGGAACCAGGCGCCCGTCGCCGCGTCCCGGATCCGGCAGTCGTCCAGCTGCGCGGTGGCGCCGTCGCTCACCGACACGGCCGTGTTGCGCACCTGCGACAGGTCGCTGTCGACGACGTCCGCGCGTGAGCCGCGGTCGAGGACGAACAGGGCGTCCGGCACGTCGTGCACCCGGCAGGAGTCCAGTACGGCCGTGGCGCCGTCGCTGACCCAGACGGCCGGGTAGTCGCCCGTGCTGTCGAAGATCTCGCACTGGTTGGCGTCCACGCGTGTGCCCGGATCCCACACCGACAGGCCGTTGCGGCCGAACTGACGCACCGTCGTCCGGGTCAGGGTGAGGACCGAACGGGAGCGCAGGTCGACCGCGTTCTCCGGGATGTCGTGGATACGGCAGTCGGCCAGCGTCAGCACCGCGTCCGTGTCGAGCGTGACGCCGTCGGCGGTGGTGCGGTGCACATCGCAGTCGGTGAGGTGGGCGGTGGCCCGGCCGGTGACCTGGACGCCGCTGCCCCGGACCTCGTAGACCTCGCAACCCACCGCCTCCAGTGCGGAGTTCTCGCCGGTCGCCG
Source organism: Streptomyces sp. NPDC002838 (assembly GCF_040295365.1). NCBI lineage: Bacteria > Bacillati > Actinomycetota > Actinomycetes > Kitasatosporales > Streptomycetaceae > Streptomyces > Streptomyces sp. NPDC002838. Next base: position 58,016 of record NZ_JBEOVF010000016.1, on the reverse strand, counting down.
ACAGGCCCACGCCCGAGGCGTGGTGCACCCGGCAGCGCTCCAGCCGGGGGTGCGCGCCCCCGCGCACCGCGACGCCCGCCTGCCCGGCCGCGACGATCTCGCAGTCCTCGAACACGCCGCCCCCGCCGTCGAGTACGGCGATGCCGATGCCGGCCGGGTTGTCGACGGTGCAGCGCCGGACGGTCGGCCGCGCGCCGCCGCGCACCTCGATCCCGGCCGCCGACCGCGTGACGATCCGGATGTCCGTGAGCTCCGGTGTGCCCTCCTCGACGAGCAGGGCGGGCGCGGCCGCGTCCTGGCCCTCCACATGCAGGTCCTGGACCACCGCCGAGGCGCACACGGTCAGTGGCACCCCGTCCAGGGGCGCGATCCGCACGGAGCCGGGGGAGCCCTCGGGGCCGCGCAGGGTCACCGCCCGCTGGACGACGAGGTTCTCCCGGTAGGTGCCGGGGGCTACGGTGAGGACGTCGCCGTCGGCCGCGGCCTCCAGGGCGGCGGCGAGCGATGCGTACTCACCCGTGCGGCGCCGCCACCTCGATGTGCCGGTGTGCGTCACCTGGACCGTGCCCTGTGCCATGGCGTTGCTGTGCCCCCACCTCGTGGTTCTCATGGTTCGCTTGCCTTCGGGGCGCGCCTTTGCGACTCCCTCGCGCGCGGGTTGATCCGAAGAGTTCGGCCGGTCCACCGTAGCGTGCGCGCAGGCGGTGGGTTGACCAGAGCCGGAAGGCCGTCAGCTGCCGGTGCCGGTCCTGCCCCAGTCCGGACCCGCCCGGTCCCAGGCCTGGTCCCAACGGGCGTACCGGCGGCGGACCATGCGCCACACCATCAGCCTTCTGCCGCCCTCGACGAGGCCCGCGGTCAGCAGGGCCGCGCCGAAGCCGGCGAGGACGGCATGGGTCGCCGCCGTGGCGGAGTCCAGTGGCCGGGCCACCATGCGCCCGTGCTGGTCCGTCCATATCGTGAAGTGGTCGCCGGGGTACGGTTTCTGAAGGCTCGCGATGAGCGTGCCGTGGTGCGCGGTGCCGTCCGGGGCGGTCCAGTCGGCGAGCACCCGGCTGCGCAGGTCCCGGCCGGTGGCGGTCTCGGGGTCGGCGTCCAGCGGGGAGCGGTCCAGCTCGCGGACCACGGTGGCCGTCACCAGGTGACGGGACTCGCGCTGCTCCCGGACGGAGCGCTGCAGGGCGTCCTGGGCGACGCCGCCGACGAGCGCGCCGCTCACGGGCCCGACGACCAGGATCAGCAGCAGGGCCACCAGGGCCACCCAGGCCTCGACCAGATCGGTCGTGCGGCGCAACGGGTTGTGCCGCCAGCGCCAGAGTCCGCTGATCGCTCGCACCGTCCCGCACCCCTTCCCGCTCCGTGATAACCCCCGGCGGAGCCGTTCTTCACGCGCGGGCCCGGTCAAAGAGAGAGCGAAATCACCTGTGACCGGGTCCTCTCATGAACTTCTCACGGAACCCAACGCCCGGGCCCCCGGGGCGGATTCCCAGGCCCCCGAGCGGGCGGACCGTCCTGTTCGAGCAAGTCCAGGACGGTGACCGGATCACCGACCCGGATCGTGCCGCCGGACTCGGGCACCAGGTTCTGTCCGAAGACGAGCTTGCCGCCGATGCGGCGATGCCGTCCGAGGGTGTGCAGGGGTTCCTTGCCGCGCTTGGCGGTGCCCTGGTCGGTGGTGGTCACCACGCACCGACCGCACATCTTGGCGACGCGGAAGGTGACCTCGCCGATGGCCACGCGCGACCAGTCGTCCTCGGCCCAGGCGGCGGTGCCCGCCACCACCACGTTCGGCCGGAAACGGTTCATGGGCAGGGGGCCCTCCTGCGCGTGACCGCCCTGGGCGATCAGGGAGTTGAGGGCGTCGAGCGAGGACGCCGTGGTGAGCAGCAGCGGGTAGCCGTCGGCGAACGAGACGGTCTCGCCCGGCAGCGCGAACTCCGGGTCGACGGACCGACGCGTGGCCGGGTCGTCCATGTGGACCAGGCGTGTGCCGACGCCCAGATACGCACTGCACCAGGCGTGCGCGGCGTCGCCCTCGGCCGGAACGCCTTCGACCTTGTCGCGGAAGACGTTCACCGGCACGGTGCCCGCCGGCCGCGGCACGGGCACCGTCAACGGGTCCATTCCGGGCGCGGACAGCCGAACACCGCCGCCGGGCAGGAGCTCGGCGGCGGCAAGAGCGAGGCGCGGGTGCTCGCGTTGTGTGACGACCTTTCCCCCGTCGTCGATCAGCACCCAGCGCCGGTCTCCGGTCAGCCCCCAGGGCTCCACGACGGCCTGCCGGGGCGCCAGGTCCCGGAACGCCTTGACCGGATGGACGTGAATGGACTGCAGTTGCGGGTTCCCCATGCGGTCATCGTGCCAGGCGGCACCGACAGCCCTGGGGATGAAATCAGTACCCGCGGTACTGCTGGTTGTTGTAGGGCTCCTGGTACGGAGCCTGCGGGGGCCGGGGAGCCGCGGGGCGCATCGCCTCGTAGCCCGTGCCCATGCCGGGGCCGGCAGGCCGGGGCTGCTGCGGTTGCGCACCGGGGTAACCACGCGGCGCGGCGGCCTGTTGCGGGATGTACGCAGCGGGCGCCTGCTGCAACGGGGCGGGCTGCTGGGCCTGCGGATAGCCGTACGAGGGCTGGGACGGGCCCGCCGGCAGGGCGGGCAGTGCCGACGGCAGCGCGGGCAGGTGGCTGCCCGGCGTGTCGTATGCGGCGGGGACCCGGATCGGGGCGATCTGCGGGGCGCCCCGCTCGGCCACGAGTGAGTCGTAGATCGGAGTGTCCGGGAAGGAGGCGGAGTAGTAGCCGCCGCCATAAGTGGAGCGGGGGGAGGTCATGGCACATAAGTTAAGCCCACGATGTGCTGGTTGGGGAGACCGATAAGAGGGTTGTTTTTCGTGTCGGCAGTGACGCGGGATCCCCAATGCGAGCGAACTCGGCAAAAAGGGGCGGCGGGCAGGGCGTTTTTCATGTAAAGGCCGAGTTCTCGGCAGGTTACCGGTGGTTGACCGCCGGTGTTCCCGCGCACTTCATGGGACTTCGTCGACTCGGGGATTATGTTGAGAGTTCAGACAATCGGACGGGACTGCCGGGGTGCGGCCTGGCGCCGTGAGTCGTGATGGGGGCGGACATGTCAATGCCGAAAGGATCGAATGTTCCGGTGCCGACGACGGCACTGCGCGTCGAATTGGGCCGGCGTTCCGGACCGGGCGTGCCCGACGTGGACGCGTCGGCGCTGCTGCTGGTGGGCGGAAAGGTCCGTTCCGACGCCGACTTCGTCTTCTACAACCAGCCCGCGCACTCCTCCGGTGCTGTCCGGCACGAGGGCAAACGGGAGGAGGGCGGCAGGGTGACCGACACCCTCGTCGTCGACCTCGCGCGCGTGGAGCCGGCCGTAGAGACCGTCGTACTCGCCGCCTCCGCGGACGGCGGTACGTTCGCGGCCGTGCCGGACCTCTACATCGAGGTCAGGGACGCTTCCCAGGGCACGGTGGCCGCCCGTTTCGACAGCGCGGGAGCCACCGTCGAAACCGCTTTCGTGCTCGGCGAGTTCTATCGCCGTCAGGGCGCCTGGAAGTTCCGTGCCGTGGGCCAGGGCTACGGCAGCGGGCTGGAGGGCCTCGCCACCGACTTCGGGATCACCGTGGACGAGCCGCAGCAGGCCGCCCCCGTGACCGCCCCGGCGCCGGTCGCGCCCCCGCCGCCCGCCTCGGCGCCGGTGCGGCTGACCAAGGTGACGCTCACCAAGGCGGCCCCGTCCGTCTCGCTGACCAAGCAGGGCGGCACCTCGGGCGCCATGCGGGTGAACCTCAACTGGCAGGTGCGCAAGCAGTTCTCCGGGTGGGCCGGCAAGAGGGGCCGCTCCGTGGCCACGCACGCGGACCTCGACCTCGACCTGTGCGCCCTGTACGAACTCACCGATGGCAGCAAGGGAGTCGTCCAGTCCCTCGGCAACGCCTTCGGCGCCCTGCACCGGCCCCCGTACATCCACCTCGACGGCGACGACCGCACGGGCGCCGTCGAGAGCGGCGAGAACCTCACCGTCAACCTCGACCACAGGCAGGCCTTCCGCCGCATCCTCGTCTTCGTGACCATCTACGAAGGGGCGCGTTCCTTCGCCGACCTGCACGCCACGGTCACTCTCCGGCCGCAGTACGGCGCCCCGATCGACTTCTCCCTCGACGAGTGCACCGTCCCCTCCACGGTCTGCGCGCTCGCCCTGATCATCCACACCGGCAGCGACCTGGTCGTCCAGCGCGAGGCCCGCTACCTGGTGCCCGAACGGGGCGTGAGCCCTCAGAGGACCGTGGACCACGCGTACGGGTGGGGCATGAACTGGACCCCCGGCCGGAAGTGAACCCTCAGGTCTCGTCCCCGACGACGGCGTCCGGACGCGCGTAGGTACGGCCCTTCCAGGCCGCACCGCGTCCCCTGTAGTGCAGCACGGCGGAATCGACCGTCATGAGGAGGTACAGGAAAGCGGTGAACGGCAGCAGGGGAGCGAGCCACGGGGGCTGGCGGTAGTAGCGGAGCATCGGGACGTACGTCCCCGTCATCACCAGCCACGCGAGACCACCGACGACCGCGGCCGCCGTACTCCCCACGGCCGCACCCACGAGCACGGCCACCGGTGGCACCAGGTAGACCAACGCGAGCCCGGCCACCGTGGCGGCCAGCAGCACAGGGTTGTGCCGCAACTGCGCGTACGCGCTGCGCGACACCATCCGCCACAGGTCGTGCAGTCGCGGATACGGGCGCACACTGTCCACCCGCTCCGCCAGCCCCAGCCAGATGTGGCCGCCCCCGCCCTTGACCGCCCGCGCGAGCGCCACGTCGTCGATGACGGCCTGCCGGATGACGTCCGGGATCCGCGCCCGCTCGGCCGCCTCGGTGCGCAGCAGCACACAGCCGCCCGCCGCGGCCGCCGTGCGCGCCGTCCTCCGGCCGATCCGGCGGAACGGATAGAGCTGCGCGAAGAAGTACACGAAGGCGGGTACGACGAGCCGCTCCCACATGCTCTCCACCCGCAGCCGGGCCATCTGGGAGACGACGTCGAAGCCTCCCGTGCGCGCCGCCGCGACCAACTGCCGCAGACTGTCCGGCGCATGGGCGATGTCGGCGTCGGTCAGCAGCAGATATTCGGGGCCATGCGCGCGTGCCAGGCCGATGCCGTGGCGCACCGCCCAGAGCTTTCCCGTCCAGCCCGCGGGCGGCTCGCCGGGCGTGGACACCGTCAGCGCCAGCCCGCCGTGCCGCCGTGCCAGTTCCCGCGCGAGCTCCCCGGTGCCGTCCGAACTGCCGTCGTCGACGAGGAAGACCTCCGCCCGTCCCGGATAGTCCTGGGCGAGCAGCGACGGCAGGCTCGCCGACAGCACCGCGGCCTCGTCGCGTGCCGGTACGACGACGCAGACGGCAGGCCAGTCGTCCGGTTCCCGCCGTGGCGGCAGTCCGACGTCCGTGCGCCAGAAGAAGCCCTGGCCGAGCAGCAGCCACAGCCAGGCGACGAGTGATCCGGCGGCAGTCCACACGATGGCGCTCACGCGCGCAGTCTGCCCCACCGGGCCCGTCTCCAAGGGCCCATCGTCTATCGTGACCGGGTGAAGATCGCGCTCATGGACTCCGGAATCGGTCTGCTGGCGGCCACAGCCGCGGTACGGCGTCTGCGCCCCGACGCCGATCTCGTACTCTCCCTGGACCCCGACGGCATGCCCTGGGGCCCCAGGACCCCCGAGGACCTCACCCGGCGGGCCCTGGCCGTCGCCGAGGCCGCCGCCGCGCACCGGCCCGACGCCCTGATCATCGGCTGCAACACCGCCACTGTGCACGCCCTGCCCACCCTGCGCGCCCGCCTCGAACCCGGCATCCCGGTCATCGGCACGGTCCCGGCGATCAAGCCGGCCGCGGCCGGCGGCGGGCCCGTCGCGATCTGGGCGACGCCCGCCACCACGGGCAGCCCCTACCAGCGCGGTCTCATCGAGGAGTTCGCCGACGGAGTGGCGGTCACCGAGGTGCCCTGCTACGGGCTCGCCGAGGCGGTGGAGCACGCGGACGAGACGTCCATCGAGGCCGCCGTCGCCGCCGCGGCGGCGCTGACCCCCGACGAGGTGACGACCGTGGTCCTTGGCTGCACCCACTACGAACTCGTCTCCGACCGCATCCGCACCGCGGTGCAGCGCCCCGGCTTCCCGCCGCTCGTCCTGCACGGCTCGGCGGGCGCGGTCGCCGCTCAGGCGCTGCGCCGGCTCGGCGAGCAGCCCGCTCCCCGGGCCACCGCCGACGGGACCCTGACCGTGCTGCTGAGCGGACGCGAGGGCACCCTGCCCGAGCCCGCCCTGGCCTATGAGGAGGGCAGGCTCCTCCAGGCGGTCATCCCCGCCCGGTGACCGAGAGGCACTTCTCGGTCTGGCGCACACCTGACGGATGCGGATAATGCGGACGTCTCGCGTCCACTGTGCCTCCGCCCGGCTCAGTCACCCTCCGCGACGAGCTACCCGCGCAGCGAAACCTGAGTAGTCTCATAGGCATGAGGGACCATCCCCACGGCGAGAACACCCACCACCCCGACGTCTGGACCGGCCGAGCCTCGAACCGGTTCCAGTGGCTGCTGGCGCTCGTCGGCGCCGCCTGCCTGGCCCTCGGCATCGAGCTGGCCGTCGACTCGCCGTGGACGTCCGGCATCGCCCCGCTGGTGATGGCGGTGGTCGGCTGCATCGCGGCCGGGCTGCTCGTCCTCTTCGGCACCCTCGCGTTCGTGCACGTGGCCCTCAAGGTCGACAAGGAGTGCCTGGAAGTGCGCTGCGGCCACATGGGCCTGCCGCGCCGCCGCATCCCGCTGTCGCACGTCGCCGGCGCCGAGGTCGACCCGCACGTCACCCCGCGCCACTGGGGCGGCTGGGGTTACCGCTGGCGTCCCGAGAAGGGCACCGCGGTCGTCGTACGACGCGGCGAGGGCGTGGTGCTGCGCCTGTGGGACGGCCACACGTTCACCATCACCGTGGACGACGCGGAGGCGGCCGTACGCGTCATCCGGGCCCGGCTGCGCTCCGGCGCGGCGCGCTGAGCGCACCGAGGTCACGGAGCCAGGCGGTCACCATGGCGGCGTACGTCCGTCTCGTGCTGCGCCGGCTCCTCGGCGAGGGGGTGTGCCGTGGCCAGTCCCGCCAGCAGTCCCGTGCCCACCGACACCGTCGTGAAGCTGAGCGCGTTGCCGACGCAGGCGATCGCCGCCAGCGCCGTCAGGGCCGCGCCCGCGGTCAGGGCGACCGGCGTGGGACGCCGGGTGCGCCACAGCGCGTACAGCACCCAGCCGAAGGCCGCCGCCAGCAGGGCCACGCCGACGACTCCCTGCTCGGCCGCCTGCTGCAACGGCGCCGAATGCGGCTTGCCGTCGGACACCAGTGTCTGCGTCGCCGTCGTGCTGTGCTCCCCGAAACGGCCGGGGCCGACGCCCAGGGCCGCCTCCCGCTGCGCCATGTGCAGCGCGTCGTGCCACAGCTCCACCCGGTGCTGGGTCAGCTGGCCCTCCACGGACGCGGTGAGCCCGTCCGGCACCGCGTTGCCGGCGACCGCCCAGGTCAGGCCGGTCACCAGGGCCGCGGCCAGGGCCAGCCCGGCGAGGCCCGGGCCGCGCTGGCGCATCCGGCCCGCGGCGAGCGAGCACAGCAGTACCACGACACAGGAGACGAAACCGCCTACCGAGCCGAGGGCGGCCGCGGTCACCGCGATCCCGGCGGCCAACGCGCGCAGGGCGAGCCGCAGGGCCGGGGCTTCGGCGGACCAGGCGGCGCAGCACGCGGCACCCGCGGACAGGGTCAGCAGGGCGGCCGTGGCGCCGGCGTGTCCGAGCGGCGTGACGATCTCGGGCCCGGGTGCGACGCGTGGCATGGCCACCGTCAGGCCCAGTCCGGCCAGTGCCCCGGCGCAGGGCGTGGCGACCGGGAGGAGCGCTCCGCAGATCCGACCCGCGGCATAGCCGGCGGCCACGGCCAGCACCGCGAGCAGCACGCCCTCGGGGCGGCCGCCGTGCGCGCCCGCCGTGATCAGGGACCACGTGGCACACGCCCCGAGGATCACGACGCCCGCCGCGTCAGAAACGTTTCGTCTGTCGCCGTCCTCCTCCGGACCGGCCACAGACGTCATCCCCGTGGAACCCACCCCGCCCCCCGAACCGGTCGCCCCCGACCTGTGACGGTCCCGGTCGTCGCGGGCGTTACCGGCCCGTACGACAAAGACTCCGGCACACCGTAACGGCTGATGGACGGTTTGTGGACGAGTTGGACCGAGTTGCGCAGGAACGTTGTGCCAGTCCGGCGGGGCAAGCGCCGACCGGGGCCCGGCGGACCGCGCTGTCGGCGCCAAGGTCAACCGCCGTACACTCCCACAGTGACCGTCACCGCAACCTCCGTGGGCGAGTCGGGCCGGACACGGCCCGAGTCCGCGCCCGCTTCGCGCGGGGCGCGGCTCCTGCGCCTCGTCCCGGCCGCCGCCGCGGCGCTCTCCGGAGTGCTGCTCTACGTCAGTTTCCCGCCGCGCACCCTGTGGTGGCTGGCCCTGCCGGCCTTCGCCGTGTTCGGCTGGGTGCTGCGCGGCCGCGGCTGGAAGGCGGGCCTCGGTCTCGGCTACCTCTTCGGCCTCGGCTTCCTGCTGCCGCTGCTGGTGTGGACCGGCGTGGAGGTCGGCCCCGGGCCCTGGCTGGCCCTGGTCGCGATCGAGGCGATCTTCGTGGCGCTGGTCGGTGCGGGCGTCGCCGCGGTGTCGAAGCTGCCGGGCTGGCCGGTCTGGGCGGCCGCGCTGTGGATCGCCGGAGAGGCGGCACGCGCGCGCGTGCCTTTCCACGGCTTCCCCTGGGGCAAGATCGCGTTCGGCCAGGCGGACGGCGTCTTCCTGCCGCTCGCCGCGGTGGGCGGCACCCCGGTCCTCGGCTTCGCCGTCGCCCTGTGCGGCTTCGGCCTGTACGAGGTCGTACGCCTGGCCGTGCTGATGCGCCGCACGCGGGCCGTACAACGGTCGGCCGCGGCCGTCGCCCTGCTGAGCGTGGCGGTGCCGGTGGTGGGCGCGGTGGCCGCCCGGCCGCTGGTCAGCGACAAGGCCGAGGACGGCACCGTGACCGTCGGCGTCGTCCAGGGCAACGTGCCCCGTGCCGGGCTGGAGTTCAACGCCCAGCGCCGGGCCGTCCTCGACTACCACGCGCGTGAGACCGAGCGGCTGGCCGCCGAGGTCAAGGCGGGCAAGGTCGCCAAGCCCGACTTCGTGCTCTGGCCGGAGAACTCCTCCGACATCGACCCGTTCGCCAACGCAGACGCGCGCGCCGTCATCGACCGGGCGGCCAGGGCGATCGGCGTGCCGATCTCGGTCGGCGGTGTCGTGGAACGCGACGGCAAGCTCCTCAACGAGCAGATCCTGTGGGACCCGGTCAAGGGACCCGTCGACACCTATGACAAGCGGCAGATCCAGCCGTTCGGCGAGTACCTCCCGCTGCGCTCGCTCATCGGTGCGATCAACAGCGACTGGACCTCCATGGTCCGCCAGGACTTCAGCCGGGGCAGCGAGCCGGGCGTGTTCGACATGGACGGCGCCAAGGTCGGCCTCGTCACCTGCTACGAGGCCGCCTTCGACTGGGCCGTGCGCTCCGAGGTCACCGACGGCGCTCAGATGATCTCCGTGCCCAGCAACAACGCGACCTTCGACCGCAGCGAGATGACCTATCAGCAACTCGCCATGTCCCGTGTCCGTGCCGTCGAGCACAGCCGGACCGTCACCGTCCCGGTGACCAGCGGCGTCAGCGCGATCATCATGCCGGACGGCAGGATCACGCAGAAGACCGGCATGTTCGTCGCCGACTCGCTGGTGCAGAAGGTGCCCCTGCGCTCCTCGCAGACGCCCGCCACGCAGTTGGGCATCCTGCCGGAGATCGCCCTCGTGCTGGTCGCAGCGGGCGGGCTCGGCTGGGCCATCGGTGCCGGTGTGCGCGGGCGACGCGCCGGTGACGTGTAGCCGTACGCCGTCACACGCCCTCTGAAGTGCCCCGGAGCACCTGATCCCGCCCGTTAGGGTCGGGGCCATGGCTACTCCTGACTTCATCCGTACCATCCGGGCATCCGTGGGACACGAGTTGCTGTGGCTGCCCGGAGTCAGCGCCGTCGTCTTCGACGACGAGGGCAGAGTACTGCTCAACCGCCGCACCGACACCCGCACATGGTCGCTGATCGGCGGCATCCCGGAGCCGGGGGAGCAGCCGGCGGCCTGCGCCGTACGGGAGGTGCAGGAGGAGACGGGCGTGCACTGCGTGGTGGAGCGGGTCCTCATCGTGCAGGCGCTGAACCCCGTGACGTACGACAACGGCGACGTCTGCCAGTACATGGACATCTCGTTCCGCTGCCGGGCCGTCGGCGGGGACGCCCGGGTCAACGACGACGAGTCGCTGGAGGTGGGGTGGTTCGCCGTGGATGCCCTGCCGGGGCTGAACGAGTTCGGGCTCTTCCGGATCAAGCAGGCGCTGTCGGACACACCCACATGGTTCGAGCCCATGAGTTACGAGTGAAGTATGGGTGGTGACCACATGGGGCGGGAGACGGGTGCTGCCTAGGGTCGGGGGCATGACCGCTCGCAGTTCTCTTCCTTCTCCCCACGCCTCCACTCTCGACCTCGGCGGCCGCACCGCCCTCGTCACCGGCGCCGCCGGCGGCATCGGCCGCGCCTGCGTGCTGCGGCTCGCGGCCGCCGGGGCCAAGGTGAGAGCGGTCGACCGGGACGCCGCCGGTCTGGAGACGCTGGCCGAGCAGACGCGGGAGCTGGCGGGCAGCCTCGAACCGCACGTCCTCGACCTCACGGACCTGGACGCCGCCGAGCTCGCCGCCGCGGGCACCGACGTCCTGGTCAACAACGCCGGGCTGCAGCTGGTGCGCCCCATCGAGGAGTTCCCGCCCGACGTCTTCCACACCGTGCTCACCGTGATGCTGGAGGCGCCCTTCCGGCTCATCCGTGGCGCCCTGCCCCACATGTACGGGCAGGGGTGGGGCCGCATCGTGAACGTGTCCTCCGTCCACGGGCTGCGGGCCTCCGCCTACAAGTCGGCCTATGTGGCCGCCAAACACGGACTGGAGGGGCTGTCCAAGACGGCCGCCCTCGAAGGCGCGCCCCACGGTGTCACCTCCAATTGTGTGAACCCCGCCTATGTGCGCACGCCCCTGGTCGAGCAGCAGCTCGCCGACCAGGCCCGGGCGCACGGCATCCCCGAGGAGCGCGTGCTGGCCGACGTGCTGCTCCAGGACAGCGCAGTCAAGCGGCTGATCGAACCGGAGGAGGTCGCCGAAGCCGTGGCGTATCTGTGCAGCCCGCAGGCGTCCTTCGTGACCGGCACCTCGCTCGTCCTCGACGGCGGATGGACCGCGCACTGAGCGGGGCGAAGCCGGTGAGGCGCGGAGTTTTCCACAGGGCTGACGGCGCGGTCGGGCGATGAGCAATCCTGTGAGCATGTCCCACGATCAAGTGCAGTCCGCCGAGCGTTCCGTGGCTGGAGCTGGAGCTGGAGCTGGAGCTGGAGCTGGAGCTGGAGCGCCGTCGGCCGGCGGTGCCGAGGCTCCGTTCCTCGAACTGCTGGCACGGGGTGCGTCCGCCGACGCCTACGAGCAGCCGGTGCTGCTGGCCCGCGCCGAGGGGCGGTCGGCCGAGTGGATCGCCGCGCTCGAACAGGCCAAGCCGCTCGCCCTGCGTGTGCGCTCGGAGCTGGAGGGCCGGCGCCGGCGGGAGGCCGAGCTGTCCGCGCTCTTCGAGACCGCCCATGACCTGGCCGGGCTGCGTGACCTGGACGCGGTCCTGCAAGCGATCGTGCAGCGAGCCCGGTCGCTGCTCGGCACGGACGTGGCCTACCTCAGCCTGAACGACCCGGTCAGGGGCGACACCTACATGCGCGTCACCGAGGGCTCGGTCGCGGCCTGCTTCCAGCAGTTGCGGCTCGGGATGGGGGAGGGGCTGGGCGGCCTCGTCGCCCAGACGGCCCGCCCGTACGTCACCGACGACTATTTCAAGGACGACCGCTTCCAGCACACTGTCACCATCGACGCGGGCGTCCGGGACGAGGGACTGGTCGCCATCCTCGGCGTCCCCCTGATGCTGGGGCACCACGTCATCGGCGTCCTGTTCGCCGCGGACCGGCGCGCCCGGGTGTTCGAGCGGGAGCAGATCGCGCTGCTGGGGTCCTTCGCCGCCCTGGCCGCGGCCGCCATCGACACCGCGAACCTGCTCACCGAGACCCGATCGGCCCTCGCCGGCCTGGAGCGGGCCAACGAGATCATCCGGGACCGCAGCGGGGTCATCGAGCGTGCCTCGGACGTCCACGACCGGCTCGCCGAACTCGTCCTGCGCGGCGGCGGTGTCCACGACGTGGCCGCCGCGGTCTCCGAAGTCCTCGACGGCACGGTCGAGTTCACCGAGGCCGTCGCAGCACCGGCCCGGGCCCTGGAGGCGTCACGCGCCGACGGGCACGCCGTGCGGCACGAGGACGACTGGATCGCCGCCGTGGCCGCCGGCGGCGAACTCCTGGGCGCGCTCGTGCTGCGCGGTCATCCGGGCCTCGACCCCGTCGACCAACGCACTCTGGAGCGCGCCGCGATGGTCACCTCGCTGCTGCTGCTCGCCAGACGCTCGGCCGCCGAGGCCGAACAGCGCGTGCGCGGAGAGCTCCTCGACGACCTGCTCGACGCCCGCGACCGAGATCCTCGCCTGCTGCGTGAGCGCGCCGCCCGGCTGCACGCCGACCTCGACGCCACTCATGTCGTGCTCGCCGCCCGCCTGGACGGTCCCGCGGCCGACGCCGACCAGGAGGCGGACGCCCGGCGGCGCCTGTGGTCCGCCGCGTCGCACCTCGCCGCCACCCGGCACGGACTGGCCGCCGCCCGCGACGGCGGCACCGTCCTCCTGCTGCCCCTGGAGCCCGGCGACAGTGCGACGGAGCTGGCCCGGCGCACCGCCCACCACCTCGGCACCGCCGTGCACGAAGCGGTCACCGTCGGCGCCTCACCCCCCGTCGAGGACCTCGCCGCCCATCCGGACGCCATAGCCGCCGCCTATGCGGAAGGCAGGCGCTGCCTCGACGCCCTGCGACTGCTCGGCCGCACCGGTGACGGAGCCGCCGCCGAGGACTTCGGCTTCCTCGGCCTGCTGCTCGCCGGGGACCGGGACATCGCCGGGTTCGTGGATCGCACGATCGGCCCGGTCGTCGCGTACGACGACCGGCGCGGCACCGACCTGGTGCGCACCCTCGCCGCCTACTTCGACTGCGGAATGAGCCCCGCCCGCACCAAGGACGAACTGCACGTTCACGTGAACACGGTCGCCCAGCGCCTGGAGCGGGTCGGCCGTCTCCTCGGCGACGACTGGCAGCGCCCCGCCCGCGCCCTGGAGGTCCAACTCGCCCTGCGGCTGCACCGGTTGTCGGTGCCGGGACAGGACTGACCCCGTACGCGCGGGCGTACGGGGCCGGTCCCAGGTGCATCAGACGGTGTGCGCGTCCGCCGCACGGGCCGTCGCGGGCGCCGCGTCGGCGGAGCAGGGCTCGATCTCTGTCAGATCCCGGTGGCGGGTCTCCTTGGCCGCTGCCACGGCGATGACGGTCAGGACGGCCGCGGCGACGACGTACAGGGCGATCGGGGTGGAGCTGTCGTAGTCGGCCAGCAGCGCGGTGGCGATGAGCGGCGCCGGTGCGCCCGCCGCGACCGAGGCGAACTGGGCGCCGATGGAGGCGCCGGAGTAGCGCATCCGGGTCGCGAACATCTCGGAGAAGAAGGCGGCTTGGGGCGCGTACATCGCGCCGTGCAGGACCAGACCCACGGTCACGGCGAGGATCAGAGGGCCGAAACCGCCGGTGTCGATGAGCGAGAAGAACGGGAACATCCACAGGCCGACACCGACCGCGCCCAGCAGATACACCGGACGGCGGCCGATCCGGTCCGACAACGCGCCCCAGGCGGGGATGACCGCGAAGTGCACGGCCGAGGCGATCAGCACCGCGTTGAGCGCGGTCTGCTTGGAGACGCCGGCCGAGGTGGTGGCGTAGACGAGGATGAACGCGGTGATGACGTAGTAGCTGATGTTCTCCGCCATACGGGCACCCATGGCCACCAGCACGTCGCGCCAGTGGTGCTTCAGCACGGAGACGAGCGGCAGCCTCTCGGTGTCGGCGGCCGGGGCCGCCTTGCGCGCCTCCGCCTGCGCCAACGCCTGTTTGAAGACCGGAGATTCATCGACAGACAGACGAATCCACAAACCGACGATCACCAGCACACCGGAGAGCAGGAAGGGGATCCGCCAGCCCCAGCTGCCGAACGCGCTGTCCGACAGCACGGCGGTCAGCAGGGACAGCACGCCGGTCGCCAGGAGCTGCCCGGCGGGCGCCCCGGTCTGCGGCCACGAGGCCCAGAACCCGCGCCGCCGCGCGTCCCCGTGCTCGGACACCAGCAGCACGGCCCCGCCCCACTCGCCGCCGAGCGCGAAGCCCTGCACCAGGCGCAGCACGGTCAGCAGCACGGGAGCGGCGGTCCCGATGGTCGCGTGCGTGGGCAGCAGTCCGATCGCGAAGGTCGCGCCGCCCATCAGCAGCAGGCTCAGCACCAGCAACTTCTTGCGCCCCAGCCGGTCGCCGTAGTGCCCGAAGACGAGGGCACCGAGCGGACGCGCGGCGAATCCGACGGCGTACGTCAGGAACGACAGCAGCGTGCCGACGAGCGGGTCGGAGTCCGGGAAGAACAGCTTGTTGAAGACGAGAGCGGCGGCGGAGCCGTACAGGAAGAAGTCGTACCACTCGATGGTGGTGCCGATGAGGCTGGCGGCGACGATGCGCTTGAGGCTGGCGGGGGGTGGGGGAGCGGTTGCGGGGGAGGGCATCGGCACCACTTCCTGGCGGTTGGCGGGGACGGTTTCGTGTCGCCATACCGTAGGAATGCGCAGGTCAGGCGCACATGTGGCGGGGCAACATAGTTCGAGGGTTGGCTATGCGTGTGGCCACCATGCCGACTCATTTTCAGCCGCGCGGCATCGCTGTCACCGGACTTCACGTGGGATACGTGGACACGGACCTGGCGGCGGGCGTCGACGCGCCCAAGGCCGACCCGCGTGACGTCGCCGCACTTGCCCTGGACGGCGTCGAGGCGGGGGCGCACGAGGTGCTCGCCGACGACGTCTCGCGACAGGTCAAGGCAGGTCTGGCCGGGGACCTTGCAGGGCTGTACCCCCAGCTGTCGCAGTAAGACCGAGGACGGAGCGAGGGCAGCAGCCGACCGAGGGCGTCACCACCCTCCTGCAGGCCCGTACCCGAGTCACCCAACCGCAGTTCACACACAAGGAGTCGACGCCATGTCCACCCAAGAGTCACGTCCCACGATTCACATTCCGGGGACCACCAGCCACACCATCGCCCCGCGCGGGGGACGCAGCAGCCGTGAGGGAAAGCTGCGCTACCTCAAGACGGGCACGGGTGCTCCCCTGGTCCTGTTGCACACGGTGCGAACGCAGGCCGAGCACTTCCGCTTCCTGATTCCGATGATCTCGGATCAGTACACCGTGTATGCCCTCGATCTTCCGGGGATGGGCTACTCCGAGATCGTGCCCGGTGCGTCGTACGACGAGCCGGCGATGCGCGCGGGCGTCGAACGGCTCCTGACCGAGCTCGATCTCCATGACGTGACGCTGGTCGGGGAGTCCATGGGGGCGGTGCTCGCCCTGACCGCCGCCGCCGATCTGCCGGAGCGGGTACGGCGCGTCGTCGCGGTGAACACGTACGACTTCCGCGCCGGAATCGCCCGGTCCAGCCTCCTCGCCCGCATCGTGGTCGGCGGTGTTCTCACCCCAGGGGTGGGCGCGGTGGTCGCCCAGCAGGAGCCCAAACCCATCCTTCGCAGGATCCTGCGGGGCGGGTTGGGTGACAAGTCCGCTTTGCGGGATGACTACGTGGACGAGCTCCTCCAGGTGGGCAGCCGTCCCGGCTACCCGACCGTCGCCCGGGCTGTCTACCAGAACCTGCCCGGCCTCATCGCGGCCCGCTCGCGCTACTCCGAGGTCAAGGCCCCCATCCACCTCGTCTACGGGGAGAAGGACTGGTCCCGGCCATCGGACCGGGAAGCCAACAAGCAGCTGCTGCCTGCCGCCGATTTCACGCATGTACCGGGAGCAGGCCACTTCATCGCACTCGAGAGGCCGGAGGTAGTGGCGGACCTGCTCGCCTCCGTGGCTTGATCCATCGGCCGGAGCAGTTCTCGTGGCGAAAGAGCCAGGCATTACGGGCACGCCAACCGCAATGCCAAGCACTTCGATCCTTGTACAGGGATCGGCCACCAAGCTGCTCCGCGACATCTGAAGGAGGGTGCCGGGGAGCCGGGCAAGGCGGCCGATCCCCATGACGGCGTTGCCGGGTTCCGAGCAGTCCCGCCAACGCCAGGGCCCTGCACCTCGCCATCGTCCTCCGCTGGTGTCGCCCTCACTCCTGCTGGCGACACCGACCGGAAGGCCCTTGCAGACAAATGCCGGAATCGTCCGAAGGACTCCGGCTACCGGCCCTGCTGGAGCGATCCAGTCCGTGCCGGGCAGGAACGCGACTCTCGAACCGCCCATGCCGGCGGCCCGACGTGTCGGTTGATCAAGTTGGCGGCGTAAGCGCCCCCGAGACCGCTGTGACCACCCCCATTCGGGGGTGGTGCGTGAAGGCGATCGACTCCACCATGTCGTCCGAATGACGTCGTGGCAGGCAAAGGAGCAGCACATGACGGAGATCCAGATCGAGTTCGATGTTGCGGCGGAGATGCGTGACGGCACGGTGCTGCGCGCGGATGTCTACCGGCCCGGCGGTATGGGGCCGTGGCCGGTGCTGCTGAGCCGGCTGCCCTATGGCAAGCACACGCTCATCGCGGCCATCGGGCTCGATCCCCTGGCGGCGGCCAAGCGCGGCTTCATCGTCGTCATACAGGACACCCGTGGCCGGTTCGCCTCCGAGGGGGAGTGGGAGCCGTGGACGTACGAGGAGAGCGACGGCTACGACACCGTACGGTGGGCCGCCGCCCTCCCCGGCTCCAACGGCTCCGTAGGCATGTGCGGTGGCAGCTACTTCGGTAACACCCAGTGGATGGCGGCGCTGTCGAAGCCGCCGGAGCTGAAGGCGATCGCGCCGTTGATCACGTGGTCCGATCCGGACGACGGGCTGTGGACGCGCGGCGGCGCGATCGAGCTCGGCATCACCGCGCCGTGGTCCCTCATGCAGGGCGCCGACACCATGATGCGCCGTCACCGCACCGACCTCGACGGGCTCGTGAGCGGTATCACCGGGCTCGTGCGCGATCTGGACGGCCTGGCCGACGGCGGTTACGCGGAGCTGCCCGCCGGGCGGTTTCCGGCGTTCGCCCGGCATGATGTGCCCGAGCTGGGCTACGAGCGTTCGCGGCGGGAGCCCGACTGGGCGCGGTCCTGCCGCGTCGCGGGCCGCCATGACGAGGTCGACCTGCCCACATTCCAGCTCGGCGGCTGGTACGACATCTTTAGCCAGGGCACGCTCGACAACTTCACCGCCATGCGCCGCGCCGGCCGGTCCGCCACGCTGATCATGGGCCCCTGGACACACATGAACTGGCGGCACGTGGTCGGTGACGTCAACTTCGGGTTCAGCGCGAACTCCGACTTCATGGGCATGCGGGGGCGCGTGCACGACATGCAGCTTGACTGGTTCGAGCGCACACTCGGCGACGGTGAGGATCTGGAACCGAACACGGGCAAAGTCCTGCTGTTCGTGATGGGCATCAACCAGTGGCGCGAGGAGACGGAATGGCCCCTGTCGCGGGCGGTGGACACGGACTTCCACCTGCGCGCGGACGGACGCCTGACGCATGAGCCGCCGTCCACCGCCGAGCAGCCCGAGGAGTTCACCTACGACCCCATGAACCCGGTGCCGACCACCGGTGGCGCGCTTCTAATGTCCGACGACTTCCGTCCCGGGCCGCTGGAGCAGACGGCCGTGGAGGCGCGCGAAGACGTCCTGGTCTTCAGCACCGAACCGCTCACCGAGGACGTCGAGGTGACCGGCCGCGTCCGGGCGGTGCTCTTCGCCGCCACGGACGGAGTCTCGACCGACTGGGTGGCCCGCCTGTGCGACGTCGATGAGAACGGCGTCTCCCGCAATGTGGCCGACGGCATCGTGCGGGTGCGCGCGGCGACACCGGGCGAGGCGGCCGAGCACGTCGTGGACCTGTGGTCGACCAGCGTCGTCTTCCGGGCGGGTCACCGGATACGGGTCCAGGTCACCTCCAGCAACTTCCCACGCTGGGACCGCAACCTCAACACGGGCGAACCCGAGGAAAGCGCGACCACGGCCCGAGTGGCCCGCCAGCAGGTCTTCCACGACCCCGCCCGGCCCTCCCGCATCGTCCTGCCCGTGGTCCCGGCCTGACCGGAAGCGGGGGAGATCCATATGGACGATGTCATCTCGCCCGGGGCGCTCCTGCCCCAAGTCGCAACCCAGTTCGGGGACAAACTCGCCCTGGTGACCTCGACGCGGACGCTGACCTTCCGCGAGCTCGACGCGGAGAGTGACTGCGTCGCGGCGGGGCTGATCGCCCGCGGGGTACGCCCCGGCGGCACGGTCTCGTTGTACGCCCCGGCGTGGCGCCGGACGGCCGACTGTTCCGGAACCAGGCCGGCAACTACGTGGACGCAGCTGCATATGGCACAACGTGGGCGTGGGCACGGGAGTACGTCCTGACCCGTACAGAACTCGCCTCCAAGCTGGCCAAGCGGCCCTACGATCTCCGGCACGCCGGGATCTCGTTCTGGCTGTACTCCGGTGTGGACCCCGCCGAGTGCGCTCGTCGCGCGGGCCAGAGCATTGAGGTCCTCTTCCGCCACTACGCCAAGTTCCTGGACGGCGTCCGAGAGCAGGCCAACCGCCTCATCGAGCAGTCCATGCAGGAGTGGGACCGCGTCAGCCAGGGCGCGGAGTCTGAAGGGTGAGTCGGGGTTTGGTCCGTGACTGGTCCGGAAGTACTGGTCAGGAGCGGGACAGCGGTGGGAGGAACTGGGAGTTATGACGTAAGCCGGTCCCTGCTCTGGGCGGGCCGAGAGGAAGGCGCCTGGCGGGCAAGAGCCCAGGTCAGGCGCCTTTTTTCGTGCCTCTGGAAGAAGCCCAGCTTCTTCGGCGAATACGACACCAGAAGGTTCTTCGTCTCTTGGTGGTACAGCTTCCGCGCCGCCTCTGACCAGCGGCAACGACGACCGTTGCCGCCGTCGCTGGGGCGATCGGCCCGTGGATGGCCCGGATCTTGGTCGCCTGGCCACGTCTGCGGCCGACGAGGATGTCCGGCAAGCAGGCGGCCCCGGTCCGTGCTGGGCTCAGAGCCGACCGGTGATCGACTGGAGACCGACACCGGTCGCGCCGACGGCGGCCCAGAGGATCGCACCCAGCAGGAGTGGCCGCGCACCCGCCTCGCGAAGCTTGGAGAACTTCAGCGACAGACCGATCCCCGACAGGGCCAGAGTGATCAGGAACGTGCTGATCACGGGCAGTGCCGGCTCCCATGAAGCAGGGATGCCGTCATAAGTGGCGGCGGCTGACGCGAGCAGGAATCCGATGATGAACACGGGGAACGCGCGCCAGATCCGCCTGCCCGCACTCTCGTCCTGCCGGGCGTCCCGGGCTCGCCGCCCGAAGGACCGCCACAGCACCAGGGCCACACAGATCGGCACGATCATGAGACTGCGCGTCAGTTTGACCACCACCGCGTACTGCCCGGCCTCGGTTCCGTAGCTGTACGAGGTGGCGACGACCGAGGACGTGTCGTTGATCGCGGTGCCGCTCCACAGGCCGAACGCCTCCTGCGACATCCCGAGCAGGTGGCCGATCGGAGGGAACAGGACGACGGCGGCGATGTTGAAGGTGAAGATGGTGCCGAGGGCGTATGCGACCCGGGCCTCGGCGGCGCCGACGGCTGCGGTCACCGCGGCGATCGCCGAGGCTCCGCAGACGCCCGTGCCGACTCCGATGAGCAGCCTGGTCTCAGGGTGGACGCCCAGCAGTCCGCCGACGGCCCAGGCACCGAGCAGCGCCACGGCCAGCGTGCCCAGCATGACCGGCAGTGACCCCACCCCGACTCGCAACACGTCACTCAGCGAAAGCGCGGTCCCGAGCACGATGATGGAAGCCTGCAAGACCTGTCTGCCCACGACCGCGAACCCGGGGTGCAGACGCTCGGCCGTTCCGTGGGGGGCCATCCGTCTCAGCAGGGCTCCGGCAAGAGCACCCACCACGATCCCGAACACCGGGCCGCCCACGGTCGGGACGAGACGGCCCAGCCAGACGGCCGGCAGCGCGACCGCCACCGCCACCGCCAGTCCCGGCACTACGGCACTCGACGCGCGCCCGACGCGCCTCGTACCGGCGAGCACGCGTGGCAGTGGCTTGACCGGCAGGACATGGGACGATTCCATGACCTCTCCCTTCCTGCATCCCGATGGCGAGCTGCATCCGCACGATCGCCGGGTCCCGCCGGTCTCCGGTAGAGACCCGTTTCAGAGGAGGTCATAAGCAGTGCTGATGGGCCTTCCACCGGGGACACCGGAACTGAAAGTGCTGGACCTGCTGGTCTCCGTCGCCCAGACCGGCAGTCTCGGCCGGGCCGCCGCGCGGCACGGGATGAGCCAGCCGGCGGCTAGCATGCGCATCACAGCGTTGGAACGGCAGTTGCGGCTGGTACTGCTCGAACGCGGCCCCACCGGGTCACGCCTCACCCCGGCCGGGATCGCCGTCGTGGACTGGGCGCTGCCGGTGCTCGACGCGGCCCGGGCGCTGGTCAGTGGCGTCGCGGCGCTTCACGCGGATCAGCAGGGCCGACTGCGGATCGCCGCGTCGATGACCATCGCGGATCACCGGGTGCCGGGGTGGCTGATGGCCCTGCGCACCAGGCTCCCCGAGGTCAAGGTCGCCCTGCGGGTCGGCAATTCCTCACAGGTCGCCGACATGGTGCGCGGCCGTGAGGCCGACCTCGGTTTTGTCGAGGGCCCGCACGCGCCGGACGGACTCCACAGCCGCACCATCGCCGACGACGAACTGGTCGTGGTGGTCGCTCCGGGGCACCCGTGGGCCAGACGCAGGCAGCCGCTGCCGCTGCGGACACTGGCGGCCACTCCCTTGATCGTTCGCGAACAGGGCTCGGGGACGCGCGACGCCGTATGGGAAATCCTTCGCCGTTCCACGGGAACGGCTCTCCGCCCGCCCGCACTCGGCGGTTCTGCTCCTTCGGTGCCTTCCGTCCGGACCCCGCCCGCCACGGGTTCGGGAGTTGCCGCCGGACGGATCCCCGTCCAGCCGGGGTTCGACGAGGAACCCGCGCCGCCCGCGGCGGAACTGGGTTCCACCACCGCGATCAAGTCGGCAGTGTCCACGGGCGACGCCCCTGCGGTGCTGAGCCGTCTCGCCGTGTCGGCCGAACTCGACGACCGACGGCTGGTCAGCGTGCCGCTGGAGGAACCTGCCCTGCTGCGGCGGCGGTTCCGGGCCGTCTGGCTGCGGGAGACGCCCCCGGTGGGGCCGGCGGCCACGCTGCTGGCCCTGGCCGTCCGCCGGTAGAAGGGCGACCCGCAGGCGACCGGCCGCCACGGGCCGGAACCCCTGCCCAGCGGGTGCCCGCAACCCCTCCTTGCGCCCACAGCCCTGGCGCTACCGGTCGACCGATGCCTGTTGTCCCAGGTCAGGAGGGCGTTGGCAGTGATGAGGTTGGCGTAACCAGTGCGTAATTCCGGCAACCGGTCGGTGTAACACCGCATCCGCAGCATTCCGGCCATGACAGGGATCGTCGCAGGTGGCAGAGGTTCAGGTAGCCGTGTCGCACCGGTACGGCGCATTCGGGACGTGCTGCGCACCCGCATCCTCACCGGCGTATACGGAACCCGGCCGTTGCCCTCCGAGGCGGAGTTGGCCGCGGAACTGGGGGCCAGCCGCAACGTCGTCCGGGACGTCCTCGCGCTGCTGCGCATCGAGGGCCTGGTCGACCGGATTCCCGGCGTCGGGACGTTCGTCGTGGCGGGAAAGGCCGTACAGGGACTCGACCGGCTGCGCGGACTCGCGGAGAGCTTCGACACCGGCTGCGACCGCGTGGTCAACCAGGTTCTGCTGGCGGACACCGTGCCCGCCACACCCACCGTCGCCGAGCGGCTCGAACTTGCCCCGGGCACCGAGGTGGTCGCCCTGGAAAGGGTACGACTGCTCGACGGGGAGCCCCTGTCGCTGGACGCCAGTTACCTTCCCGCGGACATCGGCAGGCCCCTGCTGGAGATGGACCTGGCGCGGCACGACGTCTTCGAGCTGCTCGAAGGCGAACTGGGCCTGCCACTGGGCGCCGCCGCCCTGTCCATAGAGGCGATCGCCGCCGACCGTACCGTCGCCGACCTGCTGCGCGTGGCGGACGGCATTCCCCTGTTGTTCCTCGAACGGCTCACCTACACCAACGCGGGCCGGCCGATCGATCTCGAGTTCGTCCGATTCCGCGGAGACCGGATGTCCCTGGCCGGCTGGCTCCACCGCACCCCCGACCCGCTGCTGAACCACCCTTCCACCGAAAGAGGCTGACCTCCGTGCAGATCCCACCCCAGTCTCAGCGCCGCGAGTTCACCTGTGACGTTCTCATCGTCGGCGGGGGCACCGCCGGCACCATGGCGGCCCTCACCGCGGCAGCGAACGGCGCGGACGTACTCCTGCTGGAAAAGGCACACGTACGTCACTCCGGTGCCCTGGCCATGGGCATGGACGGGGTGAACAACGCCGTCGTTCCGGGCAAGGCGACCCCCGAGGACTACGTCGCCGACATCACCCTCGCCAACGACGGCATCGTCAACCAGCGCACCATCTACGAGACCGCCACCCGCGGCTTCGGCATGGTGCAGCGGCTGGAGGGCTACGGCGTCAAGTTCGAGAAGGACGAACACAACGAGTACGCCGTGCGCAAGGTGCACCGCTCGGGCAGCTACGTGCTGCCGATGCCGGAGGGCCGCGACGTCAAGAAGGTCCTGTACCGCACGCTGCGCGCCCGCCACGTGCGCTCCCGGGTCACGATCGAGAACCGGATCATGCCGGTACGGGTCCTCACCGTGGACGGCCGGGCGGTCGGAGCGGTCGGATTCGACACCCGGTCCGGGGAGTTCGTCACCATCTCGGCCGGCGCGGTGATCCTGGCCGCAGGGGCCTGCGGCCGCCTGGGCCTTCCGGCCAGCGGCTATCTGTACGGCACGTACGAGAACCCCACCAACGCGGGCGACGGCTACGCGATGGCGTACCACGCGGGCGCGGAACTGTCCGGTATCGAGTGCTTCCAGGTCAACCCGCTCATCAAGGACTACAACGGGCCGGCCTGCGCCTACGTCGCCAACCCCTTCGGGGGCTACACGGTCAACGCCGACGGTAACCGGTTCGTCGACTGCGACTACTGGTCCGGCCAGATGATGGCCGAGGTCAAGCGCGAACTGGACAGCGCCCGGGGCCCGATCTACCTCAAGCTCAGCCATCTGCCGGACGCCACGATCAACCAGATCGAGGGCATCCTGCACACCACCGAGCGGCCCACCCGCGGCACCTTCCACGAAGGCCGCGGCCACGACTACCGCACCCGTGACATCGAGATGCACGTCTCGGAGATCGGCCTGTGCAGCGGCCACTCCGCCTCGGGTGTCTGGGTCGACGAGCACGCCGCCACCACCGTGCCGGGCCTGTACGCCGCCGGAGACATGGCCTGCGTACCGCACAACTACATGATCGGCGCCTTCGTCTACGGAGACATCGCCGGCGAACACGCCAGCGGCTTCGCCGCCTCCGCCGGCCGCCCCGCGCTGCCCGAGGACCAGATCGCGGCGGCGCACGAACTGATCTACCGCCCGCTGTCCCACCCGGACGGACCCCCCCAGCCGCAGGTGGAGTACAAGCTCCGTCGCTTCGTCAACGACTACCTCCAGCCGCCCAAGACCGACCGCTATCTGACCCTCGGCCTGGAGGCGTTCGGCCGGATGAGCCGCGAGATCGCCGGCATGGGAGCCCGCACTCCCCACGAGCTCATGCGCTGCGCCGAGGTCACCTTCATCCGGGACTGCGCCGAGATGGCGGCGCGCGCCTCACTGGCCCGTACGGAGAGCCGCTGGGGCCTGTATCACCAGCGGGCCGACTGGCCGGAACAGGACGACGCGAACTGGTTCCGTCATCTGAACCTGCGCAAGAGCGGAGCGGGAGAGGCCGGCGGGAGCGGGAAGATGGAAACCCTGACCCGGCCGATAGCGCCGTACATCGTGCCGGTGCCCGGATTCACCCGCCCGGACGGGGTACCGGACGTGCCCGCCCCGACTGGTGCCGACCTTGCGGCGGTGTGGGGATGAGTGACACCAGGCCCGGACAGGGCGGCCCCCACCGCATCCTGGCGCTCCTCGAACTCGCGGACGAGGCACCGACCACCGAGGAACTCGCGGAATTCCTCACCGACACCGACCCCGACGTACGCCGCACCGCGCTGACCGTCCTCAGTGAGGCCGCCGAATCCTGGGAGGAGCCGTCGGCGGTCTTCGCCGCGGCCCTGCTGGACCCGGCCGCGACGGTCCGCCGCGTCGCCATAGAGCTACTGAGCGAACTGCGCGAGGTGCTGGTTTCCGGTGAGCGTTTCTCGCGGTCCCTGCGCGAGGCGTGCGGGCATCCGGACACCGACGTCCGGGCTGCCGCCGTGGTCGCCCTGTGGCGTCACCGGCTGTGCCGCGTCGATGAGTTGACCTCGTTGCTGAACGACCCGGACGAGGTTGTGCGCTGCGGGACCGTGCTGGGGCTCGTCTCCCTGGACGCATTGGACGCGCTGGCGAAAGCCGCCGGCGATCCGGCCGCCTCGGTGCGTCTCGCCGTGGCCCGGGGGCTGGCCGCCGTCGGAGACCCGCGCGGCGCCGCCACCCTGATACGTCTCGCCGAGGACTCCGATGTCCTGGTCCGAGCCGCGGCCCTGTCCGCCATGGCGCACACCGGCTGCACCGAGCAGGCGGCGGACCTGGCCCGTACGGCGCTGGCCGACCCGGCATGGCAGATCCGGCAGGGGGCGGCGGCCGCGCTGGCGGTGGCGGATCCCCAGCAGGCGGTCGCCCCGCTGATCGCCGCGACGAGGGACACCAATCTCGACGTACGCAAGGCCGCAGTGCGTGCCCTCGGGGGCCTTGCGGCAGGCCGCCCTGACGTGCAGGCGGCGCTCGAAGCAGCCGTTGCCGACGTGGACGCCGACGTCCGCGCCTTCGCCCGCATGGGCTTGACCGACGCCCAGTCGGATCTCACCGAATCCCCGACCACCGACACCGCGACAGGCTGAAGGAGACCACTCATGGCGCACGCATCCAACCGGGTCGACGTACCGGTCACCATCGACGAATCGAAGTGCATCGACGGCTGCACCCTCTGCGTGGACATGTGCCCGCTGGACTCACTGGCCATCCACCCCGAGACCGGCAAGGCGTACATGCACGTCGACGAGTGCTGGTACTGCGGTCCCTGCGCGGCCCGCTGCCCGGTCGACGCGGTCACGGTCGACATCCCCTTCCTGCTGCGGTGACTGGAGCCTGACATGTATCCCTTTCCGCACCC
Source organism: Streptomyces sp. NPDC002838 (assembly GCF_040295365.1). Classification (NCBI taxonomy): domain Bacteria; kingdom Bacillati; phylum Actinomycetota; class Actinomycetes; order Kitasatosporales; family Streptomycetaceae; genus Streptomyces; species Streptomyces sp. NPDC002838. Next base: position 32,405 of record NZ_JBEOVF010000016.1, on the reverse strand, counting down.
CGTCCCACGGCCCTCGCTCCCGCAGCGGTCCCGCCGCCGGCCGTTGCTCGCCGTACTCGCCGTACTGGGGCTCGGTGCCAGTGCCTGCGGTACCGACACCTCGGCCGGCGGTTCCTCGACCGTCGTGGTCAACGTCGGCTACCAGTCCAAGACCATCAACACCGTCACCGCGGGCACCCTGCTGCGCGACCGGGGCACCTTCGAGCGCAAGCTGAACGCCATCGGCAAGGCCAAGGGGATTCACTACAAGGTCGTCTGGCAGGACTTCCCCTCGGGGCCGCCGCTGACCGCCCAGATGATCGCAGGCAAGGTGGACATCGGCTCCATGGGCGACTATCCGGTCCTGGTCAACGGTTCCAAGACCGCCGAGTTCCCCGACGCCCGGTCGGAACTGGTCGCGATCACCGGCTACAACCTGCGCGGATCGCTCAATCAGGTCGTCGTGCCGAAGGACTCCCCGGCACAGAAGCTGACCGATCTGCGCGGCAAGGTGGTGTCCACCAGTGTCGGGTCGGCCGCACACGGAATGCTCGTGAACGCCCTGCGGAAGAACGGGCTGAGCCCGGACGACGTCAAGCTGCTCAACCAGGAACCGGCGGTCGGCGCCTCGGCGCTTGAGGGCGAACAGGTCGCCGCGCTGTCCCAGTTCGTGCCCTGGCCGCAGCTGATGGTGTTCCGCAAGCAGGGCAGGCTGCTCTACGACGGCGGGTCCAACGGCGTCCCGACGTTCCACGCCGTCGTCTCCCGCAAGGCGTACGCCGACGATCACCCCGACGTGATGCGGGCCTTCCTGGAGTCGGTCCGCGACACGGCGGACTACCTGAACAAGAACCCGCTGGCCGGCGCCGAGCAGGTCGCCAAGGTCACGGGAATCGAACCCGAGGTGGTCTACCTCTACAACGGACCGAACGGCCTGGTGACCTTCGACCCGACCATCAAGCCCCAGCTGGTCGACGCGCTCTCCAAGGACCTGCCCTTCCTCAAGGACCTCGGCTCGGTCAAGAACCTGGACCTGGGCAAGTTCGTCAACGACAGCTACCTCCGCAAGATCTACGGCTCCTCGTACGACGCCGCCAGCAAGAGCACCGCGTCCCCGAGCACGCTCAGCGGCCAGGACCCGGTCTGCCACGAGCCCGTCAAAGATCCGCGCACCGCCTCGGAAGTGTGGTTCAGCGGTCAGAAGCCGACCGGGGTGGCCTCGACTCCCACCTGCCTGCTGAGGCAGATCGCCGCCCACGACGGGGGAGTGCGAGCCGCCTACGTACCCGACGCGAAGGACGGGATCCGGATGTTCGCGTCCGCCGCGACCTGGGTGCTCGACTCCGACCGGTCCGCGAACTCCCGGCTGCTGCCGTTCGCGGTGGCCGCGGACGCGGACTCCTATCTGGCGGACCACTCCGACGCCCGCAAAGTCGGCTACGAGGCGGCGCTGGAGGCTGCTTCGTGAGCCGGCGGCGGTCGCAGGACCCGCACCACGGCACCACCCCTCACAGAGCTGAGTAGGCATCGCAGGCATCGCAGGCATCGCAGGAAAGAGGACGCATGACAACGACTCCCGTCTCCCAGCAGTCCCTGACACCCACCGGTGAATCGATCTCCGTCAACCCGCGACCACGCCCCGGTCTGCGTGCCGCCGGCCTCCGCCCGCTCACGGCGCTCGGAGCGTGGCCGCGCCGACTGGCCGCCGGAGCGCGGGCAGCGCTGCCCCTGGCCGCTGCGCTGCTGATCTGGCACCTGCTCACGGCCAACGACGTCATCCTGTGGCTGCGCTTCGACAAGGTGCCCGGCCCGGCCGACGTGTACGACACCCTCAAGGGGCAACTGAGGTCCGGCAGTTACTATCAGGACCTGTTCGCCAGTCTGCGCCGCATCATGCTCGGTTTCGGGCTCGCCGCGGTGAGCGGGGTGGCCATCGGCATGGCGATCGGGCGTTCACGGGTCGTCCAGGCGCTGGTCCGGCCGCTCATCGAGGTGGCTCGGCCGATCCCGGCGATCGCCCTGGTCCCGCTGGCGATCCTCATGTTCCCGACCGGCGAGCAGGGCATCGTCTTCATCACCTTCTTCGCCGCGTTCTTCCCGGTGGTGGTGAGCACCATCCACGCGATGAAGACCCTGCCCAAGGTCTGGGAGGAGGCCGCCCGGACGATGGGCGCCCGCCGGCTCTCCGTACTGGCGCACGTGGTGCTCCCCGGCGCGATGCCCGGCATCTTCTCGGGGCTGTCCGTCTCCGTGGGGGTGGCCTGGATCTGCGTGATCAGCGCTGAAATGATCTCCGGTCAGTTCGGCATCGGCTACTACACCTGGCAGTCGTACGGCCTGCTCGACTACTCCGGTGTGGTCGTCGGAATGCTGTCCATCGGCATCCTGGGCTGGGGCACGGCCTGGTTGGTGGAGCGGCTCGGGTCCCGCGTCAACCGCTGGCTGCCGAGGAACGCCCGATGAGCGCCGGAGCGCGGGTCCGGCTGGAAGGACTCAAGCTCGCCTTCGGCGACATGCCGACCGCCGAGGTCGACCTCGAGGTGCGGCCCGGAGAGATCGTCATTCTGCTCGGGCCGTCCGGGTGCGGGAAGTCCACCATTCTGCGTGCCCTGGCGGGACTGCTCACACCCACCGCCGGGCGCGCGGAGGTCGACGGCAAACCGGCAGGTGGGGCCGACACGGCCTGTGCGATGGTCTTCCAGGAAGATGCTCTGCTGCCCTGGCGTTCGGCCGCGCGCAACGTCGAGTACGCCCTCAAACTGCGCGGCGTGCCCCGGCGGCAACGGCGTCAGGAAGCCGAGGAACTCCTGGCCCAGGTCGGCCTGGAGGGCTTCTTCGACCACCTGCCGGGCCAGTTGTCGGGCGGTATGCGGCAACGCGTGCAGCTCGCCCGGACGCTGGCCACCCGCCCCCGGGTGATGCTGATGGACGAGCCGTTCGGCGCACTGGACGCCCAGACCCGCTCGGAGATGCAGCAACTGCTGATCTCGGTCTGGCGACAGTACGGGACCACCATCCTCTTCGTCACCCATGACGTCGACGAGGCCCTGCTGCTGGGCGACCGGGTCGTCCTGCTCAGTGCCCGCCCCGCCGTAGTACGCGAGATCGTCGACATCCCCGGGCCGCGGCGCCCGGGATCCCAGTTCGAACCCGAATTCGCCCGCCGCCGCTACGAGATCCTCGCCTCGCTCGGCGACGCTCCGCCCGCCGAGCTTTCCCCCGAAGGCGCCTGAAGTCCTGTCGCCCGAACCACCGCAGGTCGTTCGATCCCACACCAAAGGAGCCACCTCATCATGACCTTCGTCATCGGGGCCGCGTGCGTCGACGTCATGGACCGCGCCTGTGTCGACGAGTGCCCGGTGGACTGCATCTACATCGGGGAGCGCATGGCCTACATCAACCCCGACGAGTGCATCGACTGCAGCGCCTGCGAACCCGTCTGTCCGGTCGAGGCCATCGCCACGGTCGAGGAACTCGCACCCGAGGACGCGCCGTTCGTCACCGAGAACGCGCGCTTCTTCTCCGAACCGCTGCCCGGGCGTACCGAGCCGCTGGGCTCGCCGGGCGGTGCCGCGGACCTCGGCACGATCGGTGTCGACACGCCTTTCGTCCAGAGTTACGTGGCGCCATGAGCGGCACCGACGCCGGCCTCGCAGGCACCGAGCGCACCGAACAGACCGAACGGCTCGAGCGGGTGGTCGTCCGGTTCGCCGGTGACTCCGGAGACGGTATGCAGCTCACCGGCGACCGGTTCACCTCGGCGGCCGCGGCCTTCGGCAACGACCTGGCCACGCTGCCCAGCTTCCCCGCCGAGATCCGCGCCCCCCAGGGCAGCATCGCCGGAGTCTCGTCCTTCCAGGTGCACTTCGCCGACTACGACATCCTCACGGCCGGAGACCGGCCCGATGTGCTGGTGGCGATGAACCCGGCCGCGTTGAAGGCCAACCTCGCCGACCTGCCGCCGGGCGGCACGATGATCGTGAACACCGACGAGTTCACCCCACGCAATCTCACCAGGGCGGGCTGTGCAGCCGATCCGCTGGAGGACGGCACACTGACCGCCTTCCAGGTCCACCCGGTGGCCATGACCACGCTGACCCGGGGCGCATTGGCGGACACCGGTCTGAGCAAGAAGGAAGCGGAGCGGGCGAAGAACATGTTCGCCCTGGGCCTGCTGTCCTGGATGTACCACCGTCCTACCGGCGGGACCGAGCGGTTCCTGCGGCAGAAGTTCGCACGCAAGCCCGAGATCGCCGAGGCGAACATCCTGGCCTTCCGGGCCGGCTGGAACTACGGCGAGACCACCGAGTCGTTCGCCGTGACGTTCGAGGTCGCCCCCGCGACGGCCCTCACCCCGGGCACGTACCGGCAGATCACCGGCAACACCGCCCTCGCGTACGGAATCGTCGCGGCCGGGGCCAGGTCAGGGCTGCCGGTGCTCCTCGGCAGCTACCCGATCACCCCGGCCAGCGACATCCTTCACGAGCTGTCCCGGCACAAGAACTTCGGCGTGACCACGGTGCAGGCGGAGGACGAGATCGCAGCCGTCGGGGCCGCGCTGGGGGCCTCGTACGGCGGGGCCCTGGGCGTGACCACCACGTCCGGTCCCGGCCTCGCCCTCAAGAGCGAGACGATCGGCCTGGCCGTGATGACGGAGCTGCCGCTGCTGGTGATCGACGTGCAGCGCGGCGGGCCGTCCACCGGCCTGCCCACCAAGACGGAGCAGGCGGACCTACTGCAGGCCATGTTCGGGCGCAACGGCGAATCCCCGGTGCCGGTCCTCGCGCCGGCCACCCCGGCGGACTGCTTCGACACGATGCTCGACGCGGCCCGCATCGCCCTCACCTACCGGACACCGGTGCTGCTGCTGTCCGACGGCCATATCGCCAACGGCTCCGAGCCCTGGCTCGTCCCGGACGCCTCCGAGCTGCCCGACCTGAGCGTCGAGTTCACCACCGAGCCCAACGCCCCCGACGGATCGGGCGCGTTCTGGGGCTATCTGCGCGACCCGCGCACCCTCGCCCGGCCCTGGGCGGTGCCCGGCACCCCAGGACTCGAACACCGCATCGGCGGCCTGGAGAAGGCCGACGGCACGGGCGACATCTCGTACGACGCGGACAACCACGACCGCATGGTGCGGCTGCGGCAGGCCAAGATCGACGGGATCACCGTGCCCGACGCCGTGCCGGACGACCCGTCCGGCCGGGCCGAGGTCCTGGTGGTGGGCTGGGGCTCGTCGTACGGGCCGATCGGCGCCGCGGCACGACGGGTCCGCCGGGCCGGACACCCCGTCGCACATCTGCATCTGCGGCACCTCAACCCCCTTCCCGCCAACCTCGGCGAGGTGCTCTCCCGCTACGAGCGCGTCGTGGTCCCGGAGCTGAACCTCGGCCAGCTCGCGCTGCTGCTGCGCGCCAAGTACCTGGTCGACGCCGTCTCGTACACAAAGGTCGCCGGTCTGCCGTTCGGGGCGGAGGAACTCCAGGGCGTGTTCACCGATGTGATCGAAGGAGCCCGGACATGACCACCACCGACCTCGGCCTGCCTGGCATCGGCGGGCAGGCACTGGTTCCCGAGTCCGAGACGCAGCTGTCGCCGAAGGACTTCAAGTCCGACCAGGAGGTGCGCTGGTGCCCCGGCTGCGGTGACTACGCCGTCCTGGCCGCTGTGCAGGGCTTCATGCCCCGGCTCGGGCTGAAGCGGGAGAACACCGTGTTCATCTCCGGCATCGGTTGCTCCTCCCGCTTCCCGTACTACATGAACACCTACGGGATGCACTCCATCCACGGCCGCGCCCCGGCCATCGCCACCGGCCTGGCTGTCGCCCGTCCCGATCTGTCGGTGTGGGTGGTCACCGGTGACGGGGACGCCCTGTCGATCGGCGGCAATCACCTGATCCACACCCTGCGGCGCAACGTGAACCTCAACATCCTGCTGTTCAACAACCGCATCTACGGACTCACCAAGGGCCAGTACTCGCCGACCTCGGAGACCGGCAAGGTCACCAAATCCACCCCCATGGGCTCGGTCGACGCCCCCTTCGACCCGGTGTCGCTGGCACTGGGCGCCGGTGCCACCTTCGTCGCACGCGTCCTCGACTCGGACCGTGCGGGGCTGACCGAAGTGCTCACCGCGGCCGCCGAACACCGGGGCACCGCGCTCGTGGAGATCTACCAGAACTGCCCGATCTTCAACGACGGAGCCTTCGAGGTGCTCCGGCAACCCGGCGAGAAGGAGCGGCGCCTCATCCCGCTGCGCCACGGGGAACCGCTGCGCTTCGGCGCCGAAGGAGAGTTCGGCGTGGTCCGTACCGGTTCCGGAGGGCTGGAGACGGCGAAGGTCTCGGAAGTGGGGGAGGAGGCGCTGGTGGTGCACGACGTCACCCTGGAGGACCCTTCCTACGCCTTCGCCCTGTCGCGGCTGTGCTCCCAGAATCTCGCCCACACCGTCACCGGCGTCTTCCGCTCCGTCAGCTGCCCGGTCTACGACGACCAGGTCCGCGCCCAGATCGAGCAGGCCAGGAGCACCACACCCGCCGACCTCCAGTCCCTGCTCGCCGGCAAGGACACCTGGACGGTCGTCGGCTGACGCCGCGCCACTTCTCGCCTCGCCCCCAACACCCAGCGCCCCACGGATTCGGAGCCCCGCCTGTGACAACCGCACAGACACACGCGCACGCCGCCCTGGCCACGGAGACAGTCGGCAGGGCCCTGTCCGAGGTCCTCGACCCGGAGATCCAGCGGCCCATCACCGACCTCGGGATGGTCAAGGAGATCACGGTGGGCGCCGACGGCGCGGTGCTGATCGGCATCTATCTGACCGTCTCCGGCTGCCCGTTGCGCGAGAAGATCACCGCGGACGCCACCGCCGCGGTGTCCGCGCTGCCCGGCGTGCGCGAGGTGCGCATCGAGCTGGACGTGATGAGCGACGAGCAACGGACCGAACTGCGCAGGAGTCTGCGGGGCGACACGGACGAGCCGGAGATCCCCTTCGCCCGGCCCGGCTCTCTGACCCGGGTCTACTGCGTCGCCTCCGGCAAGGGCGGAGTCGGGAAATCGAGTGTCACGGTCAACCTGGCCGCCGCGATGGGCTCCCGCGGGCTGTCGGTCGGCGTGCTGGACGCCGACATCTACGGCCACTCGGTTCCGCGGATGCTGGGAGTGACGGCCGGCCCCACCCGCGTCGAAAAGATGATCATGCCGCCCCGAGCGAACGGTGTGAAGGTGATCTCCGTCGGCATGTTCACCTCGGGCAACGCGCCGGTGATGTGGCGCGGCCCACTGCTGCACCGCGCGCTGCAGCAGTTCCTCGGTGAGGTGTACTGGGGGGATCTCGACGTGCTGCTGCTCGACCTGCCGCCCGGCACCGGCGACATCCCCATCTCCATAGCCCAGTTGCTTCCCGACTCCGAGATCCTCGTGGTGACCACACCACAGGCGGCCGCGGCCGAGGTGGCCGAGCGGGCCGGGGCCGTCAGCCTGCAGACCGGTCAGCGTGTGGCCGGGGTGGTCGAGAACATGTCCTGGCTGCGGCTGCCGGACGGTTCGATGACGCGGCTCTTCGGCTCCGGCGGCGGCCGGACGGTCGCCGACTCGCTGTCCCTCGCGCTGGGCACGGAAGTCCCTCTGCTGGGTCAGGTGCCGATGGACCCCCTCCTGGGCGAGGCGGGCGACGCCGGTACGCCCTTGGTGCTGAGCGCCCCCGAGGCTCCCGCGGCGGTGGCGCTCCGCGGAATCGCGGAGCGGCTGTCCGTACGCCGACGTGGCCTGGCCGGTTGCCGGCTCCCGGTCAGCCCGTCATGAGCGGGCCTCCGGCAGCCGACCGTCCCTCGCCGACCGCGGAAGTAGCCGTTGCCCGAGTCCGCGGGCAGGTCAGGCGCCTTTTCCGAGCGCCTGGAAGCCCAGCTTCTTCGGCGAGTCACCAGGAGGTCTTCGTCTGCTGGTGGTACACGGCTGACAAGCGGTTGACCAGCGAAATTGGCTGCGATTAACACAAACAGCGGTGCACTGGTCCGGGCATGGCCCGGACCTTGGGCCGTGGCCGTACTGGTGAACTGGCCCTGAGCGCGGCCGCCGACCCGAGATCACCGCACGGCGTGTCGTCCAGTACGCCAAGTCCCAGCCGGGCATCAAGTTCAACGCAGTCGAGCCCGGCACCACCGCGACCGACCTGACCGCGGCATTCGGAATCGGAAGGACGCCGGAGGAGAGCGCCAGGGTCGTCGTGCGTCTCGCAACGCTCGACACGGACGGTCCGACCCAAGTTCACTGTGGTCGGCCGCCCGGAGGTGGCCGGGAAGCGTCGCGGTGCGGATCGCGCCGTAGAACGGAGGGCCACGTCTGCGTCTACTTCCGTGACGCCCCGTTGATGATCGTCGGAGAGGGCGCCAACGAGATCCAGCGCGACGTCATCGCGTGCCAGCTCGTCAAGCGCGGAGGCCTGGACGGCTGAGGACCGTTGTCACCGTGCAGGACGGCTCAGTTTCCGGACGCGATCGGAAAGGACGCGGTCGACGGTGACATGCGTGCCGACAGCTGGTGCCTGCCCTCCGCCTTCTCGGGTGACGGGCATCCGTTCGACGAAGTGTTCGATGTCTTCGGGGCTGGGCCTCAGTACACCGTCGCGTACGGCGAGGGCCGTGGCCTCGGCGCGTGAGGCGCAGCCGGTCTTGCGGAGCACGTGCTCGATATGGCTGTGCACCGTCCGCGGGGACAGGAACAGCGCCTGGGCGATGGCCTGGTTGGTCTGGCCCCTGGCGGCCCGGGTGAGCACTTCCAGCTCGCGGGGACTCAGGCCGTACGGCAGTTGCGTGGGCTCATCGGACACCAGGACCGCCCTTCGCGCGATGGGCGATCCAGCCGTGCACCGGCGCAGCACCACACGGTTCCAGCCCTGGCCGACCGGCCACAGGACCCGCAACCGCAGGCCGCCCGAGCCGGCGAACGCCTCCACCAGACGTCCGAATGCGTCGTCGCCCACGACTTCGGCAGGGTTTCGGCCCGGGAGGCCGATGACGCCCTCGGCCGTGACGAGGTTCGCTCCCGCGTTCGCCGGAAGATCGTGCAGGTCACCGGTGTGGGCCGTCGGTTCGGCGAGCGCACCCAGCGCCGGCAGGACCGAGGCGAGCAGGCAGCGTGCCTCCGTGTCGTACGTGCCCGATCCCTCGATGGACAGGTTGACCAGACCGACCAGACGGCCGTGGTGGCGCAGGGCACCGGTCAGCGCGTCACGGAACCCGGCCGGCCGGACGCGCTCGGCGTAGAACCAGCCGTTGCGGAAGCGCTGCCCGACGGACGCCGTGTCCTCGGCGTCCTCGGTGATGGACGGCGGAAGCGTCTGCCGTACGACGTTGGCGTACCAGGGGGTCGAGACGAACTCGGCGGCCAGCGACTCGGACGTCATGGCGGAGTAGCCGATGCCCGCGACCTGCAGGTGCGCTCCGGTGATCGGATCGATCGTGAGCAGGGTGGCCGCGTCGAGGGGCAGGGCGCGGCCGAGTTCGTGCAGCGCCTGGGTACAGGCGGAAGCGGTGTCGCGTTCGCGGGTGAGCATGCCGATGCGGGTCGCTGCCGCGAGCTGATGGTGGCTGACCATGCGGGCCTCCGGAAACCCACGATCACGGATGTCGTTTGACTCCTAACGATATGGGGCCCGAGCGGCCCGGACAAGCCGTTCACCGTTTCGTGACCGGGTTCCTGCTGGTCGCTGTCGGGCCTCTCGGGCAGTCGGTATTTCTACGGATGGCGGGGCGGGACGCCCGGGTCTTTCCTGTTCGGCACAGCCGGATGCCCGACGCAGCCGTATCGGGCCGCATCCCAACGGAGAGCCCCGCCATGACCAGATCCCCGCACCCTTCCTCGGCCTCACGTCGACAGTTCCTGGCTCTCTCCGCTGGCGTCGCCGCCACCACCGCGCTGGTTGCCGCGGGCTGCTCCGCGCCGGGCGACGGCGCGAGCACGGCTGAGGCCGCCGGCGCGTCGGAAAAGTCGCGAACCCTCACGAAGATCGGCCTGGACTATCCCTTCACCCAGCTCCCGCTCTACGCCACGCTCGTGAAGCTCTCCACGGCCGCCGCGAAGAAGCGCGGCGTCTCCCTGCTGACCACGAGCGACGCGAGCAGCGCCGACACCCAAGCCACCAACCTCACCGCGTGGGTCACCCAGAAGGTCCCGGCCATCGTGTCGTTCCCCATGGTTTTCGAGGCCACCGAGGCGATCGCCAAGAGGGCGCTGGACGCGGGGCTGATCTGGGTGACGTACGGCGGCTCGCTGGAGCACCAGAGCGCGGACATCCAGTTCAGCTTCCTCAAGGGCGGCACGTTGCTCGGGGAGGCCGCCGCGAAGTGGGCCAACGAGGAGCTCGGCGGAAAGGGCAAGGTCGCCTTCCTCACCGACAGCACGATCCAGCTCGGCCGCGAGCGGACCAAGGGCATGATCGACGCCTTCACGAAGCGCGCGCCCGGCGTCGACGTGGTCGCCCAGGAGCAGGCCATCGACCCCGACACCGGACTGTCGAAGTCCCGTGCCGTCCTTGCCAAGCACCCCGACCTCAACCTCATCCTCGGCGTCACGGATGCCGCCGCGTACGGCGGGTTCAAGGCGCTGCAGCAGACGGGCCGGAAGGCGACCGACGCGAAGACCTTCGTCGGCGGGCAGGACGGAGCCGCCCCCTCCCTCCTCGCCATCAAGCAGGGCACCTTCTACCGTGTCTCGGCCGCCCTGGCCCCGCAGGACATCGCGAACGCCGTCGTCGGCGTGCCCCTCGCGGTTGCCACGGGGAAGCCGAACCCCAGCGTCCAGGTGCCGATCACGCTCGTCGGGCGCGGCGACACCGCGAGGATCGACGACCTGCTCGCGCAGAACGCCTAGGCGGCCGCCATGACGGATCCGAATCTCCGTATACGCGGGCTGAGCAAGTCCTTCGGCGGCGTCAGGGCTCTGGAGGGTGTGGATCTCACCGTCCCGGCGGGTCAGGTGCACGCTCTCCTCGGCCACAACGGCGCCGGCAAGTCCACCCTGATCAAGTGCCTCGGCGGCGCCTTTCCGCCGGACGCGGGCACGATCGAGGTGGGCGGGAGGTCCCACACCCGCCTGAGTCCGCGCGAGTCGATCGCCGCGGGTGTGGCGATCATCTTCCAGACGCTCAGCGTCGTCGACTCCCTGACGGTGGCCGAGAACATCTTCCTCGGCCAGGAGCGGACCCGGTACGGCACCGTTCACCGCCGCGCCCAGGAGGAAGTGGCGGCCGGCCTGCTGGAGCGGGTCGCGGCGAACTGCTCGCCACGTGACCGGGTGGGCGAACTTCCCATGGGACAGCGGCAGTTGGTGGAGATCGCCAAGGCTCTCAGCCGCAGCGCCTCGGTGCTGGTCCTGGACGAACCCACCGCCGCTCTGTCCGGGGCCGAGAGCGACGCCCTGGCCGAACGCGTCGAGGACCTGCGCACCCAGGGGCTGGCCATCGTGTACGTCACCCATCTGCTGGCCGAGGTGGAGCGGCTGGCGGACGCGGTGACGGTGTTGCGCGACGGCCGGGTCGCCCACCACTCGACGGTGGCGGGGCACACGCGGCGTGAATTGGTCGACGCCATCGTCGGCCGACCGGAACCCGTACCGCACGGCACGGCAGCGGGCGGGACAACCGACGGTACGGCCGACGGACCCGGGACGGCCGATGGCGCGGTGGAGGGAATCCCTCGGGGCCGCCCGTCCGACGTCCACGCCACCGCGCACACCGCCGCCTCCGCGACCGCCATCGCGCGGGGCGGTACCTCCGCCGTCCCGCGCACCCCCCGTCTCGCGGTGAACGGGTTCCGCGGCCCCGGGTTCGGTCCCGTGGAGATCAGCGTCGCCGAGGGCGAGATCGTCGGACTGTACGGGTTGATCGGCTCAGGCCGCACGCGCATCCTGGAGACCCTCTTCGGCAGGCGCCGTGCCTCGGGCGGAACGGTGCGGGTGGGGGAGCGGGCCGTCACGGCGGCCCGGCCCTCCGACGCACTGGCCGCGGGGATCGCCCTCGTCCCGGCGGACCGGCGCAGACAGGGATTGTTCCCGGTGCTGAGCGCCCAGGACAACGCACTGCTGCCGACCATCCGTCCGCTCGCCCGGCACGGCGTGCGGGCGCTGGTCGCCGAGCGGCGGGTCTTCGACGCGCTGTCCCGGGCGGTCGGGCTGCGGCCCGCCCGGCCCCGACTGGCGGCGGCCGCCTTCTCCGGCGGCAACCAGCAGAAACTCGTCCTGGGCCGGTGGATCAACGAGGCTCGCGGTGTCGACGTCCTGCTCCTCGACGAGCCCACCCAGGGTGTCGACGTGGGCGCCCGGCAGGAGATCTACCAGGTCGTCTCCTCACTCGCCTCCCAGCGGGGGACGGCCGTGCTGTTCGCCTCCAGTGACCCGGAGGAGGTCGTCGCGCTCGCGCATCGCTGCCTGATCGTCTCCCGGGGCCGGATCGCCGGCGAACTGAGCGGCGCCGAACTCACCGAAGCCGCCTTGCTGTCGGCCGTCCACGACGCCGACGACACCGCCACCCTGACCTCCGCCACCCTGACCTCGGAAGGAGCGGCATGACCACCGCGACCACCGCCCCCGCCGGCCGCCTGACACCGAGCCCCCGCGCCCTGGCGGGAGGTGGACTGAACACCCTGCGACGACACCCCTTGCTCGTCGTCCTCGCCCTCATGGTGCTGGTCTTCCAGCTGACCACCGGCAGTTTCCTCGACCCTGGCAACCTGCGCGGGATCGCCACCGACGCGGCCACCCTCGCCATCGTGGCCGTGCCGCTGGCCCTGCTCGTCATCAGCGGCTACCTCGACCTCTCGGTCGGCTCCACGCTGGCGCTGGGCGGGCTGGTGGCCGGCTGGCTCGCCGGGCAACAGCACCAGTCGCCGGTCGTCGCCGTGCTGGGCGCGCTGGCCGTGGGTGCGGCGGTGGGCGCTGTGAACGGCGTCCTGTGCTGCTACCTCGGGCTGTCCGCCTTCATCGTGACGCTGGGCATGCTGACGGCGGTGCGCGGACTGGCACAGCAGCTCTTCCCCCTGCCGCTGAGCAGCTTCGGGTCCGGGTTCGCCTGGCTCGGAGGCTCGCGGATCGCCGGGATCGATGCGCCGGTCGTCATCGCCGCACTCCTTCTCGTGGCGGGCGCGCTGTTCCTTGCGCTCACCCCGTCCGGGCGGCACGTCTTCGCCATCGGCGTCAACCGGGAGGCCGCCTACCTCTCCGGCATCAACATCCGCCGGACGCCCCTCGCGCTGTTCGTCGTCACGGGCGTCGCGGCGGCGCTGGCCGGGGCGATCAAGGCGTCGGTGCTGGACAGCGTGGTCGCCGGGACCTCGGGGGCCGGATTCGAACTGACCGTGCTCACCGCCGTACTCCTGGGCGGGGTCGCGCTCACCGGCGGCTCCGGTTCGATCCTCGGAGTGCTGCTCGGCGTGCTCTTCCTGGGCTGTCTGCAGAACGGGCTGACACTGCTGAGCGTGCCGACGTTCTGGCAGCAGATGGCCCAGGGCACCGCCCTGGTGGCGGGCGCGGCACTCGCCTACTTCGGCCCGCGGCTGACGCGATGACCCCCCACTCCGAGAGGATCCCCGTGAACGACAGCGCCCCCTCCCTCATCCTGACCGGCGGTCAGGTCCTGACCGTCGACGGTGACTTCACCGTGGCCGAAGGCGTGGCCGTGCACGGCAGGGACATCGTCGCGGTCGGCAGCGACGCCGAGATGCGCGCCCTGGCCGGGACGGGCACCCGGGTCGTCGAACTCGCCGGCCGGACCGTCCTGCCGGGCATCAACGACTCGCATCTGCACGGGGCGGCGTACGGCATGACGAAGCCGCCCTTCGCTCTGGACGTCGGCCATCCGGCGGTCGGTTCGATCGCCGACATCGCCACCGCCGTGGAGCGGGCGGTTCGCGCGGCCCGGCCCGGCGAGTGGATCGTCGGGCTGGGCTGGGACGCCGGCTATCTGGCGGAGTGCCTGGCCGACCCCCGGCGTTTCCCGCACCGCCTCGACCTGGACGCGGTGGCGCCGGAGAACCCGGTCTGTCTGACCCACTTCTCCTCGCACCTCGTGTGGGTCAACAGCGTCGCGCTGCGCCGGTGCGGCATCGGCCCGGCCGGCGCGCCACCACCCGGCGGCGTCATCGACACCGACCCCGACGGGGAGCCCACGGGCATCCTCCGTGAGGCGGCCCAGGAACTCGTCCAGGCGGAACTGCCCTCGCCCACCATCGATCAACGCCGTCAAGCCATCCAGGGCGTGGTACGTGAACTCCACTCCCGCGGGATCACCAGCTACACCGAGCCCGGTCTCGGCCCGGGCGGCGCCACGTCCTTCTTCGGCGGGCTGAGCACCGACAACTGGACCGCCTACGCCGACCTCGCCGCGAGCGGCGACCTCCAGGCCCGGGTCAGCGTCCTCCTCCTGCCCGCGCCGATGGGTGGCTCGGCCGACGACGTGCGCAAGGGCCTGGCCGAGCTGCGCCGTCCCCCCTCCGCCGACCCACGCCTCCTGAACGCCATCGGCGTCAAGATCTTCGCCGACGGGGTGCCGCCCAACCGAACGGCCTGGATGAGCGAACCGTACGCCGACGGCGGCCACGGCGCGCTGTGCGTGCACGGCGAGAGCCCCGCGCTGCAGGTCGACGAACTGTCCGAGATGATCCGTGTCGCCCACGAGGCGGGCTTCCAGCTCGGCGTGCACGTCACCGGTGACCTGGCCATCGACACGGTGGTTGACGCCTTCCTCGCGGCGGACGCGGCCGTGCCGCGCCCGGATGCCCGGCACTACGTCATCCACGGCGACTTCGTCGGCGCGGACAGCCTCGCCAAGCTGGCCTCGCACGGCTACGGCGTCAACATGAACCCGGCCATCAAGTGGACCATCTCCGACCTGATGGACGAGGTGGTCGGCACCGAGCGCTCCGCGTACCAGTGGCCCGTACGGTCTGCCGTCGAGGCCGGGGTCACGGTCTGCGCCAGCTCCGACGCGCCGATCACCGAGCCCGACTGGCGGCAGGGCGTGGCCGCGATGTTGCTGCGCGAGTCGAAGGCCAGCGGTCGGCCGAGCGGGCCCGAACAGTGCGTGTCGCTCGCCGAGGCCCTGCGCGCCTACACGGTCAATCCGGCCCATCAGGACTTCGCCGAGCACTGGAAGGGGTCCATCGAGGTCGGCAAGGTTGCGGACCTGTGCGTGCTGGACCGCCCGCTGCTGGACCTGGACCCGCACGCGATCACGGACGCCCAGGTGGATCTGACGGTGTTCGATGGGCGAGTCGTCCACGAGCGCTGAGGATGCGGCCGGTGCAGCCGCGGCCTGTTCGCCGTCGGATGCCCCGGCCCCACCGCCCGATCCCACCCCACACGTTGGGGGTCACATGACGTATCGGCGCCCTCACGGCCGCCGCAAGCGAAGGATGCCCACATTGGCCGACACGCCCCGCATGCTGCTTGTCCTCAGCGAGAACTGGACCCTGACCGGCGGCCGGGCCGACCTGCCCGCCGCCGTGCGGTGGGCCCGCGAGGCCGAGGACGCCGGATTCGACTCCGTCATGGTCAGCGAACACATCGTGCTGGGCCCGGACGCGTCCGCCGACGGCATCATGGGCAACCCCCGCGACTACGCCCTCCCGGGCAACCAGGACCCGTACACCCCCTGGCCCAACTCGCTGCTGCTGCTCGCCGCCATCGCCTCCGTCACCGAGCGCCTGCGCCTGGCCGCCGCCGCGGTACTGGCACCCCTGCGTCATCCGCTGCTCATGGCGCGGGAATTGGGCACCCTGGACCTGATCAACGAGGGGCGGCTGCTGGTGCAGCCCACGGTCAGCTGGAGCAAGGACGAGTACGACGCCCTGGGAGTGCCCTTCGGGAAGCGGGGTCGACTGCTCGACGAGCACCTGGAGGTCTGGGCGAAGGCCTGGGGGCCGTCCCCGATCTCGCACGACAGCGAGCACTACCCGTTCCGCGACGTCTACTTCGAGCCCAAGGCCTTCCGTCCCGAGGGTCCGAGGCTGTGGTTCGGCGGTCAGCGCCTGCACGGCCCCGTGCTGCGCAGGCTCGTGCAGTACGGCCACGGCTTCCACCCGCTGGGCCGGCCGACACCGCAGGACATGCGGGTGCTCAAGGACGCCATGGCCGCGGCCGGCCGGGACATCGCCGAGCTGGAGATGATCGGCGGTACTCAGGCCACGTTCCCCGACGACCACTCCACGGCGGACCTCGGCGCGGCGCTCGCGGGTATCCCGGAACAACTGGAGCAGGGCTTCACCACGTTCTGCGTCAAGCCGAACCAGTTCATCGACGACCCGGACGCGATCGGCGCGTTCTGCCGTGACGTGATGCGCCGCGTGGAAGCGCTCACTGCTTGACGGAGCGGGTGACCCGGTCGGCCGGTGGGTTGCGCGGTGACGCCCCACCGGCATGACATGTGGGGCCGTCATGCTCTCCGGGTAGCGGACTCTTGGTCGGATCTGTCCTTTCGTACAATTTGAGTCCGAACAACATTCGCGATCCACGCACCCCGTGGCCGAAGGAGTGTGCCCATGCCGGGCCAGCGATCCATCGCCGAAGCCGAGAAGCTGGCCGAGGCCAAGCTCGGCGGCATCCCGCTGCGCCGGGAGCAGATGGCCGTCGTCGCCAACATCTACCGCGCCGCCTCGGCGGTCCGGCAGCATCTGGAGAACTCCGTGCTGCGCGGGGCGGACCTGACCTGGACGGCGTTCGTCGTGCTCTGGGTGGTCTGGGTGTGGGGCGAGTCGGAGACCCGGCATGTCGCGGAGGAGGCCGGGATCTCCAAGGGCACGCTCACCGGGGTCTCGCGGACGCTGGAGCGGCGGGGGCTCGTGCGGCGGGCCGGCCACCCGTCCGACGGCAGGCTGGTGCTGCTCAGCCTGACCGAAGAGGGCGAGGCGCTGATGCGGCGGCTGTTCCCGGCCTTCAATGAGGAGGAGGCCTTCGTCGCGGGCCGGCTCAGCGACGAGGAGTGCCGCAGCGTCGCGGAGGGGCTGCGCAGGGTCGTGCGTCAGGTCGAGGAAGAGGGTGAGGAGCGCCGTGTCGCTCTTCTCGACGGCGCCGAGCCCGCACCACGCCGCAGCGGACGCCGCGCGAAGGCCTGAAACCCGGCGGGTCCGCGTCGGCCCGCCGGCCCGAAGAACCAATCCGGCTGCCGAGGAGGTGGCCCCGGGCGCCCGCCCGAACGCGGTGTCGTCGGGCGCCGGTTGCCGGCACCCGAAGCCCCCCACCGCGGTCAGCGTCTGCCGCGGGCGGCCTGTACGAGGGCGTCGAAGAGCCCCTGCTGAGCGGGGTCCTCATGGGCGGTGTCCTCGGGGTGCCACTGCACGGCCGTGAACCACCCGCGGCCCCCAGGGAGTTCGAGGCCTTCCACCGTGCCGTCGGCGGCGCGCGCGGTGACCTCCAGTCTCGTGCCGGGGCGGTCGACCCGCTGGTGGTGGTAGCAGGAGGCCTCCGTCTTCTCCACGCCGGTGGCCTGTTCCAGCAGGGTGCCGCGTCGGATCGCCACCGGGTGCAGGACGTGCCGGTGTTCCCGCTCGGGGCCGCCCATGTCCTGTTCCAGGGTGCCGCCGAGGGCGACGTTCACGACCTGCAGGCCACGGCAGACCGCCAGCAGCGGCAGGCCCGAGTTCAGCGCCTGGCGGGCGACTTCGAGGTCGAAGGCGTCCTGAAGGTCGTCGACGTCGTAGACGCTGTCGTGGGTGTCGGCAGCGCCGTACCGGTGGGGGGCGAGGTCTCCGCCGCCGGGGAGCAAGACCCCGTCGAAGCGGGCGAGCCTGGCGGCGACCTCGCTGTCCGCCGGGTGGATGGTCGTCGGTTCGCCGCCAGCCCGCCACACGGCCTCGATCAGGGCGCGGGCGTTGACCTCGGCGGCGTATCGCAGGGCGGAGGTCGTGGCGGAGAAGCGGGCGGGGATCGCGATCAGGGGACGGAGAGCGGTGCGGGTCACAGCTGAATCCAGGTGGCCTTGAGCTCGGTGTACTTCTCCAGGGCGTGGACGGACTTGTCGCGGCCGTTTCCGGACTGCTTCATGCCGCCGAAGGGGACGGTCAGGTCGCCCTCCTCGTAGCAGTTGACCCAGACCGTGCCCGCCTTCAACGCCCGGGAGACCTTGTGCGCGGTGGAGAGGTCGGAGGTCCACAGGCCGGCGGCGAGGCCGTACTCGGTGGCGTTGGCGAGCCGTACCGCCTCGTCCAGGTCGTCGAAGGCGAGCACGGACAGGACGGGACCGAAGATCTCCTCGCGGGCCAGTCGCATGCCGGGATCGACGCCGTCGAAGACGGTCGGTTCCAGGTACGTGCCTCCCGTGCCCGTGAGGATGCGCTCGCCGCCGGTGCGCAGCCGGGCGCCTTCCTCCCGCCCAGTGCCGATGTGGTCCAGGACGCGGCCGAGGTGGCTCTCGCCGACCAGCGCGCCCATCTCGGTGGCGGGGTCGAGGGGGTCGCCCACGCGCAGTTCGCGTGCCCTGGTCACGACGGCCTCCGTGACGCGTTCGGCGATCGAGGAGTGCACCAGCAGCCGGGAGGGAGCCGTGCACATCTCACCCTGGTTGAAGAAGATGCCCCAGGCGGCGGTGGCGGCGGCCCGGTCCAGGTCGGGGGCGTCGGGAAGGACGATGTTGGGCGACTTGCCCCCGAGTTCCAGCCAGACACGCTTGAGGTTGGAGTCGGCGGCGTAGTGCAGGAAGTGGCGGCCGACGGCGGTGGAGCCGGTGAAGGCCAGCACATCGACGTCGGGGTGCAGGCCGATCGCCCGTCCGGCCACCGGCCCCTTGCCGTTGACCACGTTGAGCACGCCCGGCGGCAGCCCGGCCTCGGTCGCGATCCGCGCCAGCAGCAGCGCGGACAGCGGTGAGTTCTCCGACGGTTTCAGGACGACGGTGCACCCGGCCGCCAGGGCCGGGGCCACCTTCCACCCCGCCAGCGTCAAAGGGAAGTTCCAGGGCACCACCGCGCCGACCACGCCGGCCGGTTCCCGGGTGACGAGTGCGAGGGCGTCGGGGGCGGTGTGCGGGGACTCGTCGGTGAGCTTGTCGGCCAGCTGCCCGTACCAGCGGAACGTGGTGACGGCCGCGCGCAGTTCGATCTCGTACGCGTCCGTGATGGGCTTGCCCATCTCCAGGCTGACGGCAAGGGCGAGTTCCTCCCGCCGCTCCTCCAGCAGATCGGCGACCCGTACCAGGACCCGGCCCCGCTCGGCGGGTGCCAGGCGTGGCCACGGCCCTGAGTCGAAGGCCCGGCGGGCGGCCGCCACCGCTGCGTCCATCTCATCGGCGCCCCCGTCGGCGATCTGCGCCAGTACGCGGCCGTCCCGGGGCGAGACGGCCGGATAGGTCGCTCCTCCGCCGTATTCGTCGTCGCCGTCGATGTGGTGGGCGCCGGACTCTTCCAGGGCCTTGGCCCGGCGCAGCCACTCGTCATGGGCGATGTCCAGCATGTGTGGCCTCCAGAAAGACATTTGAAGTCAAACGATATGATCGATGTGAGGCCGCCACAAGGGGTCATGGGAGCCGTTCAGGCAGGTCCACGGGACCGGGAAGGAGCGCCCGCCGTGCGCGCACTCGTCGTTCAGCACGACCACGTGACGGAGCCCGGGCTGGTCGGTGCCCGGCTCACGGAGCGCGGATACGACCTCACCGCCGTGACGGTCGTACCCGAAGAGCGCCGCCACGCGACGGATGTGACCTTCGACTTCCCCGATGCCGGGGACTGGGACCTGATCGTGTCGCTCGGAGCTCCCTGGTCGGTCTACGACGAGACGGCGGTGGGTGGCTGGATCGGCGGCGAGCCGGCGCTGTTGCGCAAGGCTCAGCACCTCGCCGTCCCCGTGCTCGGCGTCTGCTTCGGCGCCCAGGCGCTCACCGCCGCCGGGTCGGTCGAGGCGTCCTCGCGCCCCGAGATCGGCTGGACGGAGGTCGATACGCACGACCCCTCTCTGGTGGGCCGCGGGCCCTGGCTCCAATGGCACTACGACCGCTGCGTCCCGCCGCCCGAGGCCCACGTGGTCGCCCGTAACGAGGTGTGTGTGCAGGCGTTCCGGGCCGGACGGAGTCTGGGGGTGCAGTTCCATCCGGAAGTCACCACGCGGATGCTGAGCGGCTGGCTCGCGCTGGGCGGTGCGGAGCAGTGTGTGTGGCAGGGCCTGGACCCCGACGAGCTGCTCGCCCGCAGCCGTGCCATGGAACCGGCTGCTCGCGCGAACGCCCGCCACCTCGTCGACGGCTTCCTCGATCGGGTTGCCTACGCGGCCGACTGAAGGCTCGCGGGGGCCGGCGCCGCCCCCCGCCGGGCTGCTGCCGCCCCTCCGCGCCGGAACGCGCGCCTCGCCGTGACCTCGTCCGCCGTGACCTCGTCCGTCGTGACCGGTCCCCGCCCGGCCGGACGATGCCCGTCAGCCGTCGGCGGTCGCCCTGTCGCGGGTGAGCCGGGCCGCGACCACTCCCGCGAGCAGGACCGCCGGGACGGTCAGTTCCAGCCAGATGGCCGTGCTCCGTTCCCCGCCGATGAGTGTCGTGAAGTTCTCGACGATGAGCCAGATCGCGCCGACGATGCCGAGGGCGCCCAGGGCGGGGGCGATCAGGGTGTTCCAGGGCCGGGTGTCCAGGCGTTCCCGGCGGAAGAAGACGAGCACGGAGACCGAGGTCAGGAAGTACAGCAGCATGATCCCCAGGACGGCCACTCCACTGCCCCAGGAGAACAGGGTCAGTACCGGATCCTGGCCGGCCAGCGCGAAAGGGACGACAAGGAGAACAGCGACGGCCGTCTGGACCCAACCCGCCACGCCGGGGGAGTGGTGGCGGTTGATCGACGTCAGTCGGCGGGGCAGCAGTCCGTCGCGGCTGAGGGAGAACAGGTAGCGGTTGGCGGAGTTGTGGAAGGCGAGGATGCCGGCGAAGAGGGAGGTGGCCAGCAGGAAGGGCAGGACGTCGTTCACCCAGGTGCCGAACTGGTCCGCGATCGGTGCGAAGACGAAGCCTGTCGAGTCGCCGCTCTCCAGTGCCTGGCCGGCCGCCGCGGTCGCGTTCGAGGCGCCGTGAGCGGAGATCAGCATCCAGGAGGTGAAGGCGAAGAAGCCGGTGACGAGTGCAACGGCCAGGTATGTGGCACGCGGCACCGTCCTGCGCGGCTCGCGCGCCTCCTCGCCGTAGATCGCGGTGGCCTCGAAGCCGACCATCGACGCCACGGCGAACATCAGTGCCACGCCCGGTGCCCCCCTCAGGGCTGCTCCCGGTGAGAACGACTGAGTGAATCCGAGCCCCTCGGGTCCGCCGCCCTTGAAGAAGGTGACCAGTGCGAAGACGGCCAGGATGCTGAACTCGGCCAGCACGAGGACCGCCAGCACCCTGGCGCCCATCTCGATCCCCGAAGCCCCCAGGGCCTGGACGACCGCCATCGTCACCACCGCGCACACCCACCAGGGCACGTCCGCCCCCGTGTGGTCCGCCAGCAGGCCGCTCACGGTCGCCCCGTACAGGCCGTACATGGCGGCCTGGATCGCACAGTAGGCGAACAGCGCGATCCCGGCGCTCCCGGTGCCGAGAGGACGGCCGAGGCCCTTGCCGATGTACGTGTAGAAGGCGCCGGCGTTCACCACGTGGCGGCCCATGGCCACGAAGCCGACCGAGAACAGCAGGGTGATCACGCCGGCCGCCGTGTAGGCGGCAGGGGCGCCGGGGCCGTTGCCGATGGCGACGGATATGGGGACGGAGCCCGCGATGCCGGTGAGCGGCGCTTGGGCGGAGAGGACGAAGAAGAGGATGCCCAGAACGCCGAGGGAGTTGGGCTTGAGCTTGCCTGCGGTGGAGGCGCCGGCCGCGGTCTGGCTGTCGACCGCTGTCTGACTGTCCACTCGGATCACCTGCCAGGGAGGGAAAGAGTTCGTTTCGGGTCAAACGAGTTGCCTTATGGTGGGCAGGAACTATCCGTTTGGCAAGGGGGCGGGTGAGGATTCGGCACGCAAGAGGCCCTGGACCAACGACGTCCAGGGCCTCGGCAAGACCAGGTCCAGGGGTCAGCCGTCGGTCTGCGAGCCGGTTTCCCGACCGGTGGGCTCGGGTGCTTGAAGCAGCCGGAGCAGACGGCGCAGCTCCTCGACGGCCGCGTCCGTGACCTCGGGCTCGCCGAAGACGAGCTGGTGCAGCACGAGCCCGTCCAGGGCGGCGAAGACCAGTCGGGTCAGGGGGTGACCGGCGTCGCGGGGGAGGATCCGGGACAGCTCGCGCTCCGTGGCGTTGAAGTAGCCGTCGTACAACGCCCGGACCTGCGGCAGCAGTTCGGGCCGGCGTCGGGACTCCAGCAGGAGCTCGTACTGGAAGGCCTGGATGTCCGGATCGGCCGTGACCATCTCGGACAGTCCGACCGAGAAGTCGGCGACCTCGCCGGTTTCGGGTTCGAGTGCACTGGTGTTCAGCGAGGTGCGGATCGCGTGGGCGAGCGCCTCCTCGATCAGCGCGTCCCGCGAGCCGAAGTGGTGGACCACCAGCCCGTGCGTGGCCCCCGCCTCCTGCGCGACAGCCCGGTAGGTGAGCTTGCGCAGCCCGCCGCGGGCCACGACCCGCACGGCGGCGTTGAGCAGGGCTTCCCGGCCCTCCCCGTAGCTCATGCGCCGGCGTGGCTCTCGCCCTTCGGGGAGCGGCGCGGACTCGGTCATGGCTGCGACCCTACCTGGCCGTCCGCGCACCGAGGGCGGTGCCGCGGTACCGCACCGGCCTGCCTCCTCGACGCGCCCCGGCGCCACGCCGCAGCCGCTCATCGCCGGGGCGGGCGGATGCCACGGAACTCCCAGTCGCCGCCGAGCGCCGTGGACAGCACCTCCTCGGACTCGGTGGGCTGGGCGCCGACATCGGTACGGACAGGGGCGGGGCCGGTGACGACGTGGTTGGTGAGCCGGCCGAGGCCCTCGACCTCGACCTCGACGACGTCCCCGGGCTGTACGGGCCGGGAGTTGGCCGGCGTCCCGGAGAGCAGGACGTCGCCGGGATACAGGGTGATGGTGCGGGCGATGTCGGCGACGAGGTAGTGCATGTCCCACTTCATCTCGTCGGTCGAGCCGTCCTGGACGACCTCGCCGTTGACGTAGGTCCGCAGCCGCTTGCCGTGGAAGTCCCAGTCGGTGACCAGGCCGGGGCCGAGCGGGCAGAGGGTGTCGGAGCCCTTGACGCGGAGCATGGAGCCGGCGTCGGTGTCCCGGAAGTCGTGCAAGCCGTAGTCGTTGGCGACGGTGTAGCCCGCGATGTACTCGCCTGCCTCGGCCGGGGAGATGTTGCGGGCGGTCTTCCCGATGACGATGGCGACCTCGCCTTCGTAGTTGAGCCACTTGCAACCTTCGGGGCGGACGACGGCGCCCGTGTGCGAGTTGAGGGCGGAGGTCGGCTTGTGGAAGTAGGTGGGTGTGTCGGGGAGGTCGATGCGGAACTCGTCGACGCGGCTGCGGTGGTTGAGGTGGACGGCGATCACCTTGGAAGGGACGACCGGGGGCAGATGGTGCGCCTCCTCGATCTTCACGCGGCGGCCGTCCCCGGCGACGAGCTCTTCGCCCTCGACGGTGACCTGGACGGCGGCGCCGTCCAGGAGGATGCGGCGGTACTCGGGCATGGCAGGCCTCTCAGGGGGCGTCTAGTCGCGGCTGTTCGGGGTGCGGGGCGACGGGGGCGTCGGGAGACCGGCACCGGTCCACCCGTCCGTGGGGCGGTCGAACCAGAGGTGCACCTGGCCGGTGCCCACGGAGTTCTCGTACTCGCCGTACTGCCGGGCCTTCGCGGTGCACGCCTGCTCGCCGAGAGCGCCGGCCATCATCAGGTAGTGGAAGAACTTCGCCTCGGGCTTGTACTTCCAGAACTCGTCCATGGTGGCGAGCACCTTGTCGTGACGCCCCTCCTTGAACCAGGCGATGCGCTCGTAGTCGGCCTCACGGGCCTGAGGCGTGCGGATGTGGACCGGGTCGCTGGCCTCGTGGTCGCGGATTTCGCGCAGGGGCCAGAAGGTGTGCGAGAGCGCGCCGGAGGCGATCACCAGCACGCGGCGGCCGGGGGTGGCGGCGATACCGTCGGCCAGCGCGCGGCCGAGGCGCAGGTGGTCCTCCATGTCGCCGGTCTGACAGACCCCGATGGTGACCCACCGCTTGTCGGGCAGGCCCTCGCCGAGGAACTTCCAGAGGTTGACGGTGGCGTAGTAGATCGGCAGGTAGTCGTCCTCGATCGGGGTGATCCAGGTGCCGTGCCGGTCGGCGAACGAGGCGATGCTGTGGGCGAGTTCGGGGTCGCCGGGAAAGTCGTACGGCATGCGGCACATGCCGCGCGGCAGCTCCTCGGAGGTGAACAGACCGGCGCGGCGGGCCTGCGCGGTGACGACGAACTCGACGGTGGTGGCCCAGTGGGAGTCGAGGACGACGACGGTGTCGTAGTCGTTGGCGGCATCGCGTTCGAAGACCTCCCTGCGGAGCTGGTGGAGGCCGGTGACGAGGGTGATCTCCTTGCCCTCGTTGAGCTCCAGGCGGTCCGCCTCGGGCAGCACGATGGTGGGGACGTGGGCGAGCAGGCCCGCCCCGACGATTTCACCCATGGTCCTGCCATCCCTCCGGGGCGGTGACGGTGTTCTTCAGGTCGCAGTAGAAGTCGAAGCTCCAGGTACCGCCCTCGCGGCCGACGCCGGAGAGGCGGGAGCCGCCGAAGGGTGCCTGGAGGTCGCGTACGAAGAAGCAGTTGACCCAGACGGTGCCGGCGACGAGCTGGGCGGTGACGCGGTCGGCGCGGTCGGGGTCGCCGGTGGCGACGGTGGCGGCCAGGCCGAAGCGGGTGTCGTTGGCGAGCCGGACGCCCTCCTCCTCGGTGGCGAAGGTCTGGAGGGTGAGCACTGGTCCGAAGACCTCCTCCTGCACGATCTCGCTGTCCTGGGCGACATCGGTGAGGAGTGTCGGCGCGTAGTACTGGCCGTCCCCGCGGTGGCCGCCGATGACCGCGCGGGCTCCGGCCGCGGTCGCCCGCCGTACGAAGCCGTCGATCTTCTCCAGCTGGCGAGGGTGGATGGTGGGGCCGATGTCGGTGACCTCGTCGCGTGGGTCCCCCTGCGTGAGCCGGGCCGCCTTTTCGACGAAGCGGCGGGTGAACTCCTCGGCGATCGTCTCCTGGACCAGGAGGCGGGTCCCGGCGAGGCAGACCTGCCCGGCGTTGTCGTACTGCTCGACGGCGAGATCGACGGCCAGGTCGAGATCCGCGTCGGCGAAGACCAACAGGGGTGACTTGCCGCCGAGTTCGAGGCTCAGCGGGGTGAGGTTGGCGGCAGCCGACGCGGCGATCCGCCGCGCTGTCGGCACGGAACCGGTGAAGCTGATCCGGCGTACGTCCGGGTGGGAGGTGAGAGCGTCGCCGATCTCCGAGCCGTGGCCCTGCACGACGTTGAGGACACCGGCCGGCAGTCCGGCCGCCGCCGCGATGTCGGCGAGGAGTGACGCGGTGAGCGGTGACCACTCGGCGGGCTTGAGGACCACGGTGTTGCCGGCGGCGAGGGCGGGCGCGACCTTCCAGGTGGCCAGCATCAGCGGGGCGTTCCACGGGGTGATCAGTACGGACGGGCCCGCCGGGTCCCAGCTGACGTGGTTGGTGTGGCCGCGCCCCGCGGCGGAGCCGCTCGTGTACGTCGTGAAGTCCTCGTGGTCCAGTCGCAGCAACCAGTCGGCGAAGAAGCGGAAGTTGTGGGCGACGCGGGGCATCACGCCGCGGCGGTGGGAGCGGAGCAGGGCGCCGTTGTCGGTGGTCTCGACGACGGCGAGCTCTTCGAGGCGCTTCTCGACGCCGTCGGCGACGGCGTGCAGGATGCGGGCGCGTTCGGCACGGGGGGTGACGGCCCAGGCGGGGAAGGCGGCCTTGGCGGAGGCCACGGCCGCGGCAGCCTCCATAGCCCTACCGCGAGAGATCTCCCCGAGGACGCTTCCGTCGATCGGCGAGACATCGGTGAACGTCTCTGTGGAGGCGACGCGCTCACCGCCGATCCAGTGCCTGGTGTCGACGGAGACGCCGGCGACAGTGATCTTGTCAGACATGAGAAGGGCTCCAATCGAACGAGGGACAGGTGCGCCCACCAGGGGCGCGGGGCTGTATCAGGTATGCGGCTCCGCCGCGCGGGCGCGACCGGCCACGACGGGCCCGCAGCCGGCCACCGGGCTCACCCGGCAGACGCTTGCGACGTACCGGACTCCAGCAAGCGCCCCCCGTCCCACACGACCCCGACCTGCCGGTAGTACGCGGCGATCGGTTCCCGGATCTCCAGCCGGGCCAACTCCTCGGTGGGCGCCTCGAAGAGCTCCAGCTCGGCATCACCGGCCCACGGCTGCCCGGCCTCGAAGGACGCCGCCCCCGTCTCGATCAGCTCGTCCAGAGCCGGCCCCTTGCCCTTCTCGATGGACGGCAGCCACCGGTGGTGGGCCATGGGATGCCCGTTGACGAACCCGTTCGTCTCCGACGGCTCCCGCAGCGTCACCACGGCGTGGGCGAGACGCCGGTCAGCCGCGGCCAGTGTGGCCCCGAAACGCGCCCCCGTCGTGATCCGCGGAGCGGGCCCGTACGGATGCGGACGTGTCTGATGGATCGACCCGAGCTTCTTCGGATAGCCCTGGTGCAGACCGCGCGCGATCGCGAAGTCCTTGTCGACCCAGATGTACACACAGCGCGAGTAGGTCTGCCCGCGGAACGAGCAGCGCACGACGGCGAAGGCCTCCTTGTACTGGGAGCGCACCGGATCCAGCAGCTCCTCCCCGGACCCCGAGCAGGACTGCCAGTCGGCCCAGATCAGCGCCACCGCGCCGGGGTCCTCCTCGGCCAACTCCAGTGGCTCCGGCAGCAGTTCACGCACCCGCGCGGGATCCGTGCGGTACTCGACGGTGAGCAGGTCTCCGGAGTAGTGCCAGGGCGGCGAGGGAATCAGCGACGAGGTGCCCGTCGCCGTCCTGGGGTGGAAGTAACCGCGGACGGTGGTCATGGCCAGGATTCCTTACGAGGTGAGGGCGGGCTGCTTCAACAGCTGGGCGCGGTAACGGGCTGCGCTCGTGGCGACGGCGTGGCCGCCGAGCGCGACGACTCCGGTCAGCTGTCCGTCGACGTGGTAGCCGACCAGGACGTCACCCTCCGGATCACCGTCGAGGACACGGACGTCGTCCAGACCGAGGACGGGCGCCCCGAAGGACTGCAGCCGGAACTCGTGCTGGTCGCTCCAGAACGTGGGCAGGGGGGCGAAGGGAGCCAACTCCTTGCCGCCGCCGCTGAGATGGGTGACAAGGGCCTTGGCGGCGTGCTTGGCGGTGTCGGTCGGGATCGACCAGTGTTCGACCCGGCGCGGTACGCCGTCGTAGCGGGCGTTGGGGAAACGCGCCACGTCACCGACCGCGATCACCTCCGGCCGCCCTCCGACCCGCAGCTGCTCGTCGGTGAGCACGCCGTCGGACAGGTCGAGCCCGTTGCCCTCCAGCCACTCGACGTTGGCGACCGAGCCGACGGACTCGACCACGACGTCGGCGGGCAGCACGGTTTTGTCGGCCAGGCGCACGCCGGTGACCCGGTCCTCGCCCTCGAAGCCGGTCACGCCGACGCCGAGCGCGAATCGCACCCCGCGCTCCTCGTGCCGCCTCACCAGCGCACGGGCGAGGAGCGCGCCGAGCGGCCCGACCATGGGCAACGGCAGGGGGTCGACGACGGTCACCTCGGCGACACCGAGCCCGGCAGCCGTGGCGGCGACCTCGCAGCCGATGAAACCGGCACCGACCACGACCACCCGCGTACCCGGTCGGGTCAGCGCCTCGCGCAGCCCTTGGGCGTCGGCGAGCGTACGGACCGTGTGGCGGCCGGCGAGGGGTCCCGGGCAGCGCAGCCGTCGGGGCCGCATACCGGTGGCGGCCACCAGTCCGTCGTACGGGATCGTCGAGCCGTCGTCGAGTTCGACCGTCCGCTCGGCGAGCCGGGCCGCGACGACCCTCGTGCCCAGGCGCCACTCCACGTCGGCCGCGGCCGCCTTGGGGGTGAAGGCCACGGACGCGAACGGCGCCTTGCCGGCGAGTACTTCCTTGGACAGCGGTGGCCGGTTGTACGGCATGTGGGGCTCGTCCCCGACAACCGTGACGGCGCCGGTCCAGCCCGCCGCGCGCAGCTGTTCGGCGGCCCGCAGGCCGCCCAGGGAGGCCCCGGTGACGAGGATGCGTCCGGTCACGGTGCTCAGTCCTCGATCCGGATGGCCTGGAGCGGGCACACGTCGGCGGCCTCCTCGACCTCGTCGCGCTGAGCGGCGTCCGGGTCGGGCAAGTACGCGAGGTGACCGTCGTCGTCCATCGAGAAGACGTCCGGGGCCGCGAAGACGCACTGGCCGTGGTCCTGGCACTTGTTCATGTCGACGACGACCTTCATGGCCGTTCCTCCAGAGGGTGAGGGCGTCGGAGCAGGGTGAAGGGGGTGGGGAGGGGCCCGACCACAGTGCGACCAGGCCCCTCGGTCACAGGGGTGCGAAGGAGCTGCACCTCCCTAGCTCGTTTGGCTTCAAACAACATAGGAAGTGGCTCGGCCCTGGTCAATACCTGTCCAGATGGATAAATTTTTGGGACGGCCCCTTGCGTGACGGTGAACACCCTCCATACCGTTCGGAGTCAAACGACTGGGCCGAGCCCCCTGTTCCGCCCCGCACTCCGGCTCGCGTCGTCCTCCCGCCACCCACCCCATCCGCCCGAGGAGAATCGGTGAGCGCTCACGACACCCCAGACATCCGTCGGCACATGGAGCGGCTCGCCGCCGACGGTATCGACGTGGTCCGGGTGACCTACCCCGACCTCCTCGGCACCGAGCGTGCCCGTGACGTGCTGCTCGAGGAGCTGCCCCGCGCCATGGACCACGGGCTCGCCTTCTGCCGGGCCGTCTACCACACCAGCCCGCAGGGCGATGTCGTGCCGGTCGGCGGCGGTCTGGACGCCGGCCTGCCGGACATCACCGTGCGACCGGATCTCGACACGTTGGCCGCGCTGCCGTGGGAGCCGGGTGTCGCCACGTGTCTCGCGGACGTCGTCGACCCGGCCACCGGATCGGCGGCGCCCGAGTCGCCGCGCGACCTGTTGCGGGGCGTCCTCGCCCGATGCCAGGAGCTGAACCTGCGGCCGGTCGTCGGACCCGAGCTGGAGTACTTCCTGTGCGAGCCGGACCCCGCCGGAGGCTGGCGCCGGTACGGACGGGAGACCGGTGTCGTCTACACGGCAGGGCTGCGCGCCGACCCCGACAACCACCTCCTGCGCACGCTGCGGCACGTCCGGGACCTGAACATCGGCGTGCTCAGCGGAAACCACGAGTTCGACGGCGGACAGTTCGAGATCAACCTGCTGCACTCGGAGGCGTTGTCGGCCGCCGACCGGGCCTTCCGCTTCAAGGCCGCCATCAAGGAGCTGGCCCGCAGGGAAGGCCGTCTCGCCACCTTCATGGCCAAGCCCTTCAACGACGCCGGCGGCTCCGGCTTCCACCTCCACCTCTCGTGCGAGGACGCCGAAGGCCGCAACGCCTTCGACGACCCCGCAGGCGCCCACGGACTGTCGGCCGAGGCCCGGCACGCCGCTGCCGGCATCCTCGCGCACGCGCCCGCCTTCGCCGCGCTGGCCAACCCGACGGTCAACTCCTACAAACGCTTCGGCCCCGACACCCTCGCCCCCTGGCTGATCGACTGGGGCCTGGACAACCGCAGCGCCATGGTCCGCATCCCGCCCGAGCGCGGCTCCGGCGCCCGGCTGGAACTCAGGCTGGGTGACGCCAGCGCCAACCCCTACCTGCTGATCGCCGGGACCCTCGCCGCGGCGCTGCTCGGCATCGAGGCGGGCGAGGAGCCGCCGGCGCCGCTGGAGGGCTACGGCTACGACACCGGCAAGTCGGCCGTGCTGCCCATGAGCCTGTCCGCCGCGCTCGACGCGCTGGAGGCGGACACCGCCCTGACCGACCTCCTCGGCAAGGCCTTCACCACGTCCTTCCTCACCTACAAGCGGGACGAGGTCGAACGCTTCGGGCGACACGTCACCGACTGGGAGTTCACCGAGTACGCCCACCACCTGTAGGCCGGACGCCCCTTTCGACCGCCCAGCCAGTCTCTCAAGGCCCGAGTCCGCCCAGGAGTTCCCCAGCCATGACCAGCCCCGCCACTCCCGCCACCACTCCCGCCACGGGCGCCGAGCTGCGCGCCGCCCTCGCCGAGCCCCTCCCGCTCGACCAGGTGAACCTCGCCGACCTCGACCACTTCGCGGACGGCGTCACGCCCTGGCGCATGTTCCACACCCTGCGCCACGAAGACCCCGTCCACTGGCAGCCCGAGGAGGCCCCCAACTCCGGGTTCTGGGCCGTGACCCGGCACGCGGACATCGCCCGTGTCGACCGCGACGCCGAGACCTTCACCTCCACCAGGTTCGTCAACCTCGAAGAGGTCGACGACGACCAGATCAAGAAGCGGGCCTCCATCCTGGAGCTGGACGGCGTCCGCCACCGTGCGCTGCGCAGCGTGATCCAGCGGCAGTTCGGGGCGGCTGTCATCAACAGCTACGGCGACTTTCTGCGCGGTCTGACGGCGAAGACCCTGGACGCGGCCCTCACCAAGGGCAGCTTCGACTTCGTCGAGGAGGTCTCCGCCGACTTCCCCATCAACGTCCTCGCCCGCCTCCTCGACGTACCGCACGAGGACAACCAGCGGCTCATCGACTGGGGCAACCGGATCATCGGCAACACCGATCCCGACTACGCCGACGTGCTGCTGCACAGCGAGGAGAGCGAGAAGTACCGCGACCTGCCGTTCCGCTCGCCCGCCTCCCTCGAGGTCTTCGAGTACGGGCGGGAACTGGCCCGGCAGCGACGAGGCGGCGGGGGGAACGACCTCGTCTCCAAGCTCGTCAACACCACCCCACGAGACGGGGTCCCGCTCTCCGACCAGGACTTCGACAACTACTTCCTGCTCCTGGTCGTGGCGGGCAACGAGACCACCCGGCACACCATCACCCACTCGATGCTGGCCCTCCTCCAGCACCCCGAGCAGCTCGCCCGCCTCCAGGAGGACCCCTCCCTGATCCCCACCGCGGTCGAGGAGTTCCTGCGCTGGGCCTCGCCCGTCTACCACTTCCGCCGCACCGCGACCCGCGACGTCGAACTCTGCGGTAAGCGGGTCAAGGAGGGCGACAAGGTCGTGATGTGGTTCGCCTCCGGCAACCGCGACGAGGAGGTCTTCGGCAACCCGTACGACTTCGACGTCGCCCGGCAGCACAACGACCACGTCACCTTCGGCAAGGGCGGCCCGCACCTGTGCCTGGGCAACCTGCTCGCCCGCACCGAGATCCGGATCATGTTCGAGGAACTCATCCCGCGTCTGGCAAGTATCCGTCTGGCCGGCGACGTGCCGCGCGTGCGCTCGAACTTCGTCAACGGCATCAAGAAACTGCCCGTCGAGGTCACCCTCGCCTGAGCGGGTGCCCGTCGGGAGCGCTGAGCCAGAGGATGTGTTCGGTTTTCTGTGACCGTCAGGCCAAGCTGCTGAAGCTCTGGCTCGCCCATCGCGTGCCATGGCGAGCGTGTCGAACAGATCGAGGCCGAGATCGCGCGGCCCCACTCGTAGAGATCGCAGGCATCGTTGAGGAAGAGCACGGCCCGCGACGCCTGATGGTCGTGGATCCGAGCGGGAGCAGGTTCTGCGGCTGATTCCATCGCCGGGTACTGCCCGACCAGCGGGGACACGGTCTGCGCCTATCTCCAGGCGTCGCTGGGCTTGGCGGTCCTGCTGGCAACATCCGGCAGTTTCATACCTAGGACGCGGCCAGGTAGGCGTCGTCGATGACCTGACCGCGTATGCAGGGCCACTGAGGGCTGACACCGGCTGAGAGCGTCGCTGGATGGCTGCGGATTCGTTCCTCCACCGCGTGGATGAGGCTGTCCTTCGCCAAGTCCTGTAAGAGGCGAGAGGCGCGCGCCCGCAATGCCACCAGGTTCCGCTTCCCGCGCAGGCGGACCTCTGATGACTGAGGCCGATGGCGTCCTGACCATGCGCTGCGCTTTGGGGGCGGCCTGGGTATCGCCGGCTACTCCCCGGCCCAGCCGGCCGCCGCCCCGTTGGTGCGGGGACTGCGAGCCCGTCCGTGGCCCTCGCAGTCAGGGCGGGCGGGATCCATCTGCGGCTCGGGAACATGCTTCACTCGGTCTCCCGGTCGGGCATGCAACTGTTATTTGACTATGGCAGTCAGGCGGCGTCCGGGTGTGCGTTCCCTGGCACGAGGTGGCCGTCGGAGACATCGGCGGACAGGGTGGCGACAGTCAAACGGCCGGGTCACGTCTGGGTGTTGGGCCGGGCCGTTACAGTGGGGCCGCCGTATTCGACGCGTGGGAGCAGATCTTGGTGAACCTGTCCCACCACGAGGAGATCTTCTCTGGCGACGGTGCTGGGCCGATGC